>JBAXYJ010000041.1:0-16147 GCA_041670885.1 Clostridiaceae bacterium
AAACGCAAAAGAAAGGCAGAATACTTATGAAGATACGTGGTAAGACGTTAATAATCATGATAGCTTTTTCCTTTATTTTTATGACCCTTTTCTATAGTATTTCATATAATTACTTAATGCAGGATAATAAATCCCGGGAAAATAAGTCTATAGAAAATAGATTGAATGAATTAACCCAGGGCATAAAATTTGAAACACACAATTTAGAAATTATAGCCGGAGATTGGGCTGCTTGGAATGAGACTTATAATTTTATAAATAATAGAAATACAGATTATGAAAAATCAAATTTAAATCAAAGTACCTTGCTGAATTTAAAAATAAATTTATTTCTTTTATATAATAATGATAAACAGCTGATAGAATCAAAAGTTATGGCTACAGATAATAAGAACTATATTAATATAAGCAAAGATCAGGCTATAGACATTGAAAAGTATCATTCTGTGTTTCTTAATTTAAATGATCTATCAGATGAAGCATCCGGACTTATAATCTTCAATGGAAGACCTATGATTATTTCTTCAAAGCCAGTTACAAATTCAATACTTTCTAAGCCTAAAAATGGTACATTAGTTATGGGCCGGTTCCTAGATGATACTATGCTGTTAAGGCTTAAGAACTCATTTGACAGTAATATATCTGCTATTACAGCATCATCTGCTCAGGTATCTCATACTGCAGCAGAAGGACTGAAAAAAGACTCCTATTTTATAAGCCAAGCAAGAGATAATCAGATAAGTATATACAGCCTTGCTAAAGATCCGCTGGGGAGTACAATTTTATATTTTAAAATAAATCAGGATAGACAGCTCTATTTTCAAGGGTTAAATTCCCTAAATCTTTATCTTATTTTATTGTCAATATCTTTTTTCGCATTGTTTTTGCTGGTTCTCTTTTTATTAAATAAAAATGTAATCAGACCAATTGAAAGTATCAGCGGGCAGGTTAGAGGTATTGTACTTGATGACTATGAAAAAGGAATTATCACAGTAAAGGGCAATGATGAATTTTCTGTCTTAGCAAAAGATATAAATGGCATGTTATCTAAAATACATCTGTTTAATAAAAAAATTTATGAAAATGAAGAAAGATTAAAAATGGTTTTAGATGGTTCGAATTCTGGTTATTGGGAGTATAACTTTGAAAACGATATCTTAAGTCCAAGCAATAAAATTGTAGAAATTTTAGGATATATACCTGAAGAGTTAGGCGTAATATCAATTGAAGATTTGAAAAAAAAGATACATAAGGACGACTATAATTATGTCTGCAGTATCTTTAAAAAAATCCATTCAGGAATTGTGTCAAATATTTCTTTGGAATATAGAATTCTCAATAAATCAAATACATACAGATGGATCTATACTCAGGGAAATGTAGTGGAATATAAAAGCTGCGGTTCTCCTAAAAGAATTCTTGGTATAGTTATGGATATCAATCATAGAAAAAGCATTGAAAGCGAAATAAAATATCTTACTTACTATGATAAGCTTACCGGTTTATTTAACAGAGGCTATTACGAATTTAATATTGAAAGAATAGAATGACAGGGTAAATATCCTTATTCAATAATTATTGGTGATGTAAATGGATTGAAAATCACTAACGATACTTTTGGACATGCTGCCGGTGATATACTTCTTAAAGAGACTGCCAAATTACTGAAAGCATCCTGTCCTGAAGGAGCTACTATTTGCCGCTGGGGAGGAGATGAATTTATGGTAATATTAGAAAACTGCAGTGAAAATGAGGCAGATAAAATATGCAGCAAAATAAAGTCAAGTATAGATAGTAATACTAAATATATACTCAGCATAGCTTTAGGATATGCTGTTAAAAGTTCTCCTTCTGAAGGTATTGATGGTCTTATAAAGCAAGCTGAGGAGATAATGTATCACAATAAACTTTTAGAAAGCAAAAGCTCCAGAAACAATACCCTTTCCCTGCTCAGCAGAGCATTATTTGAAAAAAGCCATGAAACTGAGGAGCATGCAGACAGAATTTATTGTTTATGCGAAAAAATCAGTACTAAGCTAAACTTATCCTCTATTTTGTTCAATAAACTTTCCTTGGTTGCTAAGCTTCATGATATAGGGAAGATAGGAATATCAGATGAAATACTAAACAAACCGGGAAAGTTAAACCCGTCAGAATGGGATATTATGAAAACTCATACCCATATAGGTTATAGAATAGCAACATCTGTTCCTGACCTTCAGCATGTAGCTTACGATATACTTTGCCATCATGAGAGATATGATGGCAGCGGATATCCTAATGGGCTTAAAGGCGAAGGTATACCTCTGCTTTCGAGAATTTTGTCTATCGTTGATTCATTTGATGTAATGACTCACGATAGGCCATATAAAAAAGCTGTGAGTATGGTAAATGCAGTTGAAGAGCTTAAAAGGTGCTCTTCTTCACAATTCGATCCAAAGCTTACAGATATTTTTCTCGAAATCATATCTGAAAATCAGATTAATTAAAAAGTGCTGCCTTTAATTTTGTTAAAGGCAGCATTATTATTTTATTTCATATCTGTTTTCCAGTTTATTATTAAAAAGATATAAGCTGTTTAGGGCACATCTTACCATGTCCTCTGCAGCCTGATCCGTAAAAAAGGCTACATGGGGAGTTACTATTACATTAGGAAATGATTTTAATATGGCCAGCTCCCTGTTTACAATAATATTACAAAGATGATCCTTATGGATTATGCCTGATTCATTTTCGAAGCAGTCAATCCCAGCCCCGCCGATTTTACCTGATTCCAGACCATCGATAAGATCTGAGGTATCTATAAGCTCACCTCTGGCTGCATTTAAAATTATTACCCCATCCTTCATATTTTCTATAGTTTCCTTATTAATCATATGGTAATTGCTTCCATAGTATGGAACATGAAGTGATATGACATCACTTTCCTTATAAAGCTCCGACAGCTCCACGTATTTCATATATTTTTTTATCTCTTCATTAGGATGAGGATCATAGCCTATAATCCTGCAGCCAAATCCGCTTAAGTTTCTGATAACAGCCTTCCCTATTCTGCCAGTTCCCAGCACACCAACAGTCAGGTTTTGCATTTCCCTACCCTGCATATCAGAAATGGAATAATCCATACTGTGAGTTCTGGCAACTATATAACAGGATTTTCTTACCAGCATAAGCAGCATCATTACTGTATAATTTGCAACGCTGTAGGGAGAGTACTCCGCATTGCTTACTTTAATACCCAGGCTTTTAGCATAAGAAATATCAATATTATCATATCCTATAGACCTGCTGGCAATAAATTTTACTCCGTTTTCTTTTAATTTATCAATAACATCAGCTTTAACGCTGCAGCTTCCTGTAACTGATATTCCCTCATAGCCTTTTGTAAGACTTACTGTGTCTAAATCCAGATACTTACTTATCCTGGTAACAAACATATTAAATTCTTTTTCATAGGCTTCAAAATATACCTTTTCATCAGGTCTGCACTTAAAAGCAATTACTTTCATCATTCGTTTTCCTTCCTCATTACTTTATTCCATAGGATTCTGCCAGTTTCTTAAATACAGGCAGTGCTTTTTCAATAGTTGATGTCTGTACGCAGTAGGATAATCTGAAATGACCCGGACATCCAAAATCATCACCGGGAACTAAAAGCAGGTCAAATTCCAGAGCCCTTTTGCAAAATTCTCTGGCATCTGCCTCTAAGGAACGGGGAAATAAGTAAAAAGCCCCCTCTGGCTTAATGCAGCTAAATCCCAACTCCGTCAGTCCTTTATAAAGCAGGTCCCGATTTGTTTTATATATACTTATATCTGAAGTTTCGTCCACGCATCTGGCTATAACTCTTTGGAAAAGTGTCGGTGCATTTACATAGCCCAAGGCCCTGGCTGCTCCGGCGACTGCTGCCATAACTATCTGAAAATCCTCCATTTCATTTGGAACTGCAATATAGCCAATTCTTTCACCGGGAAGAGAAAGTGATTTGCTGTAAGAATAACATACTAAAGTATTATTATAATATTTTGGTATATATGGTATAAATACATTTTCATATGCTATCTCTCTGTAAGGTTCATCACAAATAATATATATGGGATGATTATATTCTTTAGATTTTTTTAATAGCAGAGCAGATAATTTTTTAATTGTTTCTTCTGAATAAACTGCTCCGGAAGGATTATTAGGAGAATTTACGATAATTGCTTTTGTATTTTCATTCATTAATTTTTCTAATTCTTCAAAGTTTATCTGAAATGAGCTGGTATCTGCAGGAACCACCATTAATTTTACTCCAGCTGCTTCAACAAAACATTTATATTCTGGAAAATAAGGTGCAAAAGTTATATATTCATCGTCCGGATTTCCTAAAGCCTTGAAGCATATACTGATAGCTGCTGCTGCTCCTATTGTCATAAACAGGTTATTTTTAGTAAAATCCGTTCCAAATCTTTTGTTAATGCTGCCTGCTAAAGCTTCCCTTACGTCCTCGTATCCCGGAGCCACGGTATAACCATGAACAAAGGTGTCTTTTTCATTATCCAATATATCAAGTATAGCCTTTTTTACCGATGGAGGAGCAGGTACATTAGGGTTACCTATACTAAAATCAAAAATATTTTCCTCACCAACAATAGCTGCCCTCTTTCTTCCATATTCAAATATATTTCTGATTGTAGATTTTTTGCTGCCCAGTTCATACATTTTGTTTGATACCATAGTTAATTCCTCCTAATTAATTTGATAATATAACTCTATTATAACCTTAAAGAGATCTCCGTCAAAATCAATATACATTATTCCGCCGTGAAGTTCAACTATGCTTTTTGCTATGGCAAGTCCAAGACCGTTTCCTTCTATATCAGAGTTTCTTGATTTGTCTCCTCTTGTAAATCTTTCAAATATCTCCTTTTTATCAAAATCAAGGGCAGTCAGTGATACATTTTTAAAAGATATCTTAATTCCTTTTCCAATATTCTCAACGGTTACATATACTCTGGTATTATTTACTGAATATTTAAGAGCATTATTGATAAGATTTTCGAAAACCCTGCTCATTTTATTTCCATCTAAATTCATGCTTATCTTTTTATCATAGGTTTTAAGTATGAATTTTAGATTTTTGTCCTTATAAATCTCCGAATCAGAGTACTCAGAGATAGCCTGCTTTAGAAGCTCTGCCACATCTACTTCGTCAATTTTTATTTCTTCTTTCCCGCTGTTTATCTTAGATATTTCAAATAAATCTTCAATCAGAGTTTTCAGTTTAAGGCTTTTCCTGTTTAGAATTTTTATAAATTCCACCTTTTCCTCCTCTGATATGTCCTCTCTTAACAATATATCAGTATAGTTAATTATTGATGTAAGAGGAGTCTTAAGATCATGGGAAACATTTGCTACCAGCTGGCTTTTAAGCTTCTCATTTTTAATTTGGTCCTCTATGGAAACCTTAAATCCCTTATTTATCTTATTAATATTATGGGCAAGCTTTAGTAAAGACCTGTCCCCAACCTCTTTTATAATATGGTTTATATCACCTCCGGTTATTATTTCCGTACCTTTTATAATTCTGTCAAGGTACATTGAGAACTTTATCATACATGGGAAAATGAATATAAAATAAATTAAGATTGGTATAAGAAATATTATAATAACTTTACCACTTGAACTTATAATTGCTAAAAGAATTTGAGCAAATATAGTCATTGTGCTTATTATAAAGAAAAATATTTTAAAAAGTGTACTCCTCTGTCCAAACCAAATATCTATTATTTTAATAAATTTTGCAATTATATTATTCTTTATACAAGCTTTAAGGTTATCTTCTCCAAGCAAATACAGCAGCAAAATTAAAATAAATGAAAGAGTAACAGCTATGGCCAGCTTGATGGTTATGCTAAGTTTTTCATTTACCATATTATTTAAAGATGAATTAACAGAAGCTGCTTCCTTAGTTATTGAGGCCTTATTTTCGCTTAATATTTGCTTAATAAGTAGAATATCCTCCGCTTCATACTTATAATTAGCAGGGAACCAATAAGCTTCTACGAAATTACTGGAGTTACCTATAGAATTATCACCTGATTTCCCGGTGGGGGACTGATTAGAATCATAGGAGATGTTGTACCATTTGCCTTTTTTAGAAACGTAGCTATAAAGCTCCCCGTTTTCCTGAGAAAAAGACTTTAGGTTGTCCTTTATATAATTAATATTGTCTATATCATTGGTAATAAATGTACCCTGACTTTTATCTATGATAATGAATTTTACCATATTACCGTAATTGTTTTTATCAACTAAAAGCAGGTTGGACATACTTAGCTTATTTAAATTATCCTGGGAATCCTTTGAAAGTATATTTAAATTTGAAGTACTGCTGTATATTGATTGGCTTGCTTTTTGGGCTAAATTCTCCATCCACCAGGAGTAGGTTATAAAGTTAAGATTATTCTGCTTTTCATCAATGTTATTAAGTACGCTTAACTTATCTTCTGCTTCACTTTTCTCCTGCTGCATATTTTTTATATTATTGTTTACATTATTTATATTATTATAATATCTGAAAATATTAAAAAACATGATAAGCAGCAAAGCTATTATTAATACAAACCCCTTTTCGATAATAAGCTGTATTTTGGGATAATTTTCTAATCTATTTTTCAATTTTATAGCCAACCCCCCACACAACTTTTACGTATCTGGGATCCTTTGTATTAATTTCTATCTTTTTTCTAAGTCTTCTAATATGGACAGATACGGTATTTTCTGAATTAAAAGCAGGCTCCTTCCATACTCTCTCATATATTTCATCTGAGGAAAAAACTCTGCCTCTGTTCTCTGCAAGAAGAAGCAGAATATCATACTCTATAGGTGTCAGTTTTATTTCATTTCCAAACAAAGCTGCTTCATGACTTTTTTTGTTTATTATCAGATCATCAATTACAATCTGATCTTCTGCTGAATTTTTAGCGTAATTTCCCAGGTTTATATACCTTCTCAGCTGGGATTTTACTCTTGCTACCAGTTCTAAGGGATTAAATGGCTTTGTTATATAATCATCTGCTCCAATATTAAGTCCTAATATTTTATCAGTCTCCTCACTTTTAGCTGACAGCATGATAATTGGGATATTCTTTTTTTCTCTTATCTTAATGCATGTCCTTATTCCATCCTGCCTTGGCATCATAACATCAAGAATAATAACATGAATTTCAGTATTTTCAAGAATATCAAGGGCCTCAAGTCCATCCGCTGCCTGCAAAATGTTTATATTATCAGTACTCCTGAGATACACTTCAATTGCATCTCTTATTTCTTTTTCATCATCAACCACTAAAACATTATAGGTTCCCATAGATACCTCCTGCTAACTATTTCCTAAAGTAATCACTGTAATTTCAGGTCTGTTAAATATCCTAAAGCCTATTTTACCATTGCCCAGACCGCAGCTTACTATCATTTTGCTGCTGGCATTTTCAAATTCCCCTGCATCATACTCAGGAAATAATGTTTTGTCAGGTGAAAAAACCCCTCCCACAAAGGGCAGCCTGACATAACCTCCGTGTATATGACCAGCTAAAGTCAAGTCTGCACCCCAGGAGCTGTACACAGGAAAATATTTAGGATTATGGGTTAATAAAATATTGAATTTTTCTTTATCAGCTTGTCCTATAGAATTTTTTATATCCGATATCTGGTATTCTTTTTCACCGGCTAAACGTTCAGAATCCTTCCCTTTATAATAGGAAAGGGGTAAACCAAGTCCATACAGTTTTATAATTTGATTTCCTTTCTTTAGCTCTATTTTATCATTATTCAGTACTATAATGCCACTCTTCTTAAGTTTATTCATATATTCATTGAACCATTCTGAATTTTCAGTATCTGCTATTGATTTTGCTATCTGCTCATGATTTCCTTCTACATAATAGATCATCTTATATTCTTTATTAAGATTTCTTGCTAAATTAAGAAATGATTCTCCATTATCATTTTCAGAGTTTAACATATCCCCGGTAATTACAATTATATCAGGATTTATTTTTCTGATTTTATTTAATAGCTGTACATTGTTTTTCCCAAATACCTTGCTGTGCAGATCAGATAACTGTACTATTTTAAAACCATTAAATTCCTCTGGCAGTTTACTTGAATTTATGTTATATCTTTGTACCTTAAGCCAATTATTATCCAGAAAAAAAATTACTGACAAAACAATACTTATAACGAAAATAATTTCAAAGCTCTTCTTTATCCCTTTCATTTTCACCTCCGGATTAAATTATCTGCAAAGAAAAAAACTAAATGGTTCTTTTTGATTGCCATTTACTTTTTCTGTTTTTGTTATGTTTCTAAGATGATATACCTTGCCTTTATAATCCTTGGCCTGATTATCACATATATAGGCATAATCATACCTGTCTTTATAAAGCCATCCCATAAATATATAGGTATGAGTGGGAATTCCATCTTTTCTTAATTTCTCATCTGTGGTAAAACAAATATCTCCGGGTTTTAACTTTTTATAATCATTTTGTTTATCCCATCCGTCATTTTCCATAGCACTGAGCAGCTGGGAAGTATTGCATATACTGTTTTCAATGTTTTCCCCATTAAGCCTTAATGCTTCAGCTATAAAATAAACGCAGGTATTTGCAGAAGACCCGTTGTTAAGCTTAATTGCCTGATTGTATACTTTTGTTCTGCTGCTTTCATCCTTCATAAAATTGTATAAGTCTGAATTAATATTTTTGTTTTTAAATATTTTATAAGATTTTATGTTTTTCAAAGAGGAAATCAAAGGATAGGATAGGAGCAATATAAATATTAATACTAAAGTTTTTATCCTTCTCTTTTTCTTATGCTTTGATTTATTCTTTAATTTTAGTTCTCTTCTTAGCTGCGCCCTTAGTTCAGACCTGTCCCCAACCATAATTCCTCCTATTAAACTCAAAATTTTAAATTTTAATAAAAACCATCTATATATATTATAAATTATGGAAATTACAAAATACATATCATAATTATTAAGATTTCCGTAAGATTTTTTAATTGTTGTAAATATTGAATAATTATATTAAAATTTAATTAAGGGAATTGAATGATTACTTACTTATTTTTCAGCTTGAATTTACCGAATTATCAATGTTTATTAAGCTGAAAAAGTGAATTTTTGAATTATACATTTTCTCCATCAGGATATTTGAGGTAGGATTTATGGCAAGACCAATTTAATTTATTCCAAAATACTGATTTTTGGCCTTTTAGTAGAGGGCTTTATTATTGTTTTTTGGAGGTAATTAAATTGCGTAAAAATAGAAATATTATATTAATGTATCTTATTGTTTTTCTTCAAGGCTTCATTTTCTATGGTCCTGTAGCTACTATATACAGAACCAGCAGAGGCCTTTCCATGTATAATTTATTTTTAATAGAGTCCGTATACTGGATTTTAATGATTATTTTTGAAATCCCATTTGGATACTTTGCAGACTATTTTGGATATAAAAAAACACTTATCATATCTAATTTTCTTCTTTTTATATCTAAAATTATATTTTGGAAGGCTTATTCCTTTTCGTCTTTTATGCTGGAGAGAGTATTTTTATCTATGGCACTAGCCGGAATATCCGGTTGTGACACCGCCCTTCTCTATTCCTCCTGTGACAAAAAATCCTCCGAGAAAGTATTAGGAGAATATTCCTCATTCTCAACCTTCGGATTTTTGTTAGCTTCATTAATGTCCGGATTTATTATTTCAATATCCCTGGACGCCACTTCTTTTTATACTATATTTCCTCATGGCGCTGCATTTATATTAACCTTATTTATTAAAGACGTTCCAACAGAAAAAACAGAGCATAAGATGATTAATAGCTTTATAAAAGTCTTAAAAAACAAAAATATGCTGCTGCTAATTCTAGGATTTTCTATTATGGGGGAAGTTGTCCAGTCTATAACTGTGTTCTTAAATCAGACTCAGTACGTAAGATCCGGAATAAATATCCGCTATTTTGGCATAATTTTAGCTTTTGCTCAGATACTTAATATGAGCTCAGCTAAATCATATATGATAAGCAGTAAATTTGGCATAAGTAAAAGCATCGGATCTCTTATTTTGTTAATCACTGTTTGTCCATTAGTGTTGACATTTACAAAGGTTCCTATGTTTAGTATTATTTTTGTTCTACTTTCTTCCCTATGCATGTCGCTTATAAGGCCAATGGTTATAAATATAGAAAATAAATCCATTATCCTAGGTGACAGAGCTACTATTCTCTCCATGTATGCAATTATAGGCGATGTAGCTTCAGCTTTAATCAACCCATTAATCGGGAAAGGAGCTGACATTTCAATTGAAGCAGCTTTTACAATATGCTTCGCCTTAAGCTTGATAGCTTTTATTCTGTTTTTAATATATAAAAAACGAGAACCCTTATTTTAAGGGTTCTCTGAAACCTTTGAGATTTCTAATCTAAATTTAACTTTCTTTTGAAAATATAATCTGTGGCAAGATAAAAGCAAGTACATCCCAGCATAAGAATTATTATGGCAGCTGGGAAAATCACTTGAGGAAGTGAGGAAACTCCCATAGAATTTTTTGAAGTATACACTCCAAAAGGAATTAGCATTAAAATCATTAAAAATTGAATAACCGTGTAAATTATCATGTAAGCTGCGAAAGAGCCTATAATCTTATGGTTGGAAAATAGTTGTCCTAAGGCTATAGAAACATATATTAATAATATATTGCCAACTAAACTAAGCAGTGATATAAAAATCAATTCGGTAAATACTAATACCCAGCTTCCACCAAATTCTCTGCTTAATATTGACATGATTTCTTTAATTTCGTTTATAGTATAAGATACGGTGTCTGGGACTGCAAAAACAATTAACAAAGAAATTAGGACAGCAATAATTCCAATAATTAACCAAAGCAGAGTAATTAGTAATTTAGATGTAATGAGTTGATGAGTTTTAGCCGGAAGCGTAAACATCAAATACCCTTCATCTGTCAGGAGATTTTTATAGAATCTGGTTATCATGTACAAGACAGTTACTATTATAACTACAAAAATTGATATTACATAGGTTACTATTAGAAACTTACTAATTATACCAACTATCCCACTATAACTATACAGCTTAAACGCAAATCGATTGATTATAGATATAAACAGCAGTATCAAATATAAAGGAACTAAAAGTCTTGAAGTTGCTCTTAATTCATGTTTCATTAATTTATTTAACATTTAAATACCTCCCTGAACAATGAATCAATAGATTTACCTTCCTTTGTTCGTATATCATCAACAGAAGAATGCAAAATAACAGTCCCATCCTTAAGGATAATAACCTCATCTAATATATTTTCAATTTCTGCTATAAGATGGGTGGATATTAAAACCGCTGCATTTTCATTATAATTGGTAATAATCGTGTTAACAATATAATCTCTTGATGCAGGATCAACGCCTCCGATAGGCTCATCCAAACAATAAAGTTCTGCCCTGCGGCTCATAACTAAGATAAGCTGCACCTTTTCCTTTGTCCCTTTTGATAGTGTCTTAAGCTTTTTATTAGGATCGATTTTCAATCGTTTTAGCATATCATCAGCAATTTTCGCATCAAAGTCACCGTAAAAATCTTTAAAGAAATCAATAGTATCACTTACCTTCATCCAATCTGCTAAATAAGTTCTCTCTGGCAGATATGATACTATCTTCTTAGTTTCAATTCCCGGTTCCATACCTGAAATTTGAACTTTACCAGTATCAGGTACTAAAAGTCCGTTTATTATCTTTAATAATGTAGTTTTTCCACTTCCATTTGGACCTAACAGCCCAATAATTCGGCCTCTTTCTATAGTAAAATTAATATTGGAAAGAGCAGCAGAGCCTGAAAATTTCTTTGATAGTGATTCACATTGTAAAATTGAATTCATTTTCCCATCTCCTTTATTGTTTCTGTTATCATAGTTAGGACCTCTTCTTGTTCAAAGCCAAGCTGCTTCATCTTCTCTACGAAATCAATTATTAAACATTTAGCGGATTTCCCCTTTAGTTCTTTAATCAGCATTAAATCTGATGTAATGTATCTGCCGCTTGTACGGTTACTGTAAATTAATCCACTTCGTTCTAATTCAGCCAGCGCCTTTTGCATGGTGTTAGGATTAACTGAAGCTTCTGCGGCTAAATCCCTTACAGAAGGAAGCTTATCAGAGGGCTTGAAATAACCTGATATTATTGATGCTTGAATTTGCTCGATTAACTGGATGTAAACTGGCCTTTCTGAATTAATATCCCACTGCATATTCAAAACTCCTCTCTTGTATTATTGTATTATCTACTTAATACAATAATACACAATTTAAGTACTTGTGTCAACATGAGTGTAAAAATTTATTAGTATTTTTGGATAATTTTATCAATAAATCAGCCACAACAAAAAAGTTAGCCTATATCTTAATTTACCGTACAAAATAAGATATAGGCTTTAATTAAACTTATAAGAGACTTGTTATACATTTTTAACTGTTTAAAAGAGTTCGTAATATTGTTCCATTAATTTTTCAATGCTTTCCTGAATTTCTTTCTTCTTATTGTACAGCTCCTCCAGCTTCTGATAATCACAGGAATATTCTGAAACAGCAGCTTCTAAATCCATAAGCTTCTTTTCTAAGCTGTCTATTTCTTCTTCAATCTTTTTCTTATCGGAGGCAGTCTGCTTGGGGACAATTACAATATTCTGCCCTTCTTTTTTTGCAGGGACAGAAGATTTAGTAACTGGTTTTACTGCCTTTTTGATTTCTTCCTTTTTCTTTTTATAATATTCATAGTCTCCATCATAACTTTTTAACAGGCCATTTTCCAATTCAATAATTCTTGAAGCTAAGCTATTGATGAAATATCTGTCATGAGATATAAAAAACAGTGTCCCTTTAAAGTCTTTCAAAAACTCTTCCAGCTCTTCCCTTGACTCAATATCAAGATGATTTGTAGGTTCATCCAGAATCAGAAAATTAACCTGCCTATACATAAGCTTTGCCAGAGACAGCCTGCTTCTTTCTCCTCCGGATAAATCTCCAACCTTTCTAAATACAGCTTCCTTGCAGAATAGATAATTGGAAAGATATTCACGTCCTTTTCCGTCAGTAATTGATATATCCTCCCTGAAAATATCCAGAACTGTTTTATTCTCATCGGAGAATGTTATATTTTGAGGGAGATACCCCAGCTTCACGGAGCTTCCCAGTAAGGCCTCCCCCCTATCCATGTTTATCTCGCCAAGAAGTATTTTAATTAGAGTAGTCTTACCTGAACCATTTTCACCAATAAACGCTGTCCTTTCTCCATACCTTATCAAAAGATTTACTCCCTTTAATATTTCCTTTTCCCTGAAGGATTTCCAGAGATTCTTAACATTAACTACCTCTTTCCCGGACCTTTCTGAAGATTTAGACATAATGTTGATGCTGCCTGTTTCCAGCTTTGGTTTGTCTATTCTCTCTATTCTATTAAGCATTTTCTCCATGCTAAATGCTCTTCTAAAGAATTTATTGTTGTCCCCTCTTGCACCCCAGTCTTTTAGATTGGCTATGGTTTTTTCCATTTCCTTTATCTTTTTCTGTTGATTTATATAAGCCTCCATTTCTAATTGAAGAGCCCTTTCTTTTTCCTTTACGTATGCGGAATAATTCCCAGAATAAGAATGAGATATCATATCCTCTATTTCAACTATACTTAAGACCACATTATCAAGAAAATATCTGTCATGGGATACTATTACAACTGTTCCCTTATAAGCTTTTAAATATCCCTCCAGCCACTCCATGGAAGCTAAATCAAGATGATTTGAGGGTTCATCTAAAAGAAGAATGTCTGGGTTTTGGATAAGTATTTTACCCAAAATAACTGTGGTTTTCTCACCGCCGCTCAGCTTTTCAAACTGCCTTTGAAGAATCGATTCATCTAAATTAAGCCCGGTGCAGACTTTGCTCAGCTTTTCTTCCTTATCATATCCCCCCAGGCTTTCATACTTTGATTGAAGATTTGAGTATAGTTTTAGCCTGCTTTCCAAATTTTTTTCATCTATATTTTCTAATTCCTTCTCAACTATCTTCATTTCCTCATATATCAGGTCTGCATCTTTAAAGGCTGTATTTAGAACATCTGTTACTGTGAAATCATCACCGAAATTTATCATCTGCTCCAAATAGCCTATACTCGCCCCTTTCCTGATAGAAAGAGCACCATTGTCATATCCTTCTATGCCGCATATTATTTTTAGAAGTGTACTTTTACCACAGCCATTTTCCCCAACAATACCTAATATTTCCCCTGTTTTAACGTCAAATGTTATATCTTTCAAAACCATATTGGCTCCGTAATATTTTTGTATATTGTTTAATGCTAATTCAATCATTTAATATTCCTCCTAAATTTGTGAAATAAAAATAAGCCTTATGGGAAAACTAAACATACCCTCTGGCTTACGGAAGAAATATATACTAGTTATGATATATCAAAATCAATTATTGCATCTTGATTCATGGATAGCAAACCAGTACTTTCCTTAAAAATGGAAACACTTCTCCCGTATAAAAGTAGAATTCCACTTTTTACAAAGGAGCTGGAATATTTATTTTGTACATCTTTCCCATTTTTAATGGCACTAATATTAACCACGCTCATATCTCCTTGACTTAATAGTTCAAATACAATTAAATTATACTTTAATTGCCTTATTTTTTCAATGAATTAATTACTAATTGAATATTTTATAATTTTGATTTATCATTAGTCTATAATTTAATCTTGGAGGTTAAAATGAACAGCTTTGAATTTTGTTTTAATGATAAAGAATATACTCTTTCAGAGGAAAACCTGGAATACTTTCAAAATGATGAAGAAAATCCAGTGACAGGTATTGATGCTGATATTATAATTTCTCTATTAAATGAAAGAAATGATGCAGAGTTTACCACTGAATATTACGATTTGCCCTGCAGTATCTGTAAAAACGGGAAGGAAAATAAAAGTAAATACTATGATTATTTGGAGTATCATTTCTATATTTTTACTAAGGAATCAAAATATGTTATTAGCAGCATTTCTAAAGAATACGAAGGAAATTCTTTAGATAATATGCTAAAATCAAGATTAGTTGATAACAGCTGTCTGGTGTCAATTACTGTATGTAAAAACTGCGGAAGCTATTCAATCGGTTTGGAGACTGTCCGCAAATAGAATAATCTCTTATTTGCTGTAATGTTACTGGTAGTGTGAGGTATTAACTTGAAGAAATTAATAGATTTATTTTTTATTTTTTTAAAAATTGGAACCTTTACCATAGGGGGAGGATATGCCATGATTCCTCTTATTGAAAAGGAAATAGTTGATAAAAAGGGCTGGATAGGCAGAGAGGACTTTGTTGATATGCTGGCCCTGGCACAGTCTTCACCAGGCCCTATTGCTGTAAATGCTGCAATATTTGTAGGCTACAAGGTAGCAGGCTTTCCAGGTTGTTTAATTGCTGTCTTTGGTTCAATAGTAACTGTGTTTCTTATAATGGTAATTATTGCCACGTACTTCATAGGAGCTAAGGATAATCCTGTAGTTGAGAGAATATTTAAAGGAATCAGGCCTGCTGTGGTTGCACTTATTGCGGCACCGGTTATCAGGATGGGGAAAAATGCAAAGATAAACAGAAAAACAATAATTATTCCAATAGCAGCAGTTATTTTTATTGTATTTATTAAGATATCCGCTATCTATGTAATACTGTTTTCAGCTATAGGCGGACTTATTTATGGCTATTGCAGGAGGAAAAACTAATGAAGATTTTATTTTATTTATTATATATATTTTTTAAGATAGGACTCTTTTCCTTTGGCGGTGGTTATGCCATGCTGCCTCTAATCAGGCAGTACGTAGTTGTTTCAAACCCCTGGGTAACTGCTAATGAATTTACGGATTTAGTTGCAATAAGTCAGGCAACTCCAGGGCCTATTGCCATAAACGCTGCCACTTATATAGGGTTTAAGGTTGGAGGAATCTGGGGGAGCATATTTGCCACACTGGGAATAGTTCTTCCTTCATTTATTGTAATGCTGACAATTACTAAATTTTTTTTAAAGTTTAAA
>JBAXYJ010000042.1:0-15758 GCA_041670885.1 Clostridiaceae bacterium
AATCTGTCCGGCGGTCAGATTCAGAGAATATTCATAGCAAAAGCACTGCTTGGAAATCCGGAGCTTCTTATATTTGATGAAATATTTACAGGAGTTGATGAAAAAGCTCAAAAGGAAATCCTGGATATCTTAGCAAATATTAATAAGGATGGAATAACAATAATTTCTGTAGATCACAATTTGATTTCTGCATATAAGAATTCATCCCATATATTAAAGCTGGCAAATGGAAGAGGTATCATTTATACTAGGGAAGATTTTAAGAATAAGGAGGCAAATTATGCTACAGTATAGTTTTATGAAAAATGCTTTTCTGGCAGCCTCATTAGTTTCACTGCTTTGTCCGCTGATAGGAACCTTTGTAGTTTTAAAAAAGTACTCCATGCTGGGAGATACCTTATCTCATTCATCATTTGCGGGAATTGCGCTGGGAATAGTTTTTGGCTTTAACCCAATATTATCAGCCTTTATATTTACTGCCTTTGCAGGAATAATAATAGAATTATTAAGAAACAAATATGAAAAATATGAAGAGCTTATTATGGTAATAGTGCTTACGCTGGGAGTAGGAATTGGAATAACCCTGGTAAGCTCCGGTAAGGTTAGTACAAATATAGATTCTTACCTGTTTGGAAGCATACTTACCGTTTCTAAAAATGATTTATACACAATACTTGCTTTAAGTATAATTTCAATAATTACTATATTTTTTTTATACCATAAGCTGATATACATAACCTTTGACGAAGAAGGAGCCCGTATCTCAGGCTTAAACGTAAAACTTATTAATTACATTTTTATGGTTTTAGTCAGTGCCACTGTTTCGGTGTCCCTAAGGATAATGGGGATGCTGGTTATTTCATCAATGATAGCAGTTCCTGTGGCAGCTTCCCTTCAGCTTAATAAAAGCTTTAAGTATACGCTGATTTTTTCTATAATATTTGGTTTTATAGATACAATAACAGGGCTCATTTTATCTCTATACTTAAATGCGGCACCCGGAGGACTTATTGCACTGGTATCCGTATTTGTTCTTATTTTAGTTATACTAATAAAAAGCTTTCGAAAATGATTCGAAAGCTTATTTTTTTTCTTTACAGTTTTTACATATACCTTTAATTACAAAGTCATGCTCGCTCATAACAAAACCGGTTTTATTTTTTATGTATTCTTTAACCTGAGATAAGGGGCAGTCGATTTCTATTTCTTTATTGCATTCTGAGCATTTAAGTATATGCTTGTGCTTATCCTTATTCAGCTTATATATATATTTGTTTTCACCTAGATTCAATTTTTCTGCAATTTCCATATCTGAAAATCTTTCTAAATTTCTATATATAGTAGATAAGTCAAAGTCATTTCCCTTTGCATTTAACTTTTTTAAAATATCATCAGCACTAAGTCCATCATCCTCTTCATTAAGCAGAGCTAAAATAGATAGTCTGGCCTTAGTTATTTTAATTTTATTTAATTTTAATAAATTAGTATTATCCATAAAATCATCCTCTTATATTTGAATAGTCTGAGTACAATTTTTCATATATATTATATCACAAATAAAATTAATTTTAAAAAAATATCATTTTAACTCCAAAGATAACTAATATAACTCCCCCTAAATAATCAGCATATTTAGTAAATATCTTGATTTTTCTAAGGAGCCTGGAAATATAAAGAGCCAAAACAGACATAAGAAACGTGACTAATCCTATAAATAATGTATCTCTAAAAAGCAGCATATTACTTGTTATTTTATTTAATAGAGTAAATCCGATAACAAAGGCATCTATTGAAACAGATATACCGAGGACTAATTCCATTCCCTTCTTTACTAAGACACATTCTCCTGTATTTTTTATTCCTTCTCTCAGCATTAATATACCAACTAGTCCGATTATTATTCCTCCCAATACCTTTGGAATTGAAAGCACGTAAGTATTTATTAAAAACCCGGAATAAGCTCCCGCAAGTGATAAAAAAAACTGAAAAAATCCAAAGGATATGGAGAATCTTAATTTTTCACTTCTTTTCAGCTTACTGTTTAAGCCAGTACATATTGATATTGAAAAAGCATCCAGTGAAAGTGCTAAAGCTACTATGAATAGTGAATAGAAACCCATTGCAAGCCTCCTAAAGCAATAAAATAATGATTGGTATAGTTACTGCAGATAAAATCGTGGAAATAAATATAATCTTTGAAGCAAGTTTAACAGCTCCTCCATTAGCCTCCGCAAAAATTGTAGACAAAGTAGCTGCGGGCATAGCTGTAAGAATTACCACAGATCCCATTATAATATTTGGTAAATGAAACTGTTTCAACACTATAAGCAGGATAACCGGAATAAATAATAATCGAAAAAAGCTTACATAGTATATTTTAAAGCCTGAGGCCATTTCAATTAATCTTATATTTGAAAGTGATGCACCTACAACTAACATAGATATTGGAACGGTCATGTTTCCAACCATGCTGAGAGTTCCCATTAAAGGGCTTGGCAGCTTTATTGAAAACAGAAAAATTAATATACCAATAAATGTTGATACTATTGCAGGGTTTGTAAACATTCTTTTTATGTTATTAAAATCTTTTTTTTCTGAGAACAAATATAATCCATATGTCCATATTATTAAATTAAATGCAATATTATACATAGAAGCATAAAATAGTCCTTCTTTTCCGTAAATACTTGAGACCACAGGAAATCCCATAAATCCGCAGTTTGAAAAAATCGTTATAAATCTTAACACCTGCTGTTCTTTTTTTTCATATTTTGAATATAAAAATTTTGATAAATATATTGAAAATATTAAAACTGCAAATGTTATTATTATAATAAGTGCTGAGTTATAAGCCATTTTTTTCGAAAAAGAAAAATCAAAGGTAGATATAATTAAACAGGGCAGTGTAATATTCATTAATAAATTTGATAATCCCTTGTTTAAAGTATCATCAATGATTTTAAATCTAGCTGTAATAAATCCTATAATCATTATAATAAATAATATTAATATTTGATTGAAAATAATTCTATAATCCATATTTTACCTCTAAATTTATAATATAAGACACATTTAAAGTATACAATAAAACTATTAATAAAAAAACCATTATTAAAAATTAAAAATATAGTAAAATGGGATTGGGGTGATTGTATGAAAGAAATAAGACTTCATGGGGAAAAAATAATTTATGGAAAAGGTTCACTTAAATGCTTATCAGCAATTGGGCAGAAAAGAGCATTTGTAATAACCTCCGGAAGCTCCATGTTTAAAAATGGGACAATATCAGATATTGAAAAATATCTAAAGGAAGCCGGTGCTTCTTATACTATCTTTAGTGGAGTTCAGAAAAATCCGGACACAAATGTGGTAATGGAAATACTAGAAAAGATGGATGAATTCAAGCCTGATACTGTCATTGCAGTTGGCGGCGGTTCTCCAATAGATGCCGCTAAGGTGGCTTCCCTCTTTTATGAGTTTAAAGAAATTAATTTTGATAATGTATTTTCCATCTCTCTTCCTGAAAAAAGAGAAAAAGTGAAAATTATTGCAGTTCCTTCTACATCAGGAACAGGCAGTGAAGTTACAAAGGCAGCCGTTATAACATTTAAAGACAGGAACATAAAGGTTGGCATTAAAACTGCAGCTTTCATACCTGACATTGCTATACTGGATCCTGATATTACAATGTCTATGCCAAAGAATATAGCTGCAGAAACCGGAATGGATGCTATGACTCATTTAATTGAAAGTTATATAAATAAAAATATTGACTATTATACAGAGTGCATATCAGAGGGAGCTATAATTAATCTTCTTAATGCTCTTCCATCTTCCTGCCTCTATTGTGATAAAGAAAGCAGAGACAGGGTTCATGTATATCAGTCAATAGCAGGTTCAGTTCTGGCAAACGTTGGTCTTGGAATGTCTCATGGTATATCTCATGCCTTTGGAGGAAGATATGACTTAGGTCATGGATTATTAAACGGAATCTGTCTTCCATATGTACTTTTATGGAATAAAAAGGATCCTGAAGTAAAAGGAAGATTAGATAAATTAAGCCGCTTAGCAGGAGAAGACATAATATCTGCAATAATAAATTTAAAACATAGGATTGGAATTCCAAAGGGTTTCTTTGAAATACTGGATGAAGAAACCTTTAAAAAAGACTTCCCTTTACTTATAGAAAATTCACTTAAAGGTTCAACACAGGTAAATCCTATTAAAATATCAAAAGAAGATATGGAGCTTATCCTGACTTCAATATATTATGGAAAGGAATTTTAAAATGAACAGCAGTAAATTTATTGATTATAGAAGCGATACAGTTACATTTCCAACTGAAGAAATGAGAGAATCTATGAAAAACGCCTTAGTCGGAGACGATGTATATGAAGATGATGAAACTACAAAAAAGCTGGAAAAATTAGCAGCACAGGTTACCGGGAAGGAAGAAAGCATATTTGTTCCATCTGGTACTTTTGGAAATCAGCTTTCACTTTTTACTCACTGCATAAGAGGGAATGAGGTAATTTTAGGTGAAGACTGTCATATAGTCCAGCATGAGGTTGGAGCCTCTTCAGTAATTGCCGGAGTACAGCTTAGAACTCTAAAAAGTGATAATGGCGCATTAAGTCCTGAGGATGTTGAAAAGACTATAAGAGGCGAGAATATTCATTTTCCCGAAACTGGTCTTATATGCATTGAAAATGCTCATTCAAACGGAAGAGTAATCCCACTGTCTGTTATGGAAAGTATAAGAAATATCTCTTTAAAATATAATATTCCCGTTCATTTAGACGGAGCCAGACTTTTTAATGCATCAGCTTTCTTAAATGTGGACCCAAAGGAGATAACAAAATATTCTGATTCAGTTATGTTCTGTTTAAGTAAAGGGCTCTGTGCTCCTATTGGATCCATGCTTTGTGGAAGTCATGATTTCATAAACAAGGCTAAAAAGAAAAGAAAGCTAATGGGCGGTGGTTTAAGGCAGACCGGAGTACTGGCTGCTCCCGGAATTATAGCAATAGAAAAAATGACTAAAAGGCTTAAGGAGGATCATGAAAATGCTAAGTACCTGGGCGCTCTTTTATCAGAAATTGATGGTATTTATGTAGATAGAGGCAGAATTGAGATAAATATGACCTACTTTACTATGAACTTTAAAAACTTAACACCGCTGATATTAAAAGATGAGTTATTAAAGAAAAACATAAAGATCAATGAAGATGAAAATGATGAGATGAGATTTGTTACTAATTACTGGGTTTCTAAAGATGATATAGAATTCACTTGCAAATGTATAAATGATTTAGTAAAAAAATATGAATAAGCGTCAGCTTATTCATATTTTCCATTTACTTTATTACTAAAAACAAAATCGTAAAGAAGTGAAATATACTCCCTGCAAGAACGAAAAGATGCCATATTCCATGATTATAAGGAATCTTCTTTACAAGATAAAGAACAGCACCCAGGGTATATAAAACTCCTCCCAATATAAGAAATATGACTGATATTCTTGGTATTGCTCTAACTAAACTGCCAAGCTGAGTAACAATAAGCCATCCCATAATTATATAAATAACTGTAGATATTATGTCATGCTTATTAATTATAAAAGGCTGAATGGCAATTCCAAGTATGGTAAGTCCCCATATTACTCCGAATATAACCCATCCTTTAGGACTTCTAAGAACTGTCAGCAAAATAGGAGTATATGTGCCTGCAATTAGTATATAAATAGAAGAATGATCCATTATCTGAAATACTTTTTTTGCCTTGTAACCTGTTAAACTATGATATAAGGTAGATATAGTATAAAGAAGCACCAGAGACACACCATATATTGTAAATGAAACAACATACCAGGCATCCCCATATATACTGGAAAATACTATTAAAATTACTAGAGCAGCTACTGCAAGTGCAGCACCAATACCGTGAGTTATTGCATTTACTAAATTTTCTTTTTTTGTATAGTATTTTAGATTTTCCATTATTTCACCTCATATAAATCTTTATATATTATTTTGAATATAGTCAGAGCATTATCAATGCCGTCTTTTAGTAATTCCTTTTTGCTTTTAAGTTCGGTTTTGCCTTTATCTGTGAGTGAATATTCCTTTGATATTTTCTTTTTTCCTTCATTCCAGGTCCCTTTTATTATTCCTTCTTTTTCAAATTTCTTTAAAATAGGATAAATACCGCCGGTACTTGGTGTCCAAAGGTTATCAGTTCTATCTCCAATCTTACGGGAAATGTCATTGCCGTTGGATGGCTCCGAATCTAATATAAAGAGGATATATATAGGCAGCAGCCCTTTTGTAAATACCTGACCTACTGCTTTATGTTCTTGTTCTACAAGTTTTAGCTTTTTTAATTTATCTTTATATTCACCAAGAAGCTTCTTTTCCTCCTCTTTTATATCTATATCCATTATTCCTCCAAGAGGCAAAGTCCAACCAGTCCTGGTCCGCTGTGAACCCCGGCTACAGGGCTTATGTTCCCTCCAAAATAAACGGATAATATATTTGGCAGAGTTTTCAACCTATTTGCAAACTCTAATGCTTCTGCAAGTGCATTCCCATGCATTAAAAATGCTCTGCATTTTTTATCTTTGGCAACCTCTTCTGCTATCTCAAGCAGTTTATTTAATGACTTTTTTCTGCCTCTGATTTTTGCATAAGTAAAATATTTTCCATCATTCTTGTCAGGAGATATTATAGGCTTAATATCTAATAGCTCTGCTATTGTTCCTGCTACCTTTCCTATTCTGCCTCCCTTTTTCAAATTTTCCAATGTTCCAACTACAAAGAAAAGATTAGATCTTTGAAGAATTGTTGGAATATACTCCTTAATCTCCTGGAAGCTTTTACCCATTTTAATTAATTTTCCGCATTCAAATACAACTACTGCCTCACCTACAGAAATAGATTTTGAATCCCAAATAAATGTTTCAATTTCAGGATGATTGTCCGCTGCTATTTTCAGTGCATTATATATTCCTGAAAGACCTGAAGACAGTGTAATTGCTATGGCTTTATTGTATCCTTCATTTTCTAATGTTTGAAAAAGTTTTTCCATATCATCCATTGAAGGAAGTGAAGTTGTTGGAATTTCATTGACCATGTTTTCATATACCTCTTCAGGAGTTATATCTACACCATCAATTAACTCTCTGTCCTTGTATATTATTCTAAAAGGTAAAACCCTTATATCGTATTCCTTTATTAAATCGCTTGGTACATCTGAAGCTGAATCAGTAATTAAAGCTATTTTTTCCATTTTTTTATACCTCCTTTATTATTCAATTTTATTATATCACTATTGATATAATTATCAATAGTGATATATAGCAATAGTGATAATATTTTAGAAAATCTGAGGAAAGCAAAGTTCACCAGGGAACTTTGCTTCCCTCAGCGTCCACTGAAAATAGCTGTAGGTGCCTTCCCAACACTTATTCTTTTCTACTCTATAAAAATTTATTTACATTATTATCTTTCCACATATTTAAGATTTTATAATTTCCTTTATAGTAAAAGAGATTGCATAATTCGAAATTATATTCCATATTGAAAAAACTGTGAACATTCGTTATTTTCAATATGGACCAGCCGAAGGTAATTATGCAATCTCCAGTAAAAATGCTCCTATGGCAGCCATAGAAGCATTACTTTTTTTATTACATTCTGCTGTGATATGTTCTGTTTATCACTTCCTGCTGCTGTTCCCTGGTTAATCTATGAAAATTAACTGCATAGCCGGAAACTCTTATGGTAAGGTTTGGGTATTTTTCTGGATTTTCCATAGCCTCTAACAGCAGTTCTTTTCTTATTACATTAACATTTAGATGGTGTGCATTTTGAATAAAATATCCATCTAGTATATTTACTAAGTTAGATACCTTATTTTCATCTGTTTTCCCAAGTGCCTCCGGAATTATAGAAAATGTATTTGATATACCATCCTGGCAAACTCCCTTATAGGGAAGCTTAGCCACTGAATTTAATGAAGCCAGTGCTCCATTTTTATCTCTTTTATGCATTGGGTTTGCTCCCGGCGCTAATGGTTCTCCCTTTTTTCTTCCGTCTGGAGTATCACCGGTCTTCTTACCGTATACTACATTAGAAGTTATTGTAAGAACTGATAATGTATGTTCAGCATTTCTGTATGCTTTAATCTTTCTAAGTTCCTCAATAAACATTCCCAGAAGACCGCAAGCTATGGAATCTGCCCTATCATCGTCATTTCCATAGCAGGGGAATTCTCCTTCGGTTTCAAAAGCTTTTGCTATCCCATTTTCGTATATGGGCCTGACTTTGCTGTACTTTATAGCGCTTAATGAATCTGCTGCAACAGAAAGTCCTGCTACTCCAAATGCCATATATCTGTGAACATCAGTGTCGTGAAGAGACATTTGAGATGCTTCATAGGCATATTTATCATGGTTATAATGAATTACATTCATAGTGTTTACATATATTTTTGCAACTTCACTCAGAACAATTTTCAAATTTTTCATTACATTTTCATAATTTAAAACTTCAGTTTTTATAGGATCAATTCCATCAATAACTTTTTTCTCCAGTATTTCATCTACTCCCCCATTTATTGAATAAAGAAGTGCTTTTGCCAGATTGCACCTGGCTCCAAAGAACTGCATATCCTTTCCAATTTCCATAGCTGAAACGCAGCAGGATATTCCATAATCATCTCCATATATATCTCTCATTAAATCGTCATTTTCATACTGTATTGAGTCTGTTTCTATAGAAAGCTTTCCTGCATATTTTTTAAAAGCTATCGGAAGATTCTTTGACCATAGAACAGTCATATTGGGCTCCGGTCCGGGTCCTAAATTTGTAAGAGTATTTAAAAATCTGTAGGAGGTTTTTGTTACCATTGTTCTATTGTCAAGGCCCATCCCACCGATTGACTCTGTTATCCAGTTTGGGTCCCCTGCAAATAAATCATCATATTCCTTTGTTCTTAAGTGCCTTACAAGTCTAAGCTTTATAACCAGCTGATCTATAAGTTCCTGAGCTGATTCTTCATCTAAGATTCCTCTTTTAATGTCTCTTTCTATATAAATATCTAAGAATGTGGATACTCTTCCCAAACTCATTGCAGCACCATTATTTTCCTTAACAGCTGCCAGGTATCCAAAATACAGAAACTGAACAGCGCCTTTAGCATTCTTCGCTCCATCTGATATATCAATACCATAGCTTTTTGCCATATTTTTTATCTTATTTAGAGCTTTTATCTGTTCTCTTATTTCTTCTCTGTGCCTTATATTATCTTCATTCATTTCCTGATATTCAGATAAATTTTTTTCTTTATCTGTTATTAAAAAATCTATTCCATATAAGGCAATTCTTCTATAGTCACCTATGATTCTTCCTCTTCCATAAGCATCAGGAAGTCCAGTTAAAAGGGCACTTTTCCTGACCAGCTTCATTTTATCTGTATATACCCCAAATACAGCTTCATTATGAGTTTTCCTATATTCTGTAAATATCTTTTCTATTTCACTGCTAAGCTCATATCCGTTTTCTTTCAAAGAGGATTTTACCATTCTTATTCCGCCATAAGGATTAATTATCCTCTTTAATGGTTCATCTGTCTGAAGCCCATAGATAATTTCATTTTTCTTATCAATATATCCCGGTTTGAAACCGTCTATTGAAGCTATATTTTCTAAATCAACACTAATTTTTCTTTCTTTTATCTCTTCCATAATAAGTTTATTGCATTTTTCCCACAGCTTTTTCGTCTTTTCTGTTGCTCCTTTAAGAAAATCTTCGCCATTGTAATAAGGCGAATAATTGCTTGTGATGAATTCCCTAACGTTCACTTTTCCTTTCCAACTATCACCTATAAAATTTTCCCATTTGTTCATAATAAAACCTCCTTATATTACAAAAAATATAAAGCCGCCTGAGCAGCTTTTGCCCAGGCGGTCGGCTTTACGAGTCATACTCCCTGTGGTTACCCACTATCCGCCAGTTGTATGACTGTTTTCTAAATTATAGGTTTATATTATCAAATGCCGAACATTATGTCAATATAATATTTTTCTTTTTTTAAACTTTTTATAAACAAAAAGCATCAGCAATGCAGCTATGAGTATAATTAACAAAATAAAAACTGCTTCATGCATAAAATACTTTTCAGGCAAAATATTTATTACCGGATCCTCTGCAGGATCAAACAGCCATAAATCATTACTAAATGCTATTTTATGAAAAAGTGTAAATATAAAATTAAAATTGGTGAATGCAAATATAGAAAGTACTGCAGGTAATGCTATAAGGATCCAGGCAGAATATATAAGATAATCAAATAATCTGTTGATGCTGAATATTACTATTCCTATTACGGATATAATAAGCGATATGTAAAAAATTTCATCTATCCGCTTATACAATTTTTTAACATCTTCAAAATGAGACCTTCCCTGTTGGGACATTTTAAAATCAGCAGTATTTAATTTCTCAGATTTTCCCTGAAGATAATCTATAATGGAATTATAATTAGTTCGGATAACCTGATCTTCCATATTAACAGTTTTACTTATATTAAGTCTTTCAATATCAGCATAATATATCCCTCTATAATTTAAAGATATTTTTGCTGCAATAGATATTACCAGTACTGCAAGGATTATAGAAAAAAGTATTTGAATGCTTTTAGCCATTATATCACCCCATAATATTATACAATATAATATTACAATTTCATATTATTTTAGTTTGTGTATAATATTTATTTGTAATATAATTCTTTTATACAGCTTAGAGGGGGATATTATGAAATACTTTAAGAACAAATTCTATCTATGTACTCTGACTTCAATTTTACTTAAGGAAATATTGTTAATTCTTCTTATTAGTACACCAGGTGCAAATGGAATAGCCATAATGCGCGCTTTTTATGGAGTTCCTCCAGTTTTCATTTATATAGCATTTATAATTTTGCTTCTCAGCATTTCTTTTATATTCAGCGGAAAGGCAAATGCCGCAGCTCTGTTATTTATTAACTTAGTATGCTCCATATTTATTATATTTGATTTATGGAATTACAGAGCTTTTGGTAATTTTATATCAATGCACCTTTTAAATGAAACAGCAAATCTGGAAAATCTATCTGACAGTATAATATCCATGTTTAGATTTATTGATATTATATTTATACTAGATATTCCAATTTTTATTTACATGTTGATCCGAGGGAAAATTGACTATAAATTAAAAGGGAAAAGGCTTATGCTGTTTTTAGTGCCTAACATTTTATGTCTTCTATTAATATTTGGATATCATTATATAGCAGATACAGTTCTATACGGCAGATACAACTTTATATTATTTAGAATATGCTGGACACCAAATGAAACCATGTTTAATTTATCGCCTATCGGTTATACTTATTATGATGCCTATAATTACTATTCGGAAAGTAAAAAACTTGTTTTATCAGATAATGATAAAAAACAAATTACAAGCTGGTTTAATAATAATAAAGAAGAGGAAGAAAATAATAAATATTATTCAATGTTTAAAGGGAAAAACCTTCTTGTTATTCAGGTTGAGTCTTTGGAGAATTTTGTTATTGATAAGAAGGAGAACGGTCAGGAGATTACTCCAACTCTGAATAAAATCAAAAAAAATAGTCTGTACTTTTCTAATTACAATGAGCAGATACGTAACGGGACAAGCTCTGACACAGATTTAATGACTAATACCTCAATTTATCCGGTTACTTCGGGAAGTACATTTTTCAGATTCCCTGCTAATTATTATAATTCACTGCCTTTAATTCTTCAGGATATGGGATACAGTACATATGCAATTCATCCTGACAAAGGAGCCTATTGGAATTGGATGAGCGGCTTAAAGGGAATAGGCTTTAAAAATTTATATGACGCATCATATTTTGATAATAAGGAGCAAATAGGGCTAGGTATATCTGATGGCAGCTATTTTAATCAGGTTGTTCCTATAATTGAAAAAGAGAAAAAGCCTTTTTATACATTTATGGTAACACTTACAAGCCATGCTCCCTTTGATCTTCCTGAAAAATATAGAGATATGAAGCTTAATCCTGATTTGGATAAAACAAAAATGGGAGGATATTTCCAAAGTATTCATTATACAGACAAACAGCTGGGAATTTTCCTTGACACTTTAGATAAGAAAGGAATCCTTAATGATACTTTAGTAGTAATCTATGGAGATCATACCAGTGTCCACAAATTTTATAACGATGAGGTAAATGAAATTAAGGAGAAGGAATCCTGGTGGCAGAATGAGAACAAAGAAATTCCTCTTTTGTTATATTATAAAGGCTTAAATAGCGAAACAATAGATACTATTGGAGGACAGATAGATTTGATGCCTACACTGTGCTACTTGATGGGAGCAGGAAAAAATAAATATGAGAACACCGTTATGGGTAAAAATCTTCTTAATACTAAATATAGCTACGCCTTCTTAGCAAATGGAAGCATAGTAGGTAATGTGGACAATAATAAAAAGAAATTTGTACAAGAAGGTATAGAAGTAGCTGATAAAGTTATTAGGAGTAATTATTTCTATGAGAAATAAGAAAACTTGTATAAAACAATACAAAAAATATTGTTGAAGCATATAGTAAAGATATTCCAATGCAAAGTCAAATAAGCCGCTTTTGCGGCTTATTTTTAAATATTGCATTATTTTTAGTTTGCTATTTATAAATCAATTCATAATAAAGATAGTATTTTATGATTAGTTTCTTCCTTTACTTACAAAGAATAATGCCATTGTTCCAGGGCCTGAATGGGAACCTATAACCGGGCCCACATTATTTATAATGATTTTATTTGATGGGAACTTATCTCTTATAAGAGATACTAAATAATTTACATCCTCAATACAGTCTCCATGACTTATGGCTATTGTATTGTCTTCAAAATCCTCTATTCTTTCCTCCATATTTGTATACAGTGCCTTAATTGATTTTTTTCTTCCTTTCACCTTATATAAAGGGATAAGCTTTCCTTCATCATCTACATGAAGAACCGGTTTAATATCAAGCAGGGTACCTACTGTTTTTGCAGCTCTTGACACTCTGCCTCCTCTATATAAATATACTA
Source organism: Clostridiaceae bacterium (assembly GCA_041670885.1). Classification (GTDB taxonomy): domain Bacteria; phylum Bacillota; class Clostridia; order Clostridiales; family Clostridiaceae; genus JAJBWD01. The sequence continues at coordinate 13,142 of JBAXYJ010000042.1, forward strand.
AATCTTCAACGGTAAAATAGTGATTTATTCTTAGTTTTAATTTTTCAGCAAACTTGACAATTTCTTCAACAGATGCTCCTTTTTTCTTTTGAAGAATTGCATAGTATACCAAGAGCCCATAGCCTAATGAAGCGCATCTGGAATCAACAATATAAATATTATTACCTAATCCTTCTTCTTTCAAATCATTTTCTGCAATATGAGCACTATTTACACTGCCGCTAAGTCCTGATGAAAATCCTATATAAACTATGGCATAACCCTTCTCTGTCCACCTTTTAAATTCTTCATAATACCTCTGTACATTTATTTGGCTTGTACTAGTATCTGCACCGGCCCTCATACCGTTATAAAATTCTTTATAGCTTAAGTTCTTGCCAAAATCGTCTTCGTGTTCCATTCCATTGATATTATACTTAAGTGACAAATACTTAATACTATTTTCTTCAACAAAACCAACAGGCAAGTCAGCACAGGAATCTATTAAAAATATATATTCCATAATTATTCTCCTCTTTCCTATAGTTAACAAAATTTTATATGTCTATAAATTCTCTGGATAGTTTGATATTTTTAAGTCAAACCACTTCATATTCATTATATACCAAAAATTGTTTATTATGCATTTATGAACAAACTTTTCTTATACATATAATATAACTAAAACTAATCTTTAATGTAAAACCTGCCCTTATTATTAAATGGCCATAAGTGCTCAATGATGGGCATTAACCTGATTAAGGAGCCAGATAATCTGGCTCCTTAAAAAAATTGAATAAATTAAACTTTTTCAGATTTTTTTAGGAGTTTTTCAAATATTTCAAGATGCAGTTTTTCGTCTAATATTATCCTTTTATATAACTTTTTAATTTCTTTGCTTTCAATAAGCTTTATATGATTTTCATAATTTTTTATAGCAGTTTCTTCACTTAATACAGCATTTTTAAGTTTTTCCTTTAATTTTCTGCCATAAGGAATGAAACTGCTTTTCCAGGGAATATCTTTTCCGCTTACAAACTTTGGATCTCCACCCAAATCATTTATTAAGTCCCCTAAAAGCTCAAGATGGAACATTTCTATTATTGCAATACCTTTAAATGCATCTATTATCTGTTTACTAACTTCATCTTTTTCAGGAATAGTAATATGGGAATGGATATACTGGTTAACAGCAGTCATTTCCCCATCACGGCTGGCATAATCCTGAAATACTAATTTTATATACTTTTTATCATTTTTATCTGGTTTAATTTTAGGATATGGCTCCGGCAGCTGATATTTTTTTATATCCATGCCGATGATTAGAATTTCTTCGCTTATGGTTTTATTTTTTTCTTCCATACAGGCCCCATATTGATTAATATCAGTTTATTATATTCTGCTATGGAATAATTAAGCACTACCTTTTAGAAAAGCTTAGAATTTCCTTTTCTATTTCAGTGATATCAGGTTTATAGCTCTTTAGCAGCTTTAATTCACCCTTTATCTTATATTTTCCTAAAGAAGCCGGAATTAAAATGCTGTCTCCGGATTGTATTTTTTCTTCTCCCCCCTTATATGCTATGCTTCCAGATCCCTTTGTACAGGTAAAAACCCAAAATCTATTTTGATCGCTTTCTTCTTCCATCTCTTTATTAATATTATATAGTTCCAGTGAAAAGTCCTTACAGTAACAAATGTAGTTTTTTGAATATCCATCAAATATGGCGGTAAGCCCTGTTGATTTTTGTCCTTTAAGATTATAATCTATTACATCCAGTGCTTTTTCAATATGAAGCTCCCTCCCCCTGTTATAATCATATAACCTGTAGGTAGTATCACTGTTTTGCTGGATTTCTGCAATAAGAAGTCCTTCACCTATAGTGTGGATAAGGCCGGACTTTATGAAATATGTATCCCCCTCTTCTACAGGAATTGAATTCATAAGTTCTTCCGCTTTACCTTCTTCTATAGCCTTTTTAAGTTTTCCCTTAGTAACTCCGTCTTTAAGTCCTACAATTATTTTACTTCCTTGTTTTGCCATTACAACATGCCAAACTTCAGTCTTCCCCATTTCATTTTCATTTTTTTTTGCATAATCATCGTTTGGATGAACCTGAACTGATAGCTTATCGGAAGTATTAAGAAGCTTGATTAAAAGTGGAAACCATTTTTTATCAATTTTATTTCCTATTAACGCTTCACCCTCTGTATCTATTAATTCTGTAAGTTTCATTCCCTTGAACTTCCCATTTGATATTACTGAAACTCCATGAGGATGACAGGACACATCCCAGCTTTCTCCTATTCTGCCCTCTGGAACATCTGATCTTAAATTTTTTAAATCACTTCCGCCCCATATCTTATCTATATAAATACTTTTAAATTTTAAAGGATACATATTAGACCTCCTGCTTTATTAATTCATATCTAAATATTTAATAATCATAGATTCTGCTTCACTTTTATACTGTTTTTTCCCTTTAATATTTTTTATTTTAATCTCATATTGGCTGCTTTCTTTAATTGCTGTATTTCCTATTATGCTGTTATCTTCTTTTTTTATAATAAATAATTCATTTAATCTTTCTGAATCATTCTCCCATATTCCAGCATTATAAAGTACTAAATTATCTGT
>JBAXYJ010000043.1:0-15627 GCA_041670885.1 Clostridiaceae bacterium
GAAATAGGAACAATAAACAAGATATTTGGATATACTGTAAATTATGAAAAGGGAAAACCCACTAATTCAGAATTTATCGCCATGGTGGCTGATAAATTAAGGCTGCAAAATAAAGTATCATAACCTATATGCACTGCATATAGGTTATGTTTTTGGAGGACATATGGAATATTATGAGAAAACAATAAAAGAGGAAGAGATTTATAATGGTAAAATTATAAGTCTGAAAGTAGCAGAGGTAGAGGTGCCAAATAAAATAAAGTCTTTAAGGGAACTGGTCTATCATCCAGGCGGAGTTGGAATACTGGCATACTTAGATTCAGATACAATTATATTAGTCCAGCAGTTTAGAAAACCATTTGAAAAAATTATGCTGGAGATTCCTGCGGGAAAACTGGAAAACGGAGAAAACCCGGAAGACTGCGGAAAAAGAGAATTGGAAGAGGAAACAGGATACAAAGCAAAAAATTTCACATATCTTGGGAAAATAGTCTCTTCTCCGGGATTTTGTAATGAAGTAATTCATCTATACAAGGCCACAGGGTTATACAATGGAAAAATCGGCGGAGATGAAGATGAATTTATAAGTGTTCATAAAATAAAAAAAGTAAAGTTACTTCAAATGATTAAAAATGGAGAAATTTTAGATGCTAAAACTATAAGTGCATTTATGTTTGAATAGAATTTTTTAATAAAGGTATATACTCTCTTGCTCTTTCATAAATTTAAAATAGGAAAATTGCATAATTTAAAATTAAAATTTTATTAAAAATACAGCCAAATGTAATTATGCAATTATCTCAGTAAAAGTGTAGGAGGTATAATATGAAAAAATTAAATTTGAACTTAAATATAGCCAAGCATATAAGTGACAATTTTTGGTTCTATATACTTTCATTAATAGCAGTATCTACCGGCATAGTGCTTGGAATATATGTTGTTAAGTATATGGGAAACAGTAATTCTGAGACTGTTGCTAAATATTTTGAAAGTCTTACATACAATTTTAAGAATGAATCTTTAAATGGTGCTGAAATATTTAAGGAAACCTTGAAAAGCAATGTACCATACATCATTTTCATCTGGCTTCTTGGGATTACAGCCATTGGGATACCATTTATATTAATTCTGGATTTTATAAAGGGATTTACATTGGGTTTCAGCGTAAGCTTTATTACTCTTGGATTGGGAACAAAAGGGATATGGGTTAACCTATTGGGGATACTTCCCCAAAATATATTTTTTATACCCTGCATTTTAGTTGGATCATCAATAGCTATGAAATTTTCTGCTGACAAGTTAAAAAACAAGATAAATAGAAGATTGATTGAAAATTATTGGATAAAATTCTATAATTACTCTATAGGATATGTTTTTATCCTGTTTGTAATGATTATAGGCTTTTTTTATCAATCATACATTTCTCCTTCATTGATAAAGGTATTAATAGTGAGGTCGTGATTAAGTGGATTTCTTTATGGAAAAGTATAAGCAGTATCTGGAAAATAAAAGGACAAGCCCTAATACGGTTTTGGCCTACAGCAAGGATTTAGATGAGTTTTGTTGTTTTCTTAAAAAGGGGAATACTAATATTAAAGAGGTTAAGGACAGTGATTTTTCTGAATTTACAGATTATATATCAGGAAAGGGTTATATAAAAACAACTGTGGCAAGAAAATTAATATCTGTCAGGAATTTTTTTAAGTTTCTTTATAAGAATGATTATTTAAGTTTTAACCCTACGTTAAAACAGGACATACCTAAAACTGAAAGGAAAATTCCTGTAATACTTGATATAGAAGAAATAGACAGGCTGCTTATATCAATTGAAACTGATTCTTTAAAAGGAATCAGGGACAGAGCTGTACTTGAGCTAATGTATGCCTGTGGATTAAAAGCAAATGAAACGGTTAATTTGAAATTAAACAGTTTAAATTTGAAAATGGGATATATAATTTGCATAGATTCAAAAGGAAAGGAGAGAATAATACCCTTTGGAGATATGGCAGAAACAGCAATAACTAAATACTTAGATGTAAGAGTAAATATTGAGAAGGAAAAAAATGATTATCTCTTTTTGAATCTATTAGGAAGTAAATTATCAAGACAGGGACTATGGAAAATATTAAAAGAGAGAGCAAGAAATGCAGATATTACAAAGGAAATAGATTTAAACACTATCCGCCATTCATTTGCAGTTCACCTTTTGTCAAATGGAGCAGATATTAAATCTATACAGGAGCTGATGGGACATAAGGAGTTAACAACTACATTAATATATGCTAATATTAAGAAAAGAAATAAACTTAGAGAAATATACAATAAAGCCCACCCGAGAGCTTAGAGAGGAGAATACATATGGTTAAAAGAGTCATTCTTATGGTTTTAGACAGCGTAGGCGCAGGTGAAATGGAAGATGCTTATCTATTTGGAGATACGGGAAGCGATACTATCGGTAATATATCTAAAAAATTTGGGGGCATAAATCTTCCAAATATGGAGGAAATAGGACTGGGAAATATAACTGGCATTAAAGGACTTAAAAGGGTATCTGATCCTAAAGGAGCATATGGGAAATGCAAGGAGAAATCCATTGGAAAGGATACAGTAACCGGACACTTAGAGATATCAGGAGTTGTTTTGGAAAAGCCGTTAAAGACTTATCCTAATGGCTTTTCAAAAGAAATCATAGATGAATTCCAGAATAAGATAGGAAGAAAAATTATTGGAAATGTTGTTGCATCCGGCACAGAGATAATAGAAAGGCTGGGAGAAGAGCATGTAAAAACAGGGAAGCCCATTGTTTATACGTCAGCTGACAGTGTTTTCCAGGTAGCAGCCCATGAAGATGTGATTCCCCTGACCGAATTATATAGAATATGTACTATAGCCAGGGAAATGCTTATAGGTGACAAACTTGTAGGCAGGGTAATTGCAAGACCTTTTATTGGAAAGGCAGGAGAATTTAAAAGGACATCAAACAGGAGAGATTTTGCCATAGATCCGCCGGGGAAAACCATGCTGGATTATTTAAAAGAAAAGGGACTATCTGTAATGGCTGTAGGCAAAATAGAGGATATATTTAATAAAAAAGGTATAACAGAGGCTGTTCATATAAAAAATAATATGGACGGAGTAGATAAAACTTTAGAATATATGAAGGAAAATAAGAAGGGGTTAATATTTACTAATCTGGTTGATTTTGATATGCTTTATGGCCACAGAAATAATGCTGCGGGTTATAAGGAGGCACTGGAGGCTTTTGACAGAAGACTTCCTGAGATAACAAAAGCCATGAACACAGGTGACGTACTTATAATAACTGCAGACCATGGCTGCGATCCAACCACACCTGGCACTGACCACTCAAGAGAGTATATTCCTGTTCTTGTTTATGGAGAAGCTATTAAGAAAAATATTAATATTGGAATAAGGAATAGTTTTACAGACATTGGTAAAAGTGTTCTTCAGCTTTTAAAAGTAGAAAATCAGCTGCCTGGAGATAGTTTTGTAGAGAATATATTGAAGGAGGAGTAAGCTTGGATATTAAAATAGTTGATGAAAGCTTAAGCTGTATAAAAAAATATGTAAATGAAAAAATAGATATTGGCGTTATTTTAGGTTCAGGTTTAGGTGATTTAGCAGATAAAATTCAAAATAAGATAATAGTAAAATATGAAGATATACCAAATATTCCAAAATCAACTGTAAAAGGCCATAAGGGACAGTTTGTAATAGGGGATTTTATGGGCAAAAAGGTAATAATGATGCAGGGAAGGTTTCATTATTATGAAGGCTACAGCATGGATAGAATAACTCTTCCTGTATACATAATGAAGGGACTTGGAGTATCATCTTTAATTGTCACAAATGCTGCCGGAGGAGTTAATACTTCCTTTAATCCCGGAGATCTTATGATTATAAAAGACAGTATTAATATGTCCTTTGACAATCCTCTTTTTGGGAAAAATGATGAAAAAATAGGACCCAGGTTCCCTGATATGCTGGGCGCCTACAGTAAAAAACTTATTGATATTGCATTAAAAGCCTCTCATAAACTAAATATAAAGCTGCAGCAGGGAATATATTATATAACCACAGGACCCTGTTATGAAACTCCTGCAGAAATTAAGATGATCAGATTTTTAGGGGGAGACGCAGTAGGAATGTCTACAGTCCCTGAGGTGATTGCAGCCAGATACTTAAATCTAGAGGTACTTGGCATATCCTGTATTACCAATATGGCCGCAGGGATACTTCCGAAGCCTTTAAATCATAAAGAGGTAATAGAAACATCAAATAAAGTTAAAGATAAATTTACATCTTTAATAGAAAATATAATAGCTTTGATTTAGGAGGAAATTATGAATTTATTAGATAGAATAGAAAAAGCCAAAAAGTATATTAATGGAATATATGATGAAAATATAGATTTAGCAATAATATTAGGAACTGGGCTGGGGGACTTAGCAGAGACAATTGAAAATCAGATTAAGATTTCCTATAAGGATATACCTGAATTTCCGGTATCCACCGTTTCAGGCCATAAGGGAGAGCTTATTATAGGAGACTTAAGGGGTAAAAGGGTTCTTGCATTTAATGGCAGATTTCATTACTATGAGGGGTATTCAATGGAAACTGTTACTTTCGGAGTAAGAACTGCTAAAGCATTAGGATTAGATAAAATTATAGTTACCAATGCCGCCGGGGGAATGAACCCTTCTTACCATGCAGGAGAGCTGATGATAATCACAGACCATATAAACCTATTGGGAGATAATCCTCTTATTGGAAAGAACTATGAAGAGTTAGGACCCAGATTTCCTGATATGTCTCAGGCTTACAGCAGAGATCTTATAGCAATTGCAGAAAAGGCAGCCCTTGATCTTTCTATTCATGTAAATAAGGGAGTATATGTATCTGTTGCAGGTCCAAACTTTGAGACTCCGGCTGAGCTTAGGATGCTTAGGATGATAGGAGCAGATGCTGTAGGAATGTCCACGGTTCCTGAGGTAATAGTTGCAAATCATATGGGAATGAAGGTACTTGGAATATCCTGTATAACTGATATGGCAGTAGCAGCTACTCTGGAGCCTGTAAGTCACGAAATAGTACTTGCAAATGCCAACAGAGCAAAAAATAACTTTTTATCCTTAGTAACAGAAATTGCTGACAGGATTTAGGAGGCAGTATAATGAGAATGTATGACATTATAATGAAAAAAAGAAATGGTGAAGTTTTAAATAAACAGGAAATAGATTTTTTCATTAATGGATATACTAAAGGAGAGATACCTGATTACCAGGTATCTGCTCTTCTTATGGCCATATATTTCAAGGGGATGAATAAGGAAGAGACTGCAAATCTTACCATGGCAATGGTAAACTCAGGAGATAAGCTGGACTTGTCAAAGATTGAAGGTATAAAGGTAGATAAGCATAGTACCGGAGGAGTTGGAGATACTACAACCCTGGTCTTAGCTCCAATGGTAGCAGCACTTGGAATAAAAGTTGCCAAGATGTCCGGAAGAGGACTGGGACATACCGGCGGTACCATAGATAAACTGGAATCCTTTAAGGGTTTTACAGTGGAATTAAGTGAAGAAAAATTCATTGAAAATGTAAATAAAATAAATATAGCAGTAGCAGGACAGACTGGGGCTTTGGCTCCGGCAGATAAGAAGCTTTATGCACTTAGAGATGTTACTGCTACAGTAGATAATATTTCCCTTATAGCATCAAGCATAATGAGCAAAAAAATAGCCTCAGGAGCAGATGCCATAGTTCTTGATGTTAAGGTAGGAGACGGAGCTTTCATGAAAAATAAGGAAGATGCCTTTGCTTTAGCAGAAGAGATGGTTGAAATAGGAAAAAATGTAGGAAGAAAAACAGTAGCTGTTATATCAGATATGGACCAGCCCTTAGGAAATGCTGTAGGAAATGCTATAGAGGTAATTGAAGCTATAGATACACTTAAAGGCCAGGGACCTTCTGATCTGTTAAGCCTTTGTCTGGAGCTTGGAAGCAGCATGGTAGTTTTAGCAGGAAAGGCAGAAACAGCAGAGGAAGCGAAAAAAATGCTGAGTGGAACCATAAAAGACGGAAGTGCCATAGAAAAGCTTAAGGAGTTTGTGGAGGCTCAAGGTGGAGACAGTTCATATGTTGATAATACAGATCTGTTCCCTAAGGCAAAATATATACATCCGGTAATAAGTGAAAAGGCAGGATTCGTTGAAAAAATTCACGCTGAAAACATAGGACGTATTGCTATGGAGCTGGGTGCAGGAAGAGCCACAAAGGAAAGCAGCATAGACCTTTCTGTGGGTGTCTGCCTAAATAAAAAAAGAGGGGACCTTGTTAAGGCTGGAGATACTTTAGCATTTATTTATTCAAACAGTTTGGGAAAAGCAGAAAAAGCAAAAAAAGACCTTTTGAAAAATTACCAGATAGGGGAAAATAAGCTAAATATTCCATTGATATATGGAATGGTAAAATAAAACTTTTATACTACTAAAAAAAGCTTGCTCAGGCAGGCTTTTTTTAATATTTATTTTTATTTAGGAAAAAATAATATTAAAAGGAGGTTAATTGAATGAAGAAAAGGCTTGTCATATTTTTTCTTGTTTTAGCATTTTTTACATCATTTATCAGAATCTTTTCATATGCCGATGGTATAGAGGTAGAAGCAAAATCTGCGCTTCTTATGGAGCCTGTTACCGGTGAAATAATATATGAAAAAAATATACATCAGAAATTTGCTCCGGCTTCAGTTACAAAGATTATGACTATGCTTATAACTATGGAGTATATTGATTCCGGCAGGATTCATCTAAATGACAAAGTGACAATCAGTGAAAATGCTAAAAAAATGGGCGGCTCAACTATGCTTTTAGATACAGGAGAGATAAGGACAGTGGAGGAGCTTATAAAAGGAGTTGCAATTGCCAGCGGCAATGATGCAGCTGTTGCACTTTCTGAGTATATAGCAGGCAGTGAGGATGCCTTTGTAGATATTATGAATATAAGAGCTAAGGATCTGGATATGAAGGATACCAGCTTTAAAAATTCTACAGGACTCCCGGAGAGTGGTCATCTAACTTCAGCTTATGATATAGCATTAATGTCCAGAGAACTTCTGAAGCATCAAACTATATTAAAATATACCGGAACTTATATGGAGACAATAACAGAGGGAAGAAAAACTCCTATAGGTTTAGTAAATCATAATAAATTAGTCAGGTTTTTCAAAGGCTGCGACGGACTTAAAACAGGATATACAGAAGAAGCAAAGTACTGCATATCAGCAACAGCAGTAAGAGACAGCGTAAGGATGCTGACGGTTATTATGGGTGCTCCCAGTTATAAAGTAAGAAATAGAGATGCTTCCTCTTTGATGAATTATGGCTTTTCTAAATATGAATATAAAACAATAATAACCAAGGATCAGGATATTGAAAAAATATATTTAAATAAAAAGAAAGATAAATATTTTACAGGTAAAGCCTGCAGTGATTTTAAGGTGTTATTACTAAAAGGAACAAATAACCAAATAACCACAAAATGTGTAATAGATCAGGATAAGAAAATATTTAAAAAGGGAGATAAAATAGGATACTGTGAAGTTTATGCAAATGGTAAGATCATTGGAAGAATAGATATATGGACAGATCAGCAGGTACGACGGGGAGGCTTACTTAAAAATTTAAATGATGGTCTCCAAAAATTATTTTTCCTTGGAGTTTAGCAAATTAATTTTGGGAAATTACATAATAATGATTTTTGTATTATGTAATTTCCTTTGCTATAATATAAATAAGCTTTAATTTGAGGTGAAATATGGACATACTTCAGAAATTTGACTCTTGTAGTTTATATATTATAAATGAATTGAAAAAGATAGCTATAAGTCAAAATATCAATATATATTTGGTTGGCGGAGCAGTAAGAGATTCTATTCTTAATATTCCTGTTAAAGATCTGGATTTCTGCCTGGACTGTGATCCTAAAGAGTTACTTCCAAAGCTTCCCTTTGATAAATATTTGTATAATAAAGAGTTTAAAACTGCTAAGGTAAAATATAAGGACAAAATAATTGATCTGATTCTGATGAGAAAGGAATACTATAACTACAGCGGAGCTCTGCCAAAAGTAGAGAAGGCAAGCTTATATGATGATTTATTCAGAAGAGATTTTACAATAAATTCTCTGGCATATGATATAAAAAATAATAATATTATAGATTATTTTTCAGGAATAGATGATATAATAAATAGAAAAATAAGAAAAATACATAAAAATAGCTATAATGAAGATGGTACCAGAATTTTTAGAGGAATAAAGTATAAGGTAAGATATGATTTTGTTTACGAAGATGAAGAAGAAATAAAAAAAGAAGTAAGGAGTAAATTTACGTCAATATTAAGTAATGATAGAATAGTTAAAGAGATACTTATTCTTTTAAAGGAAGATAAGTGGACTAAGCAAGTTTTAGAGCTGTCTTATTTAAATATTTTAGATTTAGATATAATTAAATTTAATGAAAATTACTCATTTCTTAATTTACAAAATCATGAAGACAGATTAATAAAGCTAATTTTATGTATAAAAGACATACATAAAATAAATTATTTTATAGATAACAGTATTATTAATAAAAAATTAAGGAAAGCTATATTAAACTTTGTTGAAAAAGAAATATTAAAGAGTCTTATCTTATCAAATAACAATTACCAAATATATTCAATTTTAAGCAAGCTGACACCCTATGATTTCAAATTTTTAATGAGTGATGATAAAGTTCTTTATAAAGTGATTAATTTTAATAAGAACTTAGTAAGTTTATCATCTTCCTTATCTGGACAAGATCTTAAGTTATTGGGCTATAAGGGAAAAGAGATAGGAGATATTATAAAAAGAGACTTGAAATTTAGATTAAATACTTTAGTTTAGGAGAAATTTATGGCTGTAAATATAAAAATAAGTAATTTTGAAGGACCTTTTGATTTATTGCTTCATCTTATAAAAGCAAATCAGCTTGGTATATATGATATATCAATATTTGAAATTACTAATCAGTATATAGAATATATAAATAACATGAAAGAAATGGATTTAGAGATAACCTCAGAATTTATCGTAATGGCAGCAACTCTTCTAGAGATAAAATCAAGAGAGCTTCTTCCTAAAAATAAGGAAAATGAAACTGAGGAGGAGGACCCTAAAGCAAAGCTTATACAAAAGCTTATAGAATATAAAAAGTTCAAGGAAATATCTTTATATCTTAGAAAAAAAGAAGAAAAATTTGGGCCTTTTTATGTAAAAAAACCTGAAATTATAGATGATAGTTTCCAAAAGGATATAGATAAAGAACTTTTTTCCGGGAAAACTTTAATGGATTTATATAGAATATATAAAGAACTTATTGAAAGAAATAAAGAAAAAATAAATACTAATGGAATAAATGATAAAATATCAGCAGATACCTATAGAGTAGAGGACAAGATGGAGGAGCTGAGACAAAAATTATTTAATAATAGAATAATTGAGTTTTCTAAACTCAGTTTAAGCTGTAATAATAAACTGGAGCTGGTAGTTACCTTCCTTGCACTCTTAGAATTAGTAAAACAAAAAGAAGTTAAAGCAGTGCAAAGAGATAATTTTAATGAAATATATATAGAGAGGATAATATAGATGGAAGAAGTTAGTATAAATCAAATTGAGTTTTGTCAGATTTCAGATAGAGAAAGACTAATATCAATAATAGAAGGGCTTTTATTTACATCCGGAGACAGGCTAAAGCTTAAGGACATAGCAGAAATAATAGAAGTGGCAGAGGCTAAAACAAAAAACCTTCTCCTTCAGTTAAGGGATGAATACTTAAAAGAAGAAAGGGGTATTGAACTTATAATAAGCAATAATGAGTACTATCTGGCAGCAAAAAGAAAAAATAATTCCTATATTCAGAAATTATTAAAAATAAATTATAGACAATCATTATCTCAGGCGTCTATAGAGACTCTGTCAATAATTGCTTATAAACAGCCAATAACAAGATTAGAAATAGAAGAGATAAGAGGGGTAAAGTCAGATAGTGCTGTAAATACACTTTTGCAAAAAGGATTGATAATTGAAAAAGGAAGACTGGATGTAATAGGAAGACCCATTCTATATGCTACAACCAGTGATTTCTTAACATATTTTGGCTTGAATTCTATAAAAGATTTACCTAATATTTCGGAATTTGAAGAAGAAATCGAGTAATTACTCCATTTCTTCTTCTTTTTTATCCTTTTTACAATAATCTTTAATTATATCCATAAGCTGAGGTACAGAATCTATAAGTTTATCATAAATGTTTTCTCCATCTACCTGAAGAAGTCTGACCTTATCTTCCCTTATAACTAAAAATGCTACAGGCTTTACAGAAACTCCTGCACCAGCTCCTCCTCCAAAGGGGTAGGTTATATTATTACCTCCGCTCTTAAATTCACTTCCTCCTGTAGCAAATCCAAAAGATACTTTAGAAATAGGCAGGATAACTGAGCCGTCTGCATTATAAACAGCATCTCCTACTATAGTATTTACATCAATCATTTCCTTAAGATTTTCCATGGTGCTTTTCATTAGACTGTCTATTGGATGGTTTTCCATAAAATACACCTCTCTTTAAATTAAAATAAATTATATAAATCAGGTCTACTATAATTTGCGCAATATTAATAAATATTATGCATCTTATATATAAATTGAATATTTTTCTTTCGTAATCCAGCTTAATATCCTGGGAAAAACCTTTAACATTAAAAAAATTACAGAGTAATCTTTTTATTAATGGCAAAACAGAAAAAATAAGACCATAAGATATGGCAGTAGCAGCTGCATCATCAAATCCATATACAAGCTTTATATTAAATTTAATATACGGTTTCCAAAATATCTTAAATTTTTTCCGATGAATTGATTTTTTCTTTTTCTTTTTCTTATTTTTACGAAAACTAATTCTCTTGTTATATATATAAATATCTAATTTCCGCTGGTATTTAATTTTGATAATCATGGGAATGGGAATGAATAGTAAAATTACTAGAAAATATATCATAATTTCCTCCAAAACTCCATTTATTAGTATTGCCATAAAAATATATTAATTTCACGTTTGATAAAAATAGTATGGAATAATTTGTATGAGTATTTATTACAAAATTACTTAGAATAATAATAAGATTAAATCGGGAAATTAAAATTTTCCTTAATTGAGGGTGATAAATTGAAAAATAAATTGTTGATTTTTATATTTATCTCTATTTTACTGATCAGCGTCACCGTATCAGCAGAGCCAAATATAAATTCCAGGTATGCAGTAGTATTAGATGGAACAACAAATAGGGTTTTATATAATAAAAATGGATATGAAGAGACTGCTAATGCAAGCACTACCAAGATTGTAACGGCTTTGGTTGCAATAAAATACGGAAATCTGGATGAAAAATATACTATATCAAAAAAAGCAGCCAGGGTATCAGGATCAAAAGTAGGATATAAAGAAGGGGAAGAAATAAGCTTAAGGGAGCTTTTATACGGTCTTATGTTAAGATCAGGAAATGATGCTGCTATTGCTATAGCTGAGGGAATTGGCGGAAGTGAAGAAAATTTTATGAATATGGTAAATTCATATATAAAGGAAATGGGAGTATTAACCACCCATTTCACATCACCTCATGGACTAGACAATGATCAGCATTATTCAACAGCTTATGATTTGGCATATTTTACCTCAATAGGAATGAAAAATAGTGTTTTCAATGAGATAGTATCAACTAAGGATACAAACGGTCAGGGATTATTTACTAGAAGCTACCATAATATCAATAAGATACTTTATTTAATTCCTGCAGCCAATGGAGTAAAAACAGGCTTCACAGGAAACGCCGGGAAGTGCCTGGTAACTTCCGTTAATACTAATAACAGAAACATAATAATAGTTTTATTAAACTGCAGTGACAGGTGGAATGTAACTAAAAAGCTGTACAATTATGTAATGGAAAATTACAGTTTTAAGACCATACTAAAAAAAGGAGATACTGTATCTGAAATAAGTATTCCTTATGGAGATAAAAAAGCTTTTCTTACTGTATCTGAAGATGTGTCACTGCCTGTTGGCATTGGCGAAAGCTTAAGCTATAAAGTATATATGAATGATGATCCTCTTCCTGTAAAAAAGGGAGACAGGATTGGAACATTATGTGTATTTAAAGATGATGATATAATATTCTCCTGCAGATTGTATTCACAAAATGATATAGATTATAAAAATAAATTTAAAAAATGGTATGAAAAGGTAAAGAAAAAATTGTACTCTCTAAATTCTTACGAACATATTTGAGGAAGTTTTTATATTCTATAGTATAGTAATTTCGGAGAGTACTTATGGACTATGAGTATATAGACTGCATTGACGCAGGAACCAGATTTTGCCCCTGCAGCCTGGCAGAAACAGGAGAGTGTATATTATGCTCCTGCTTAAGAGGGGAAAAATTCTGTGACTGTATAAACTGGAAGGGAGTATGCATATATGGAGAATTTATAAATAATGGGCAAAAATCTAAAAATGGAAGAGAAAGCTATAAATGTTTAATAGAAAATAAAATAAGCAGGGAAAATGTATTTTATTTAAAGGTTAGTGTACCACATTCCCTGGCCGGTGAATTAACTTATGTGGGAAGCTTTGTATTTATCAGAAATGAAAAATTTGATAATTATTATGATACTCCAATTTCAATTTTGGAAGTAAACACAGAGGAAGATTATATAGAGTTAGGTATAGAGCTTAGAGGTACAAAAACAAAGGCAATAGATTTATCTGAAAAAGAGCTGATTATAAGAGGCCCTTATTGGAATGGAATATTTGGAATTAAAAAAATAAACTCTCTTAAAGAGAAAAGAGCCTTAATTATTACAAACGGAATAGGGATAATCCCTGCCATTCCGTTAATTAAGAAGCTGACAGAAAATGGTAACCATATTATTTTAATTAGTGATACTTCTAACCTGGATTTGTCTTATGTAAAGAGTAAAATTAAAAACTATAACATTAAAGAAATTTATTTAAATATTTTTTCAAACGGGAATTTAACAGAAGAATTTGTTAATATTTTAAATAAGTATAAGGAAGATACGGATTTAATTCATGTATCTGCACAGGATATAATAATACTGCGGATATCAGACTTAATATCTGATAAATCATTTACCTGCTGCAATAATGCAAAAATGTGCTGCGGAGAGGGAGGATGCGGTGCCTGCAGCGCCAGATTTTCAGGCCATAAGGTAAAAAAATTATGTAAACTTCAGATTGAACCAAAATATTTGTTTAGAGAAAGAAGATTAATATAACATGGGGGAGATATTTTGAAGGTGGTTATTATAGGCGGAGGCTGGGCTGGATGCAGCGCTTCCATAACTGCTAAAAAAGCAGGAGCCGATGTTTACCTTTATGAAAAGACAGATATGCTTTTAGGGCTTGGTAATGTAGGTGGAATAATGAGAAACAATGGCAGATTTACAGCATCCGAGGAGCTTATTGAACTTGGAGCAGGTGATCTGATTAATATTTGCGACGAATCTTCTCTTCATAAAAACATTAATTTCTCAGGTCATCAGCATGCAAATTTATATAATGTAAATATAATTGAACCTAAAGTCAGAAGATACTTAGAAGAGATTGGAGTTAATATAAACCTGATTAAAAGAGCGGTAGATGTGGAAGTAAAAGACAGAAAAATAAAGGGAATTCATTTTTCCGATGGTTCTTACATGGAGGCAGATGTATTTATAGAGACAACCGGGTCAACCGGACCTATGGGAAACTGTTTAAGATACGGCAATGGCTGCTGCATGTGCATACTTAGGTGCCCTGCCTTTGGACCCAGGATCAGCATTAGTTACAGAGCAGGAATAGCTGACCTTCAGGGAGAAAGAGAAGATGATGTTTATGGTGCTTTCAGCGGATCCTGTGAACTTTCCAGGGAAAGCCTGTCAGATGAAATAATTCAGGAATTAAATAAAACCGGAGTCTATACAGCTCCTCTTCCAGAGGAATATGTAAACTTAGATAAATTAAAGACTAAGGTATGCCAGCAATATGCTCTAAAAGAATATGCGGAAAATCTGATTCTTTTAGATACTGGACATATTAAGCTTATGACTACCTATTTTCCGTTAGATAAGCTAAGAAAAATTCCAGGCTTTGAAAATGCACGGTATATAGATCCTTATGCCGGAGGAAAAGGAAATTCTATAAGATATTTATCTGTTGCACCAACCGGAAATGATTTAAGAGTAAAAGGACTTAAAAATCTATTTTGTGCTGGAGAAAAAGCCGGGCTTTTCGTAGGCCACACAGAAGCAATATGCACAGGAGCCTTAGCAGGACATAATGCAGTCAGGTATTATCTTGGAATAAAACCTTTAATACTTCCAAGAACCTTGGCAATTGGTGATATCATAGCTTATGCTAATGACAGAATGAAAATTAAGCAGGGAAGAAGAAGCAGGTACACCTTTGCAGGTTCTAATTATTTTGAAAGGATGAAGGAACTTAATTTATATACAATAGATAAAGAAATAATAAGGGATAGAATAAATAAAGTTTCATTAAAGGATGTATTTAATCAGAAAATCATTTAACCTGCTTAGGCAGGTTTTTTTACTATATGGAAATTCATAAATTTAATAAAATATTAATATATATACATACATTTGCATATTACCAGCTGCTTACATAATATGCTATAATAATAGTATGAAAAATTATGGAATTTATAATAATCATAAGATAATTAAAGATAAATTAAAATCTAATCGTTAACTTTAACAAAATCACTTAAAGGGTTATTATGCAATTTCCTTAATATAAGTATAATTTTACATTTGAGAGGGAAAGTATGAAGAAAGTACTGAATTTTGGCCTGGATGTGGGCTCAACTACAGTTAAAATTGTAGTTATAAACAATAATAATATAATATTTCAAAGATATAAAAGGCATTTTTCCGATATTAAGAATACTATTATTGATATTCTGACGGAAGCCTACGATTTTTTTGGAGACATTGAGATTACTCTTATGATGACGGGAAGCGGCGGACTATCCATATCAAAATGGCTGGAGGTTTCTTTTGTTCAGGAAGTTATTGCCTGCAGCCATGCAGTTGAAAATCTTATACCTGAAACTGACGTAGCCATAGAACTAGGCGGAGAGGATGCAAAAATAACATATTTTAAAGGCGGGATTGAGCAGAGGATGAATGGTACCTGTGCCGGAGGTACCGGAGCATTTATAGATCAGATGGCAACACTGCTCCGGACTGATGCTTTAGGATTAAATGAGTTTTCAGAGCATCATAAAAATATATATCCAATAGCTGCCAGATGCGGAGTATTTGCAAAATCTGATATTCAGCCGCTGCTTAATGATGGAGCATCAAAAGAAGATGTTTCAGCTTCCATATTTCAGGCAGTAGTTAATCAAACAATAAGCGGACTGGCCTGTGGCAGACCTATAAGAGGAAAGGTAGCATTTTTGGGAGGACCTCTTCATTTTCTTTCACAGCTAAGAGAAAGATTTATAGA
>JBAXYJ010000044.1:0-14822 GCA_041670885.1 Clostridiaceae bacterium
ATTATAATTTGCTTTGGCCTGCCATACTTCATTACAAAATCAGTAAACATATTTATTATTATATCAATTTCATTATTTTCAGGAGTTAACATATGCTGTCCTATCACCATGTCATTTAAATGATCCATCATTATCAATAATTTTGGATTTACAGGGCGTTCATAGTTTTTATCAGTTATAATGGAATTTATGTATGCCATGTCAATTTCTAATACTGCATTGATTTTAGGCTGTTTCTTCAGCTTATTTTTTAATATTTCATCTTCTAATATTAAAAATGGATACTCATTTTCATAAAATGGCAGTTTTGCACTTTTATTAACCCATTGTTTCTTTTTACCATCATATCTATGTAATAATGTCTCACCTTTTTCAAAATCCACGCTTATATTCTGTTCTTTATATGCTTTTATAGATAAAATAAACTGCTTTAAACATTTTGTTAAAAGCATAGTCTCTTTTTCATCTAAAATGTAGGGAGTATAACCTTTTTTATAAGATTCAAAATAGAGCCACTGATTTTTGCCTCTGAATTTTAAACTTAAATCCTTTATTACTTGCTTTTGCTCCTTGGGAACTTCTTCCCTGTTTCCAAAATAGCAGGATAAATTAGACTGTTCATACATGACATACTCTGCCGGCATGCCATTTTCTCCACATTCAGCTATTGAAATAAAATCTCTGAGTCCATCAGATCCTGTATATGTTATAATTCCATAGCATTCTCCGCTTCGTCCTAAAACGCTGCAATAACAAGGTTCCTTCATTTCAGGCAGTATAATTGAAATAAGATCCATATCCCATAAATATTCCCAGGGCTTTAAATCTTTAATTTCAAGTCCTGCTTCATATAATTCTTTCCACTGCTCTAAGCTTGCTTCTTTTCTCATGTTTATTCTCCTATTAATATCTGCTGTAAAATAAAATTTTCTATTTCTATTTTAACATCTAAATATACCTAATCAATAGCCTTTGATGCTTTTTTAATAAATTTCTTATTTAATTCTCTGTTTAAAAAGAAAAATAATTAATAAACATACAAGCTCTTTTTATAAAAATTTCTATATGATATAATTAGAAAATTAACTATATGGGGGATTATTATGAAGTACGAAGTTATATTATTTGATGCAGATGAAACTTTATTTGATTTTGAAAGGTCAGAAAGAGATGCCTTTAAAAATGCAATGCTGGAATTTAATATGGATTATGATGAAAATTATCACCTGAAGATATATAAAGATATTAATACCGCTATATGGAAAGAACTTGAGAATGGGCTTATTACTCAAAAAAAATTAAAGACTGAAAGATTTAAAAGATTATCCAGGAAGTTAAATACTGCATTTGATGAGACTGAATTTGCCAAATCCTATATGAAGCATTTATCCTTTGCGTCCTTCTTATTTAATGACAGTCAAAGCCTTATAGAAAGTCTGAGCAAAGATTATAAACTTGCTATAGTTACTAACGGGCTTACAGATGTTCAGGATAAAAGGGTAAGACAATCAATTATTGGAAAGTATTTCTATAATGTAATAATATCTGAGGAGGCTCAGGCAGCAAAACCAGATCCTAAAATATTTGAACTTGCTCTAAAAAGCATTAATCATGCTGATAAAAGTAAGGTATTAATGGTTGGAGACAGCTTAACTTCTGATATACAAGGAGGAATTAATTTTGGCATAGACACCTGCTGGTATAATCCTGATAAATCTTTAAATAGTACAGAAATTAAACCCACTTATGAAATTTACAATCTGATGGAAATTAGGTGTTTACTTGAAAAATAGGAATATATACTATCATTTGCTTTTATAAATCGAAAAATGAAGTTTGCTTGATTTTGAAGCTGTTAATATCCTTTCTTTCATTAATTTGATTCTCCGAATATTCTCCTGACAATATTGGTGAATCAGCATTATGCAGACGATAATTATTAATTGCAGTCTTTTTATTTTCATTGGCATAGCAATATACACAATTATGAATGCATGTATTGTATTGGCCGATATCTATACATTTCATGCATCTGCAGTCCTCCCTGTTTCCATCTCTCTTATTTTTATTTATAATTTTATATCCGGTTATTCGCTCTATTAAATCTCCATCTATGCATTTTCCGTGGCCTATTCCAAATTCCGATAAATCTATAGCTTCAGCGCATGTTTCAACAGGCAGATTATATTTCTCAGCTATTTTTGCAAAGCTGCCTGCAATATAACGCATATCTTCTGTTTTTATTTCTTTTATATTAATACCTTTCGTATTTCCGGAAACCTTTTTATAGCTGTCCAAAAAACTTATTATCACTTTCTCCGTATGATTCTGGAGCCTAAAACAAATATTCTCAAATGCTTTAAAATGAAAATCATAATCATATTTATCAGTTATAATTATGGGATCATACCTGAGAATAACTCTTTCTTTTCCAATCTTGTCGGAAAGTCTGATAAATGTATTTATAATATCTTCCTTATTCTTTATATTTACTTCTAGGTCATCAGAATATGGTGTTATGGTAAACTGAAAATAATATTTATATCCCTTATCATCCAGCTCTTTAAGATGATTAATAATCGGCTCCGGATTTTTGGACCAGAACACTATGCAGTCAACATTATCAGGGCTTATATTAATCTTTGAAATCTGATTATCATTAAAAGGATTTCTGACATAAAGGAAACCCTGCCTTACTCTGTTAATAAACCATTCTGTGTAAAAGGCCGGTATATCCGTTCTCCTGCTTACACTTAATATCATTTTATCACCTGCTTAACTTGAACTTATACAGATACTTTTTAAAGAATTAATTACTCTTATATTATATCAAATCTGCTTAGCCATTTCTTCCTTTATCTAAATTATAAGGCCTCCACTTATATAAGCGGGGGCTTAGATTTCTGCTTCAGTTTATGTTAGTTTCCATATTCAGCTTTAGCGTGAGCCAATTCACTCTAATCTAATTTATTCCAAAGCTAAGTATAAAGCTTCCAATAATTATCAAACAAACTCCTGCTAATTTTTTACAGGTTATATTCTCACTTAGCTTGTATTTTGAAATAATAAGTGTCCATACATATGTAACGGAGGTTAACGGAAGTACAAGAGAGTATGGGTAGAATTTAAGAGCGTAAATATTAATAAAAGAAGCTAAAATATAAAACAATCCTCCCAAATATAAGTAATAGGAGAACAAATATTTTTTTATACTCTCTGATTTAGAAGTAAGCATCTTAAAATTATATGCACCCAGGGCTCCTGATAACGTGCATGTTAATATTAAAATAAAAAGTTTAATTATTTTCTGATACAAGTAAAACAACTCCTAAAAATATTACAGCAGTTCCCAGGATTTTAAAAACGGTAACAGGTTCCTTTAAAAAAATGCTGCCCAGTATTATTGCTATAAAATAATTTATGCTGAGGATTGGATGGAGTTTAGAAAGATTGCCATACCTAAAAGCTATTATCATAATTACAGCTCCAAAAATATATAAAATAAATCCACTCAATAACCATAAGTTCATACCTCCGCTGCTAAGCTTCCAAAACAATTGTCCTACAGAAACTAATAACGAGGATATGATTATGAGAAATACTCCTTTATATGTTTTATTCATTGATGACTCCTATAAATTTTTATAATAATTATAAATAATAAGCTCATACATTTCTCTGTAGTGTCTGGAAATTGTATCTAAAATCAATCCGGAAACAAATAAAAGAAAGGATAAAATCATTATACCTGAGGCTAAAATTGCTGAGGGAACCTTGGTAATATAATTAAATTTAATATATTCAATAATTACCGGAACTCCAATCAAAATTCCAACAGTAAAAAATATTAAGGATATCACTCCCAAAAATTCAAAGGATCTGTAGTCTTTAAATATTTTAAATATAGTATTTATAATTTTAATTCCGTCACCTACAGTATTTACCTTTGAGGATGAGCCTGCTGGCCTGTCCCTGTAAACTATTGGGACTTCTACCACCTTAAACTTTTTATCCAGAGCATGGAGTGTCATGGCAGTTTCTAATTCAAATCCAGAACATAAAACAGGGTAATTTTTTACAAACTTCTTATTAAAAGCTCTGTACCCACTCATGATATCATTTAAAGATGCTCCAAAAAGATTATTAATCAAGTTTTTAACTAATATGTTGCCGAAATTATGAAACTTTCTTTTATTCTCTTTCCTGTATGTTCCATTGGTCAGCCTATCGCCAACTACCATATCTGCTTTTTTTTCTAATATGGGCTTTATAATTTCATGTACAAACTCAGCAGGGTAAGTGTCATCTCCATCAACCAGAATATAAATATCCGCATCTATTTCTCTGAACATAGAACGGACTACCATACCTTTCCCCTGAAAATATTCTTTTCTAACTATTGCTCTCTCTTTTTCTGCTATTACGGCTGTTTTATCTTTTGAATTGTTATCATACACATATATATCAGCTTCCGGAAGTTCCTTTTTAAAATCCTTAACAACTTTTCCTATGGTTATCTCTTCGTTAAAGCAGGGTATTAATATTGCAGTTTTCATTCATATCTCACCTCTTTATTAATTTATTTTTATTAATAAAATATAATAGGCCATAGGCTGAAAATATAATTACATATGGCATTGCAGGATAAAAGTATCTTGCACAAGTATAAAATGGTAAATAAACCAGGATAAAATATATAATAGTCAAAAACAGCAGCATGGAAGTTTTATTTTTAGTTTTATCCTTAAAATATTTAATAATTCCAATTATGCTGAGTGTCATAATAATCAGGTAATAAATCATTGCTGCATAAAAATGCACACCCAATATTTCTTTCCAATAAAAAGGAATAGCAATTTGGTATATGGTTTTACCTATAGTATACCAACATATAAACTGCAGCGGCTGCTTCCAAAATAGATTCTTCAGTCTATATTTAGAAACTTGAATATCCAGGTCATTATCCGCCCGCTCATCTCCGCCATTAAGCTTAAATTGGCTGTAATCCAGGCTATATTTTGTCTTTGTAGTCTGATCATAGTTAATATAGGTTCCCTGCAGCATCGGATTTCCAACCGCTTTAGTTAATGGAATAAACTTATTAAACATTTTATAATTTCTAATCCACCAGGGACTTAAAAAAGCACAAAATATTAATGAAACGAGTATGGTATGTTTAAAAATATCTTTAAATTTATATTTTTTAATAATCCACATAATTAGAATTACAACCGGAAAAAGTGTAATAGTTGGTCTAAATAAAGCAGACAGACTCCAAAATATTCCTGCTGCTATGTAGTACTTTATTTTATTTTCTTCTATGGCATAAATGCAGAAAAAAACCATATTCAATACAAAAAATTTAAAAAAGCTTTCTGTTAATATTAAATTTGAAGTCCAAATTTCCCAGATACAAAGTGAATTTATTACCATAGCTATTATTCCAACTTTACTTTCGAATAACTTTCTCCCCATAAAAAATACCAGTAATAGAGAAAGAGTTTGAATTAAAGCTTGTATTATTCTAAAAGCAGTCAGCCCTCCAAGTTTCCCAAAAATTAAAGTTAGAAATGCCAAAGTATAAGCAAGCCCAGGCATCATAAATGTTGTATCTACTGCTATATTCTGATAAATATATTTGCCTGTATCTGCAAGTATCCAGGCACTTCTTACAAATTTCGCATCATCATTATCTGGTTTATCTATATTACCCAGCATGGTAGAATTACCATATTTAAATATAGTAAACAGGCAAATTGCAAAAAAAATAGAACATACTGCTATTAGAAGTATTTTAATATATCTTTTTTCATTTTTTAAACTAAACATTATTTCTCCTTTTAAATTTCATAAATCTTATGTATATACATTTTTTCTTTATATGGTTTATTTGTCAATTATATATATATTCGTCAAAATATCTTATTTCCCTTCTAATATTTTTCATAATTACAATAATTTCTTAGCAAAGAGACCAGAAATTCATAAGCTACAGCTTAGAATTTTCTGGCCTTTTTATAAAATTACATCATAAAAAGACACATGGCATAACCATGTGTCTTAAATTAAAGTTTATTTTTTAAACTCAGATCATAAGCATCAATTATTTTTTCAGTTGTACTATCGTCATTAGACGAGTCAATTCCTAATTCTTTTGCCGCTTCCATATTCAACTTATCCTTAGCATTTTTCGGTTCAGAACTAGTATTCTTATTTTTTATCTTTGGCATATATATTCACCTCCAAATATAGTTATACCCAAATATTTATCATATATTCGGTAAAATGGAGGAAATATAATCTGGTATATTATTCCAAGGGTCAGGCCCTCACTGCGAAATATAAGATAACTATTACACCCAGCACTATTCTGTACCAGCCAAACACCTTGAAATCATGTTTTTTGATATAGCTCATAAGGAATTTTATTGCCAATATGGATACGATAAACGCAGAAATCATTCCGGCAGCCAAAATCATTGCTTCTAAACCGGTAAAATGAAATCCAAATTTTACAAGCTTCAATAAACTGGCTCCCAGCATTACAGGTACAGCAAGAAAGAATGTAAACTCTGCTGCAACAGTTCTTGAAACGCCTATTAAAAGTGCCCCAAGGATAGTAGCACCAGAACGGGATGTTCCAGGGAAAACAGCCGCTATAAGCTGAAATACACCTATTATTAATGCTGTTTGATAAGTTATTTCTGAAATAGTTTTTATTTGCGGCCTCTTACCTTTATTATAGTTTTCAATTATAATAAACAGTATTCCAAACAAAATCAGCATAATTGAAACAGTTTGATAATTATAAAAAAGTTCATTTAGCTTATCATCCCATAAAACGCCCACAACGGCTGCAGGTATGCAGGCTGCTATGATTTTAAACCACATGGACATAGTATCTTTTTTTACTTTAAAACCATTCTTAAAGGAAAAGGGCAGCAGTTTATTAAAATAAAGTACAACTACCGCAAGTATAGCTCCAAACTGAATAACAACAAGGAACATTTCTTTAAATGCCCCACTTACATTAAGCTTTAAAAATTCATCTGCCAATATCATATGTCCTGTGCTGCTAATTGGAAGCCACTCAGTAATCCCTTCCACAATACCTAATATAATTGCTTTAAATATTTCTATAAAATTCATTTCTTCCTCCTATTTTTATCCCTTTTATTAAAATAAATTATGCTTGCCATAAATCTATCTGGCAGACATTACTAATATTATAGCAACTACAACGCTAAAAGGATAGCCTGTCTTTTCTATTATAATAAATACAATTTGAGAAATCGGAAAATAAACATTTATATTTTTACGTTTTAGACTTTTGATTGGCATAATAAATCTATGTTCTTTACATTCAATATATCACTGCTTCTCAATAATTAATTGTAACTTGCATAACTTATATAAGTTTTCTTTTTTCTGGTAAAGAATGAGTATTTCAAATTTTTTAGTTTCCCGGAAAGCTTATTTTTCATTTAATCTATCTGAAACGGATATAAAATTAAATTCATTTGGAGATAATTTTTATATAAATACTGCTGTATTTTTTTATCCTTGAGTAAAATCATCACTATTTCAGCAATTACCTTTTCAAGCTTTTATTTAAATTTTTCTATTGTATTTACCTTAACCAGGGTGCTAAAACCTTGATAATATGATATTATTAACTAGCTACATGAATTTAATCTATGTTAATAAAGAAAGGCAGATTTTAATGAATTTTAAAGAATTAGGTATAAATGAAGACATACTAAAGATATTAAAGATGAGTAATATAATTACTCCAACCCCGGTTCAAACAGAATGTATACCTCTGATAAAAGGAGGAAAAGATGTAATAGCAGAAGCACAAACCGGGACTGGGAAAACACTTGCTTTCCTGCTTCCTGTTTTTGAAAATATG
This sequence comes from Clostridiaceae bacterium, assembly GCA_041670885.1. GTDB lineage: Bacteria > Bacillota > Clostridia > Clostridiales > Clostridiaceae > JAJBWD01. The sequence continues at coordinate 7,913 of JBAXYJ010000044.1, forward strand.
ACAACTGACATTCAGGGAGTTCAGGTACTTATTATTACCCCCACCAGAGAGCTGGCCATTCAAATAGCTGCAGAAGCACTAAAGCTTAAACAGGCTAAAGATATAAACATATTGGCAGCTTATGGCGGTAAGGATATAGGCTCTCAGCTTAAAAAACTAAAGAATAATGTTAATCTTATAATTGCTACTCCAGGAAGACTATTAGACCATATTGAAAGAAAAACCATTGATCTTGGTAAATTAAAAACATTGGTTTTAGATGAAGCAGATCAGCTGCTATTAATGGGCTTTAAAAATGAAATAGAGATTATCATTAAGGAAACCTCTAAAAATCGTCAGACATTGTGTTTTTCTGCAACACTGAACTCTGATGTTAAAAAAATGGCATATAGGTATATGAATGACCCAGTAACCATATCAATAAAAAAAGAACAGGTTACACTTGAAAATATCAAACAGTATGTGGTAGAGACTACAGACAGAAGAAAGCAGGATGCTCTCTGCAGCGTTTTGGATCAGGATAATCCATATATGGCTATCATTTTCTGCAGAACCAAAAGAAGAGCAGACGAACTTGAAGAAGCTCTTTGCAAACGTGGATATGACTGCAATAAACTCCATAGTGATATCCCTCAGGCAAAACGGGAAAGAATAATGAAAACCTTCAGAAAAGGAGATTTCCAATATTTAATAGCCACAGATGTTGCCTCCAGAGGCTTAGACATCAGCGGTGTAAGCCATATATATAATTATGACATCCCGGAAAGCTCGGAAGCCTATATACATCGTATTGGAAGAACAGGAAGAGCAGGAGAATTGGGCTCGTCTTGCCTGTTTATTGACCCAAAGGATAACAGAGCCCTGGAAGAAATAGAAAAAACAATAAAATTTAAAATACCTAGAAGAGAGGTAAATGGAGGTACTAATGGCTGTAAATAATAGTTCTGCTGGAAATTTTAATTACAATAACATAGAGAAAAAAAATAAAAACTTCATGTATAAAAATCTTCAAAAAAGTTATTGCTATAACTGTGATTTTTCAGGTTCAATTTTTGATTATGGTAGTTTTAGAGGAGCACATTTTAAGACATGTACTTTTGTTAACTGCAGTTTTAAATGGTCAGAATTCGTTGGAACCAATCTTAAAGGCAGCAATTTTAATAATGCTGTTTTTGAAAATACAGTATTTGACTCCGTAAAATTAGAAGAAGTTAATTTCAAAGATGCAAAATTTAACAATACTATATTTTTATGCACTGATGTGGCAAAAGCTAAAAATTTAAATATTAAAAGCCCAGGCATTAAAATTTTTAATGAAATGCCTCAATTAGAAATAAATGAGGAACTTACCAGCGCCCTTATAAATGCCATGAAAAACAAATATGTAAAAGCATCCAGAGTTCTGGACACAAAAGATGGCGGTCTTAATCTGTTAAATGTAATGATTTTATTAGATAATTTTGACACTGCAGCACTGATAAAAGGATTAAATATGGTTCAAACTGAATTAGACAGAGATTTTTATACCTTAAGTTATATTATTAAGTTTATACAAAATTATAAAGAAATTTGATTTTGTAAGCATCTGAGGCGGCATCTGAAGCTAAATAATATCCTAAGTACTCTAAAGGCCAAAGCCCTGTACGTTAAAAATATTGGCGCCTATAACACTTACTTATTTTGTGCAAAATGTTCCATAATTTTTGCCCAAATACGCTTTGTTTCAAGAAATTCTTTATAGTGCTTCTCAACATTTCTATGGTATTTCTCCAATTCACCTAAGACATTAATAAAATCCGGTCTCTCGAAATAATTGCATACTATAGGTATTGCAGCGTTAAGTTGTTCCTCCATTTCTTTAATCTTTTCCTTATAACGATCTGGCTGTGTGATATACATCAGTAATGGTTTATAACGAATCCAACCTATACATGCATTGTAAAAGCGAGTGGTAATCTGTTCTGTATCAGCTTTGATAAACTTTAATCGAATTTGGAGAACACCTTCTAAAAGGTGATTATATGTTGAAAATCCGTCATGGAATGTATAGCATGGCACATGCAAAACTTTTCGTTGGCTTAGACATGTACTTAAAAAAGTATCCTCTCCTCTAGCTCCTGGTGGATTGTAAAACGGAAAAATACGACTAGTATCCGTAAGGTTAATACACAGATTAGCCCCTGAGATGAATTTGGCATGGTTTGTTTCCTGGACTTCTATAGCATTATCTCTAGTTAATACCTTCGTATCAGCATATGTTACCCCACCGTTTTCCATAACTGTTTTTACTTTATCCCAATTAACAATATCGTTGCTGATAGCCTCAATAAATCTGCGGAAATTTCCTTCGGTCATAGTATCATTGAATTCCATATAGGGAATAGGTGATATATAGCCGCAGTGATATCCATGGGTGATGTCCGCTTCAGTGATATATTTAAGATGGTTTGCCAGAACATGCTGACCTCCCCAAATTGCAGTATTCCGAGTATTGGTCACTGCCATGGGGTACTCATCATCGTCCAAAAACACCAAATAATCCATTTTGTTTTTTATAGCGTTATACAGCACAGCATTACGCTGAGCTGCATATCCCCTGCCAAAAATCATTTTAACTTCATTAATATCAAGTACATTTTCTCGAATTAAATAATCAGTTTCTTCTTTTATTTCCATGGTTCCAATAAATTTACTGCTATCAATATCCCTGGCTAGTTCTGGGTGCACATTGGTGTAATCCGTTATTTTAGTTTTATGGTAATGAAGATCATATGCAACAAAAAGATTTAAACTAATGCTTTCGTTTTCTACCAAACCGGATTCTTTCCAGTTACTTATGTTGGTCCTCAGCACCTTTTGGAAACTTTTTCTCCCAGTGGCGAAACCTATTCCAACTTTAATATTTTTATTCTTCTGCATTTAGCCACTCCTTTTTTTAAATAATTAATGGCAGAGAATATCTGCATTGCAATTATATGAATTTTGGGTGTACTGTATAAGGTCTGCCAAGGGAAATTATTTTTTTTGAGTTTTCATTATTTTATCATCAATGATTTCACCATTTTCAATAATAATGGCATTTTTTAAAACTTTTACTTCTTTTTGCTTATCTTCGATAATATAATCTAAATATTTACAAACTTCACCGCTTATTGATTTTGATGCAGACTTATAAAATAATGATGGAGTATGATCAACAACATAATGTAAAACACCATCTACAGAATATACCGGGTCATCTATTCTAGTTGTTTTACTTGTTTCTATTCCTCCATTTGCATCACAACTTATGTCTATTATCATTGAATCTCTTTTCATCCTTTTCAAATCTTTTTTATAGATAATATGGTCTTTACGATTTGAATCCCATATGATTGCATTAACTAATACATCATATTTTTCTATTTCTTTATTAAAAAGTACTTCAGTTCTTCTATTATAAACTGTAACATCTGCACCTAGTGCTGTGAGCATCTTACAGGCACCTATTCCAGCATTACCTCTACCTAAAATAGCAACCTTTGTGTCACGTGGCAATTTACCGTATGAAAGAAATGCTTGGTATACGCCAGCTTCTCCTGCTAATTCATTGTTTTTCCAAAAAACATGTCTGCCTTCTTCAAACATATCTTCCCATGCGATACCTGTAAGTCTGTTATTTATAAATTTATCTGTTATATCCTTATTTTGCACTGCATGTATCCATCCAAACACAACCTGACCATTAGATAATTTATCTATATAGTCAGCATCTCCGGCTTTTGCATCACAAATAATATCTTTTTTTAATATCTCTCCTCTTGCTGCAACTTTGGCGCCAGCTTTTATAAACTCTTCATCTCTTACACCTAGAGGTAATCCGTAACCTTTTTGAAAATATAAGCTTTCTTTATTTTTTATAAATTCAATGTCTTCTAATAATAATGCTCTTCTTTTCTCGTTTTCTTTATCATTTATAGGGAATCCTACGCTCCCCATTATAAAACCTCCTCTTTATTATATTTTGGTCATCAAAAATTTTACATATTCTAAAAATTAGTATTTAACTAATTAGTTGATTTTATACCTGTTTGAAAATTCAGGGAGCTTTCTCAGCAGCTTCATCCCAGGATTTAAATACTTTAGCCGCAGCTTTTATTCCTATTATCTCTGCTCTTTTCAAATCACTGCGTACTTTTAGAATTTCTGCTGAAATTCATTCTTTATTTTCTTTAGTCAAAATACCAGTGTGATCCAGTATGATTCCTTCAGCAGTACAGCTTCCTTCAATTAACAAACCGGGGCAATAAGCAGGCTGCTGCTTCTTTAACAACTATCCCGTTGGTATATGCCTAAATAGTAAAAAAAGACTAAAAAGCAAGACCAGAAATTTATGAGCTTTAGCTCTAAATTTTCCGGTCTTTTTATTATATATTATTTTATTTTTCCCATTTGCCCATGGCCCGGGAGCAATTTTTCACTTTATGTTTTCCTTATTTAACAGCTTTTAATTCAACTATTTCAGCCCAATTTTCAGCAGTAACCCTAACTGCCCTAGATAAATCCTTTTGAACATCTTTCACTCTTGATGATGTATCAGTAACTGCCAGTTCTATAATATTTAATCTATCTTTTAATGATTTGCCATCCTTATCTTTTTCTCTATCTATTTGCTCAGTTAAAGAATAACTTACTTCTGCAATGATTTGAACTTTTTTATTTAAATCTTCCAGTAATATTGTATTTTTATCAGTCTTATTCTCAACATTTTCTAGTTTTTCATTTGTTTTTTTCATTTCACTCTGCATTGATTTCATTTCACCCTGCATTGATTTCATGTCACCCTGCATTGATTTCAATATTTCCATAATTTCCTTTTCCAAACATTTCACCACCTATAAAATATATTATATCAAAATATTTAGTTAACATCCATGGGTAATAGTTACATTTTACCGGCATTTTATGATCCATATTTATGATTTATATGCTTTCCTCCTTAAGTTAATTCCTATACTTATAGTATAACCTTATCAATGAGAAACATACGTTCTAAATTAAATTATTACAAATTAACATTAATAAAATTTGTAACTACTTTTAATATTTTCTGCATAAATTAATTTTATACTAAAGACTAAAGCTTTACTATGGTGAAATAAATACTGTAGTTTGGGAAAGAATTTAGTTATAATTAATTAAAAACAGGAAGTGATTTCTTTGAAAATTGGTTTGGTTTTCAGCGGCGGCGGTTGTTTAGGTGCCTACCAAATTGGTGTATGGAGTGCAATAAAAGAATTAAATATTGATAATTACATACAAGGTGTATCGGGCACTTCAATTGGTGCTTTAAATGCAGTACTTTTCGCACTGAAGGATTATGAGCTGGCAGAAAATATATGGCTGGATCTTACAAAAGAAAAAATACTGCCAATTGATAATTTAAACCTTTTTGCCAAAAGTATAGAAATGTTTTTAGGCAGTAAAAATTTAGATTTTATAAAGAAACACCTGCCAGGCCTACTAGGGCAGGGAAATGTTTCAAGGCAGGGACTCATGGACATTATGGATAATCTGAATATTCTTAAAGCACTTTCCCCTGCAATGCCAATATACGCTGCCTGCAGTGCACTTCCAAGTGTAGATGCAAAATACTTTAAATTAAATGACTACAATGTGGAAACCGTTAATAAAATTCTATGTGCCACCTCTGCTCTTCCTCCTGTTTATGGATGTGAAGAAATCGAAAATACTAAGTATATAGATGGCGGCTTCTCAGATAACCTGCCAATCAGACCTTTATACAAAGAGGGCTTTAATTTAATACTTGCAGTAAATGTAGATAAGAATTATAAATTAGATTTAAGCAGCTTCCCTAATTGTAAAATTATATATATTACTCCAAATTTTTACGAGAGAGTAAGCTTGTCAACCATATTAGATTTTTCTAAAGAAAGTATATCAGGGTATATAAGAGATGGCTATGTAGATACAATGAACCTTCTTGTACCTATATTCGAATTGTATAATTTTAAACTGAAAAGGTATCCTGGCCAGCTAATGATAAATACCGGCAAAAGTGTTGTTAAAAATATTTTTGGTGTTTTCAGCGGAAAAAATAACTAATATTTTTGTCATCAGGTTCACCTCTTTTTTAAATTAAACCCCTTGAAATTTATTTTTATATTATCTCTGCTGCTAAATTACTATTATGCTAGCTATTTTGTATTAAACCACTATACCTCATTATATTTTTTCTCTAAGAGTTATTCTCAATTTATATGGTTCTGTAAACATATCATAAGTGGAATTTTCAATTATGCAATGCTTAGGTGTAAATAAAAATGAGCTATTTACCGGGTAAGCCGTTTCCTTTGCATTTAGTATTACAAGGATTTCATCATTTGTTAATTCTTTTTCTATATTATTTTCTTTACTTATTTCGCCCTTTATGTTTTTAAATTCAAAAATTACTTTCATTTTAACTCCTTTTTCGTAATTTCAAGCTTTAAATTTATTTTACTACAAATTCTTACTTAAATGAATTCCTGCTGCTAAAGCATATAAATATTAATTTGTTGAATTTAGTATTTTCAGGCAGGTACTGGTTTAGTTATCGTGTAAGCATGATAGCTTACTATATTGCACCTATTTTAAGTACAATTTGGCTTATATAGGATATTAAAAGATGTTGATTTCGGCAATTATGTAAAAAATAAAAGACTGGACAATAAATGGTCCTTCCGAACTTTAGCAGCAAAAACAAGAAATACAATTCCTATAGACATAGAAAAGTTATTAATTTCTAATCCAATATTTATTGATTTTATCATAAAAATAACATGGCTGATCTAATAACAGTTTCAGATGTAAATGAATTACTTCAAGATATAAAAAAATAACAAAGCTCATAGATACTGCTACGCTGCAG
>JBAXYJ010000045.1:0-14616 GCA_041670885.1 Clostridiaceae bacterium
ATCATATAGATATGACTGTAGAATTAATAACACAGGTAGCAATGGATGAAGGATTAAGATTCGCTATAAGAGAAGGCGGAAGAACAGTAGGTTCAGGAGTTGTTACTACTATTTTAGAGTAATCCAATTAGGGCTGGGTTAATACCTGGTCCTTTTAAAACTTGAACAATTTATTGACACATAAATTCTTATATGATACATTAATAAATGAATGTTTTAATAAGATGTGCACCACGTCTTATTTTAAGTAGGAGGTGTAACCCATGAGAGTAAAGATTACATTAGCGTGTACTGAATGCAAACAAAGAAACTATGATACTATGAAAAACAAAAAGAATGATCCTGATAGATTAGAAATGCAAAAGTATTGTAAATTCTGCCACAAGCATACTCTACACAAGGAAACGAAGTAATTTATTAAGGATGTGAAATTATGGCAGGTAATGAGAAGGTATTAAATACTAATGATACAAAAAGAAAAGGTATAGTTGGTATCTTCAGAGAATTAAAAGCAGAATTAAAAAGAATAACCTGGCCTACATGGAAGGATGTTAAAAAGTCATCCTTAATTACAGTTGTGTTTTGCTTAATATTACTAGTAATTATAAGTATATTCGATTATGGTTTTAGTAACCTCTATAGATTATTATTTGTAAAATAAAAAAAAGGAGGTTAAGATGAGGCTTAGCTTCATCTGTGATTTTTATGACAGAAAGAGCTAGATGGTATGTGGTACATACTTATTCTGGTTATGAAAATAAAGTAAAAGCAACATTGGAAAAGACAATTGATAATCGAAATATCCACGACTTATTTCAGGATGTTCAGATTCCTTTAGAAGAGTTTGTGGAGAATAAAGATGGAAAAAGAAAAATTACTTTAAGAAAGAAATTTCCAGGATATGTACTTATAAAGATGATTATGTCAGATGAAACATGGTATATTGTCAGAAATACAAGAGGTGTAACAGGTTTTGTTGGACCTAATTCCAAAGCAGTACCACTAAGTGATGATGAAGTTAGAAATATGGGCATAGCTGAAAAGCTTGTAGATGCAGATTTCTCAATAGGCGAAAAGGTTCAGGTTATATCCGGCCCATTGGAAAACTTCGAAGCTGAAATTCAAGATATTAATCTTGAAAAACAAAAGGTCAAAGCTTTAGTCAGTATGTTTGGCAGAGATACTCTTGCTGAACTTGACTTTCATCAAATAAAAAAGCTTGATTAACTTATAAGACATTAGTCGTATAAGTGGGAGGGGCAAAAGCCCCGCAATTTACCACAAATAGGAGGTGTAAATATGGCTAAAAAAGTAGTAGGAATGATCAAATTACAGCTTCCTGCAGGAAAGGCTACACCAGCACCACCGGTTGGACCTGCACTAGGACAACACGGTGTTAATATTATGGGATTCTGTAAAGAATTCAATGCAAAGACTGCACAGCAAGCTGGACTAATAATTCCTGTAGTAATATCAGTTTTTCAGGATAGATCCTTTAGTTTTATACTAAAGACTCCGCCGGCAGCAGTTCTTCTTAAGAAGGCGGTTGGAATTGAAAGTGGATCAGGAGTACCTAATAAAACAAAAGTTGCTAAGGTTTCAAAGGCTAAACTCAGAGAAATAGCTGAACTTAAAATGCCGGACTTAAATGCAGGAACAGTTGAAGCTGCTATGAGCATGGTAGCCGGTACTGCAAGAAGTATGGGAATCGTAGTAGAGGAATAGTTAAATCTGTGGGAGGTATAAACCGTAATTACCACAAAGGAGGATTAATATGACAAAGATAGGTAAAAAGTATCTGGAAAGTTCCAAGCTTGTCGATAAGAGTGTTCTTTACACATCTGCAGAAGCAGTAGATTTAGTAGTAAAGACTTCTAAGGCTAAGTTTGATGAAACAGTTGAACTTGCTGTTAGACTTGGAGTAGATCCCAGGCATGCAGACCAACAGGTTAGAGGAGCCATTGTATTACCACATGGAACTGGTAAAACAGTTAGGGTTTTGGTATTTGCAAAGGGTGACAAGGTTAAAGAAGCTGAAGAAGCTGGTGCAGATTATGTTGGAGCTGAGGAGTATATGGATAAAATCCAAAAGCAAAATTGGCTTGAATTTGATGCGGTTATAGCTACTCCTGATATGATGGGTTTAGTTGGTAGATTAGGAAGGGTTTTAGGACCTAGAGGATTAATGCCTAACCCAAAGTCAGGTACAGTTACATTTGATGTAGCCAGAGCACTGGCAGATATTAAAGCCGGTAAAGTTGAATATAGAGTTGACAAAACATCTATAATTCATGTTCCAATAGGAAAGAGTTCTTTTGGAGTTCAAAAGCTTATGGAGAACTTTAAAGTTATAATGGAAGCTATTGTAAAAGCAAAACCAGCAGCAGCTAAGGGTCAGTACTTAAAGTCAGTATCTATTTCAAGCACAATGGGGCCTGGAGTTAAGATAAATCCAACTAAAGTACTTGACTAATATATAAAAATAATTATAATTAATTTGTAATCAGCATTTAAGAATTTTAAAATTGAATATGTAAAAACTCCAAAGAAAGCAGGTGCTTATGCATAACGAGAAATCAACCTGCCCAGGGTTACAATAAATTGATTATTGGTCTCTCTTCTTTGGAGGGACTTTTTTAATTTTTAAAGTTCCAATGTGAGGAGGTGGACGAAAGTGCCAGAAAACAATAGACAGGTAAAAGAAGTCAAAGTAGCAGAAATCAAGGGAAAATTAGAAAAAGCAAAAGGTGTAGTATTTGCTAATTATCAGGGACTTACAGTAGAAGAAGACACATTACTTAGAAAGAATCTCAGAGAAGCAGGTATTGAATATAAGGTATATAAAAATTCCTTAACTAATCTTGCAGCTAAAGAATTAGGACTAGATGGAATATCAACATTTTTAGAAGGACCTACTTCTGTTGCATTAGGATACCAGGATCCAACAGCTCCAGCCAGAGTTTTAAATGATTTTGCAAAAGATCATAAGAAATTTGCGCTTAAAGCAGCTATAGTTGAAGGTGAAGTATATGATACTGAAAAGACATTAGTTCTTGCATCTATACCACCAAAGGATGTACTTATCGGGAAATTGCTTGGAAGCTTAAAAGCTCCACTATCAAAATTTGTATACTTAGTTAGCGCTATCAGCGAAAAACAACAATCTTTAGAATAAATAATGTAAATTTGGAGGTGTCATTAAATGACAAGAGAAGAAATTATTCAAGCTATAAAAGAAATGAGTGTATTAGATTTAAACGAATTAGTTAAAGCATGTGAAGAGGAATTTGGTGTAAGTGCAGCAGCACCAGCAGCAGGAGCAGCACCAGCAGCAGCAGCTGCTGAAGAGAAAACAGAATTTGATGTTATTCTTAAAGAAACAGGTCCTGAAAAGATAAAGGTTATAAAGGCTGTTAGAGAAATAACAGGTCTTGGATTAAAAGAAGCAAAGGAAGTAGTTGATGGAGCTCCAAAGGCAGTTAAAGAAGGAGTTACAAAAGACGAAGCTGAATCAATAAAAGCTAAACTTGAAGAAGTAAAGGCAGTTGTTGAAATAAAGTAGTATAAAAAGGCACCATATGTGCCTTTTTTATTTCTGGTATTGACATGGAATTAGCCATGTGTTACTATAAGAAAATGCACCAATATAAACAAAATAATTTAAAATAAATGCATTTTGAATTAAAATTGTAAAGATTGGCAATAATTCCATTTGAAAATTCATAAGCATAGGTCCGCAGGGATACTATGCCTATGATTATTTTAGTTTATGCAAGGGGTGAGAGTCAATGGTACATCCTGTGAAGGTTGGAAGAAGAACAAGAATGAGCTTCTCAAAGCTTAAAGAAGTAGGGGAAATGCCTAATTTAATAGAAGTGCAGCTGGACTCCTATAAATGGTTCCTTGACGAAGGATTAGAGGAAGTATTTGATGATATTAATCCTATTACAGACTACAAGGGAGGATTAATTCTTGAATTTGTTGACTATAAGCTGGATATGGAGAATATCAAGTATGATGTTGAAGAATGCAAGGATAGAGATTCAACCTATGCTGCACCATTAAAGGTTACTGTAAGACTTACTAATTCTGAGACAGGAGAATCTTTAGATCAGGAAGTATTTATGGGAGATTTTCCACTTATGACAGATCAAGGTACTTTTGTTATTAATGGAGCTGAAAGAGTTATTGTAAGTCAACTAGTTAGGTCTCCTGGAGTATATTATAACTTTTCTGTGGATAAAACAGGAAAGAAATTATATTCTTCCACTGTTATACCAAACAGAGGAGCTTGGCTTGAGTATGAGACAGACTCAAACGAGATAGTATATGTTAGAATTGATAAACAGAGAAAGCTTCCAATAACTGTTTTATTGAGGGCATTCGGGTACTCTACAGACAGCGAGATTTTAGAGGGATTTGGAGATAACCCGCGGCTTAAGGCTACATTAGAGAAAGATAATACTACAAAAAAGGATGAAGCATTACTTGAGATATATAAGAGACTAAGACCAGGTGAACCGCCTACAGTAGAGAGTGCTGTTTCATTGATTGACTCTTTATTTTTTGACCCAAAGAGATACGATCTATCAAGAGTTGGAAGATATAAATTTAACAAAAAATTAGCAATATCTTTAAGAATTGAAGATAGAGTAGCAGCTCAAGATATTATTAATAATGAAACTGGAGAGATTCTGGTATCTAATGGAGAAAAGATATCAAGAAAAAAGGCTCTTGAGATAGAAAACAGCGGTATTAACGTTGTTGACATAATGATAGAGGACAGCATTGTTAGGATTATGGGCAATAATTTTGTCGATATCCATTCCTTTATCCATTTTAATATAGATGATATAAGAATAAGAGAAAAGGTACATTATCCTACTCTTAAAGAAATATTAGATAATAATAAAGATGAAGCTGCGATTAAAGAAGAAATAAAGAAGAATATTCATAAGCTTATTCCAAAGCACATTGTAAGAGATGATATGTTTGCTACAGTAAATTATGAAATGGGCTTAAGCTATGGAATAGGTAACGTGGATGATATTGACCATCTTGGGAACAGAAGATTAAGATCTGTAGGAGAGCTCCTTCAGAATCAATTTAGAATAGGACTTTCCAGAATGGAAAGAGTTGTTAAAGAGAGAATGACTATACAGGACCAGGATGTAGTGACTCCTCAGGCACTTATTAATATAAGACCGGTTGCTGCCTCAATTAAGGAGTTTTTTGGTTCATCACAGCTTTCTCAATTTATGGACCAGACAAATCCTCTTTCTGAGCTTACTCATAAGAGAAGGCTCTCAGCTTTAGGACCTGGAGGATTATCAAGAGAAAGAGCGGGATTTGAAGTTAGAGACGTTCACAATTCCCATTATGGAAGAATGTGCCCTATAGAGACTCCTGAAGGACCAAACATAGGATTAATCAACTCTTTAGCATCTTATGCTAAGGTTAATGAATATGGCTTTATTGAAGCTCCATACCGAGTTGTAGATAAAGAAAATGGAAGAATTACAAAGGAAATAATTTATGTAACTGCAGATGTAGAAGATCATTACCTTATAGCTCAGGCTGATGAACCAACAGACGATGAAGGACATTTCTTGGATGATAAAGTAACTGTAAGATCAAAAGATGATGTTCTTGTAGTTAATAAGCACGATGTTGATTTAGTGGATGTATCCCCGAGAGAACTTGTCTCAGTTGCTACAGCTATGATCACATTCCTTGAGAATGATGATGCCAGCCGTGCTCTTATGGGATCAAATATGCAGCGTCAGGCAGTTCCGCTTTTAATGCCGTCAGCTCCAATAGTTGGAACTGGAATAGAGTTTAAAGCAGCTGTAGATTCCGGAGTTCTTCCAAAAGCTAAAAATGCAGGTGTTGTTTCATATGTAAGTGCAAATGAAATAAGGGTTAAGAGAGACAGCGACGGCGGGTATGATATATACCATATGCTTAAGTTTAAACGATCAAACCAGGGAACCTGTATAAACCAGAAGCCTATAGTATCAAAAGGAGAGATAGTTGGCAAGGGTGAAGTTTTAGCAGACGGACCTTCCACAGATCTTGGCGAGATAGCTTTAGGCAAAAATATCAGAATGGGATTTATTACATGGGAAGGTTATAACTACGAGGATGCTATGCTGATTTCTGAGGAATTAGTAAGAGATGACGTATTTACTTCCATTCATATAGAAGAGTATGAATCAGAGTCAAGAGATACAAAACTCGGACCTGAAGAAATAACCCGTGATATTCCAAACGTTGGTGATGATGCTCTTAAAGACTTGGATGAAAGAGGCATAATAAGAATTGGAGCTGAAGTTAGATCCGGTGATATTCTGGTTGGAAAGGTAACACCAAAGGGAGAAACTGAGCTTACTGCAGAAGAGAAACTACTCCGAGCTATATTTGGAGAAAAAGCAAGAGAAGTAAGAGATACATCTCTTAGGGTTCCTCATGGAGAAGCAGGTATAATAGTCGATGTTAAGGTATTCCAGAGAAAAAATAATGATGAACTTCCGCCAGGAGTAAATGAGCTGGTAAGATGTTATATAGCACAGAAAAGAAAGATCTCAGTAGGAGATAAAATGGCGGGAAGACATGGTAATAAGGGTGTTATTTCCAGAGTACTCCCTGTTGAGGATATGCCATTCCTTCCGGACGGCAGATCACTTCAGATATGCTTAAATCCTCTGGGCGTACCTTCCCGTATGAATATAGGGCAGGTACTTGAGGTTCATTTAGGCTGGGCAGCCGCAGAGCTTGGATGGCATGTTGCCACACCAGTATTTGACGGAGCCACTGAAAAAGAAATAAGAGGATGCCTAAAAGATGCAGGGTATGATGAAGACGGTAAGACAGTTCTTTATGATGGAAGAACCGGAGAACCTTTTGACAGCAGAGTAACCGTTGGATATATGTATATATTAAAGCTTGCTCATCTGGTAGACGATAAAATTCATGCCAGATCAACCGGGCCATACTCCCTTGTAACTCAGCAGCCACTTGGCGGTAAAGCACAGTTTGGTGGTCAGAGATTTGGTGAGATGGAGGTTTGGGCATTAGAAGCATATGGTGCTGCTCACACCCTTCAGGAAATCCTAACTGTTAAGTCAGATGATGTGGTAGGCAGAGTTAAAACCTATGAAGCAATAGTTAAAGGTGAAAACATACCAGAACCTGGTGTACCAGAATCCTTTAAGGTATTGATTAAAGAACTTCAGGCATTATGCTTGAATGTTAAGGTATTGTATGAAGATCAGGAACTGAGTATTAAGGATTTGACAGAGGATGAAACAGTAGAAGGCGATATTAACTTAGAAGGTACAGAAGAGTTAATGGAGACACCTGCTGGAGATGAGTACCTGGAAGGACAAAGTTATGATGTCGATGAAGAATTTGATGATAATCAGATATCTTTAGAGGATTTAGAGTCAGGACTTGAAATAGATGATTATGATGAAGAACATTAATTTGAAGGGAGGACTAACCCTTGTTTGAGCTTAATAATTTTGATGCTATTCAAATAGGCTTAGCTTCACCAGAACAGATTAGAGAATGGTCAAGAGGAGAAGTAAAAAAGCCTGAAACCATAAATTACAGAACATTAAAGCCTGAAAAGGATGGTCTGTTTTGTGAGAGAATATTCGGACCTATAAAAGACTGGGAATGTCACTGTGGAAAATATAAGAGAATTCGTTATAAAGGGATTGTCTGTGACAGATGTGGAGTTGAAGTAACCACATCTAAAGTAAGAAGAGAGAGAATGGGGCATATAGAACTTGCTGCCCCTGTTTCTCATATCTGGTATTTTAAGGGCATACCATCCAGAATGGGACTTATACTTGATATGTCACCAAGATCGCTGGAAAAAGTACTATATTTTGCTTCCTACATTGTATTAGACCCTAAAGAAACTCCTCTTTCCAGAAAACAGATTTTATCTGAAAAAGAGTATAGAGATGCCATTGAAAAGTATGGTACTACGTTTACTGTAGGTATGGGAGCGGAAGCAATAAAAAGGCTTTTATCTGAGATAGACTTAGATAAGATGGGCAATGATTTAAGAAATGATTTGAAAACAAGCACAGGCCAGAAAAGGATTAGAGTTATAAGAAGGCTTGAAGTTGTTGAAGCCTTTAGAAATTCTAAGAATAAGCCTGAATGGATGATAATAGATGTAATTCCAGTAATTCCGCCAGATTTAAGACCTATGGTTCAACTAGATGGAGGCAGATTTGCCACATCAGACTTAAATGACTTATACAGAAGAGTTATTAACAGAAATAACAGACTTAAGAAGCTGCTTGATTTAGGAGCTCCGGATATTATAGTAAGAAACGAAAAAAGAATGCTTCAGGAAGCAGTTGATGCACTCATTGATAATGGCAGAAGAGGAAGACCTGTAACAGGGCCTGGAAACAGACCTCTTAAATCATTATCTGATATGCTGAAGGGTAAGCAGGGAAGATTCAGACAAAACTTACTTGGGAAAAGAGTTGACTACTCAGGCCGTTCCGTTATAGTAGTAGGTCCTGAGCTTAAGATGTATCAGTGTGGACTTCCTAAAGAAATGGCACTGGAGCTTTTCAAGCCCTTTGTTATGAAAAAGCTGGTACTCAGCGGTGCAGCTCATAATATAAAAAGTGCAAAGAGAATGGTTGAGAGAGTTCAGTCTCAGGTTTGGGATATACTGGAAGAGGTTATTTCAGATCATCCGGTTTTATTAAACCGTGCCCCCACACTTCACAGACTTGGAATTCAGGCATTCCAGCCAGTTTTAGTTGAGGGAAGAGCGATAAAGCTTCATCCTCTTGCATGTACAGCTTACAATGCTGACTTTGACGGTGACCAGATGGCAGTTCACGTTCCTCTGTCTGTTGAAGCTCAAGCTGAAGCAAGATTTCTTATGCTGGCAGCTCATAATATATTAAAGCCTTCAGATGGCAAGCCGGTTGTTATTCCTACTCAGGATATGGTTCTAGGGTCATACTACCTGACTATAGATAAGGATAATGCAAAGGGAGAGGGATTATATTTCTCCAACCCAGATGAAGTAATTATGGCTTATGAACTGCATAAGATTGATATACACGCTAAAATTAAAGTAAAGAGAAAAGCCATATACAATGGCAAGGAATATGAAAGTATAATAGATACCACTCCTGGAAAACTTATATTTAATGAATCAATTCCTCAAAACTTAGAATTTGTAGACAGGGAAGTTCCAGGTAATGAAGTTAAACTTGAGGTTGATTTCTTAGTTAATAAAAAAGCACTGGGTAAGATAATTGACAAATGTTATATGTTAAATGGACCAACTAAGACATCTATCATGCTTGATAATATTAAAGCTAAGGGATATCATTATTCCACAATTAGTGCTATAACAGTTTCCACATCTGACATGACAGTACCAGAAGCTAAGAAATTACTTCTTGCTGATGCTGATAAGGTAGTTGATACTATCGAAAAGTCATTCAGAAGGGGATTTATATCAGAAGAAGAAAGATATCAAAAGATAATTGATAAATGGACAAAAACAACAGAAGAAGTTGCAAATGCACTAATGGACAGCTTGGATAAATTTAATCCAATATATATGATGGCAGATTCCGGAGCCAGAGGTTCCAAGAGTCAGATTAAACAGCTGGCAGGTATGAGAGGACTTATGGCAAGTCCTTCCGGTAAGATACTGGAGCTTCCTATAAGATCCTCCTTCAGAGAAGGTCTTGATGTATTAGAGTATTTTATTTCAACTCATGGAGCTAGAAAGGGAAATGCAGATACAGCGCTGAAGACTGCAGACTCTGGATATTTAACAAGAAGACTTGTTGATGTATCACAGGATGTTATAGTAAGAACAGAGGACTGCGGAACAAAAGAGGGCTTCCTGGTATCTGAGATTAAAGAAGGAGATCAGGTAATAGAATCCCTGGAGGAAAGAATTACAGGAAGATATATTGCTGAGGATATTAAGGATCCAAAGACGGGTGAAATAGTAGTTGCAAGAGACACATATATAGACCCGATTCTTGCTAAGAAAGTAGTAAAAACAGGAATAAGAAAGACAAGAATAAGATCTGTATTTACCTGCAATTGCAATCATGGTGTTTGCGCTAAATGCTATGGTATGAATATGGCAACTGCTCAGGAAATTAATATTGGAGAAGCAGTTGGAATTATTGCAGCTCAGTCCATTGGAGAGCCAGGTACACAGCTTACAATGAGAACATTCCATACCGGTGGTGTTGCAGGATCAGATATAACTCAAGGTCTTCCTAGAGTTGAAGAACTTTTTGAAGCCAGAAAACCAAAGGGCTTAGCTATAGTGTCTGAAGTATCCGGTAAGGTAAGAGTAGAGGAAACAAAGAAAAAGAGATCTGTAGTAATAACAACAGAAGGTGGAGAAGAATTCACCTATGATCTTCCATTTGGTTCCAGACTTAAGAACTTCGAAGATGAAGAAATATCAGCAGGAGATGAGCTTACAGAAGGTTCCGTTAATCCTCATGATGTTTTAAAGATAAAGGGAGTTAATGGAGTTAGAAATTACCTGCTTTCAGAAGTTCAGAAGGTTTATAGACTCCAAGGTGTTGATATAAATGATAAACATCTGGAAGTTGTAATAAGACAAATGACAAGAAAGATAAAGATTGAAGATGCTGGAGACACTAATCTGCTTCCAGGATCAATGATTGATATGTTTGATTTTGCAGAAGAGAACAATAGGGTATCTGGATTGGGAGGCAAAGAAGCAGTTGGAAGAATAGCACTTCTTGGTATAACCAAGGCAGCGCTCGCTACAGATTCCTTCCTTTCAGCAGCATCCTTCCAGGAGACAACAAGGGTTCTTACAGATGCAGCAATAAAAGGAAAGATAGATCCGCTTATTGGACTTAAGGAAAATGTTATTATAGGCAAGCTGATCCCAGCCGGAACAGGAATGCCTAAATACAGAAGGATAACCATAGAAAATGCCAGCGATACTGTGAATAACATGGAAGATCATAATATATAATCCAAGTTTATTGACATTCGCAGGTTAAAATGATAAAATACATTTTGTATGTAGAGGAGGATTTTCCTTCTCTACGTAATTTGCAGGGAGGGTTCACATTGATCCAAAGATTTGAAGGTAAGTTTGCTGTAGGTATAAAGCAGACATTAAAGCACCTCAATAATGGAGAAGGTGAGAGAGTTTATATAGCTCTTAATGCAGACAAAGATTTAATAGAACCTGTAGTTAAATTAGCTCATGAAAAGTCTGTAGAAATAGTTTATGTTGAGTCGAAAAAAGAACTCGGAAGACTTTGTGGTATAGACGTAGGAGCAGCTACAGCTATAACACTATAATGTTGTTATAATCTTTTTTATATAGATTATATTAAAAAGGAGGTGCACTAAATGCCAACAATTAACCAACTAGTTAGAAAAGGAAGAAAAACCGTATCTAGCAAGTCAACAGCACCAGCATTAAAAGAATGTCCACAAAAAAGAGGAGTATGTACAGTTGTTAAAACTACTACACCTAAGAAGCCAAACTCAGCTTTAAGAAAAATTGCCAGAGTTAGACTTACAAATGGTTATGAAGTTACTGCTTATATTCCAGGTGTAGGACATAATCTGCAGGAGCACAGTGTTGTTCTTATAAGAGGAGGAAGAGTAAAAGACCTTCCAGGAGTAAGATACCACATTGTCAGAGGAGCTTTGGATACTGCAGGAGTTACCGGCAGAATGCAGAGCAGAAGTAAATATGGTGCTAAGAGACCTAAGAAAAAGTAACTTGATTAGTGCTATGTATCGGGTTTATATATAATATAAATAGGATGCAAGCGCTTTACGGCAAGATATCTTGTCGAGTACCGATGAACTTAAATAAATAGTTGTTAAGGAGGGAAGAAAAGTGCCAAGAAAAGGACATATCGCAAAAAGAGATGTATTGCCAGATCCAGTTTACGACAGCAAGGTTGTAACAAAGCTTGTTAATAACGTAATGGAGGACGGTAAAAAAGGCGTAGCAGAGAAAATTTGCTATGATGCTTTTGATATAATGGCAGCAAAATCAGGAAAAGAACCTTTAGAGGTTTTTGAAACAGCCATGAACAACATCATGCCTCTTCTTGAAGTAAAAGCAAGAAGAATAGGTGGTGCAACATATCAGGTTCCACAGGAAGTCAGACCAGAGAGAAGACAGACTTTAGGTATCAGATGGCTTCTTGCAGCAGCAGATAAAAGAGGAGAAAAGTTCATGAGAGAAAGATTAGCAGGAGAGCTTTTAGACGCTGCAAATAATTCCGGAGCTGCTGTAAAAAAGAGAGAAGATACTCATAAAATGGCTGAAGCTAACAAGGCTTTTGCACATTACAGATACTAATATTAAACTGTTTTGGCCTTGCCAAAGCAGTTTTCTCAAGTTTTAGAAAGAGGAGGAGAAGTTTTGGCTAGAAATGTTCCACTAAGTAGATATAGAAATATAGGAATAATGGCACATATAGATGCTGGAAAAACCACAACAACTGAACGTGTTTTATTTTATACAGGTAAAACTCATAAAATAGGAGAAGTTCACGAGGGTCAGGCCACAATGGACTGGATGGTTCAGGAGCAGGAAAGAGGTATAACTATAACCTCAGCTGCAACAACATGTTTTTGGAAAGAACATCAGATAAACATTATTGATACACCAGGGCATGTGGACTTCACAGTTGAAGTTGAGAGAAGCTTAAGGGTTCTTGATGGTGCCGTTACTGTATTAGATGCAAAAGGTGGTGTAGAACCACAGACAGAAACAGTATGGAGACAGGCAGATAATTATAAAGTACCAAGAATGGTATATGTTAATAAGATGGACTCTGTTGGAGCTGATTATTTTAACTGCATAAAAATGTTAAAAGAAAGACTTCACGCTAATGCTGTTGCAATACAAATTCCGGTTGGTGCCGAAGATGGTTTCATTGGAATAATAGATTTAATAAAGAATAAAGCAGAAATATATGAAAATGATTTAGGAACTAAAATTGAAGAAACAGAGATTCCAGCTGATTTAAAAGATAAAGCAGCTGAATATAGAGCAGCCATGATTGAATCCATTGTTGAACTGGATGAAGATCTTACTGAGAAATATCTTGAAGGCGAAGAAATAACAGTTGATGAGCTTAAAAAGGCAATGAGAAAAGCTGTTTGTGCTAATGAGCTTGTACCTGTAATTTGTGGATCATCATATAAAAATAAGGGTGTTCAGATGATGCTTAATGCCGTTGTTGATTATATGCCGTCTCCACTTGATATCGCTGCTATAAAAGGAACAGTACCAGATGAAGATACTGTTGAAGAAAGACCAGCATCTGATGATGTGCCAATGGCAGCTTTGGCATTTAAGATTGCTACAGATCCATTTATAGGAAAGCTGGCATTTGCAAGAATATATTCCGGAGTTATGACAAGCGGCTCTTATGTTCTTAATTCCAATAAAGGAAAGAGAGAAAGAATAGGAAGACTTGTTAAGATGCATGCAAATCACAGAGAAGAAGTTGAAGAGCTTAGAGCTGGAGACTTAGGTGCCATCGTAGGTTTAAAAGAAACTACAACTGGTAATACTTTATGTGATGAGAATCACCCTATAGTACTGGAAAGTATGGATTTCCCAGAGCCGGTTATTAACGTAGCTATAGAGCCTAAGACAAAAGCCAGCCAGGAAAAGATGGGAATTGCCTTAGCAAAGCTTGCTGAAGAGGATCCAACTTTCAGAACTTATACAAATCAGGAAACAGGTCAAACAATCATTGCAGGTATGGGAGAACTTCACCTGGAGATAATTGTTGACAGACTTCAGAGAGAATTTAAAGTAGAATGTAACGTTGGTGAACCACAGGTTGCGTATAAAGAGACTATCAGAAAGGCTGTTAAAGCAGAAGGTAAGTTTGTAAGACAGTCTGGTGGTAGAGGACAGTACGGTCATGCTGTAATTGAGATGATACCAATAAAAGGAGATTACGTTTTTGAAAATGCCACAGTTGGAGGATCAGTTCCAAAGGAATATGTTCAGCCAATAGATAATGGTATTAGAGAAGCATCACATTCGGGAATACTCGCTGGATACCCGGTTATAGACTTTAAAGTAAGACTTGTTGATGGTTCATATCATGAAGTTGACTCATCTGAAATGGCCTTCAAGATTGCTGGATCAATGGCATTTAAAAATGCAATGCAAAAAGCTGACCCAGTGATTTTAGAGCCAATGATGAAAGTTGAAGTTACAGTTCCTGAAGAATATATGGGAGATGTAATGGGAGACATTTCTTCAAGAAGAGGAAAAATTGAAGGAATGGAACCAAGAAGCGGAGCTCAGATAATAAGAGGGTTTGTTCCACTGTCTGAGATGTTTGGGTATTCTACATCCTTAAGATCAAGAACACAGGGTAGAGGTACTTACAGTATGGAATTTGATCATTTTGAAGAAGTACCAAAGAGTATTCAAGAGCAGATAATTGGAACAAAGTAATTTAGAAGGGAGATATAAAAATGGCAAAGGAAAAATATTCAAGAACAAAACCTCATGTAAACATTGGAACAATAGGACACGTAGATCATGGTAAGACAACA
>JBAXYJ010000046.1:0-14603 GCA_041670885.1 Clostridiaceae bacterium
AATTATTATGTTCAGTAAAATTAGAATTATTCAATTTATTAATATAGTGTGATATAATACTTTAGTATTTAAGTAAATTGAATAATTACCTTTGGCTATTTTTAATTATGAAAATTTTGCTCATTTCATTTTTAAGGAGATTTTTATGAATATTTCATATATGGCTGTAGAAGCCGGAAAAATCATTTTAGAAAACGGTGGCGAAACATATAGGGTTGAAGAGACTATTAATTTAATCTGTCAGGCCTATAATATAAAAAATGCTGATTCCTATGTTACGCCTACCGGAATAATGTTTTCAGCAGAAGATGAACGGGGCAATAATCTTTCAATAATAAAAAGAATAAAATATAGAACTATAAATTTAGAAAAGGTATCCATGGTAAATGATCTTTCAAGAAAGGTTCAGAATAAGGTAATATCCCCTCTGGAATTTGAGAAGGAATTAGAAAAAATCTCCAACAGCAGAAGCTATAGTAATTTAGTTCTGGTAATATCCTCCTCTTTGGCTGCGTTTTTTTTCACTCTTCTTTTTAACGGCAGTATATATGATGCTTTAGTATCTCTTATTATAGGTGCTATGCTTAGGATTAACATGAATTTTTCCAGCAAATATGATGTAAATGACTTCTTTATTAATGTTATAGGAGGCATAATTACATCAATTATTGCCTTAATATTCTGCTCACAATTTAAAGTTCTCAGCTTAGACAAGATTATAATCGGATCAATTATGCCTTTAGTTCCCGGTGTAGCTCTTATCAACTCTATTAGAGATACAATTGAAGGGGATTTAGTTTCAGGCCTTACAAGAGCCCTTGAAGCTGCATTAACAGCTTTGGCAATTGCAGTAGGTACAGGTATTGTAATAAAGCTTTGGTCTTTTATTTTTGGAGGTATATAAGATGATAAAACAATTTATTTTTTCATTTATTGCTACCCTTACATTTGGAATTTTATTTAATATTAAAGGAGAAAAGCTGTTTTACTCTGCGCTGGGTGGGGGAATAAGCTATCTTTTCTACTATGTATTATTATCAGCAGGATACTCCCAGATAAGCTCTACATTTTTTGTTTCAATACTTATTGGAACTTATGGAGAGGTTATGGCCAGAGTAATAAAAGCTCCAGTCACAGTATTTATTATTTCTGCTATTATTCCTTTAGTTCCAGGGGGCGGATTATATTATACATTGTATTACATAATCTCCGAGAATTACAGCGAGGCTCTGAAATATGGCATGGATACATTTCAGATTGCTGTAATTATTGTTATTTCTATCCTTTTTGTAGGAACAATATCAAAATTTATAAATAAAATAAAAAAATCTGCTGACGCAGATTCCGCTAGGGAACCTTAGGTTCCCTTCGGCGCCGCTTTGCGGCTCTGCACCCTCCTGAAACCAGCAGGAAGTACCTTCCCTGCGCCCATCCTTTTTTACTGAATTTATGTTATTTTCCAATTGTATTGCCACTATTTATAAATAATATAAGCAAGTATTTTTATACTTTACAGTAAAAAAGTAAGCTTATTTAGCTTACTTTAAAAACATATCTAAAGTTTTAATTAATTCCTCAATACTATCTTCATTTTCTATTACACATGATTTAGCGTAGTTCTGCAGTATTATGCTGCCAACTCTGTTTAGTGCAGCTCTAACAGCTGCTATTTGTACAAGCATATCTCTGCAGCAGGCACCATCGTTAAACATCTTCTCAATTCCTGTTACCTGACCTTCTATCCTTTTAAGGCGGGTATTAATATTTTTAATGACTTCTTCTTTTTCCATACTTCACCTCAATATAAAAGAAATTCCTGCTGTGCCGTTACTTTAATTATTTTAGATCCCGCTCTCGCAGGTGGGTTTCCTCCGCATTACTTCAAGTTCTCAAAAAAGAGCATCAATCCATAACCCGAGTCAGAATCCCATATGATAGGTGTTGGGTCAAAGCTAATTAAAGCAGCGTACACAGTAGGAATATTTATCAATAGACTATATTAATATTATACAATAAAATTATTTAAATATCACTATTAATTAAAGATATTCCAAGTTCAGTAAGCTGTTTTTCGTCTACTGTGCTTGGTGCATCAGTTAATGGGCAGTAAGCATTCTGGTTTTTAGGGAATGCTACTACATCTTTTATATTGCCAGTACCTGCTAAGAACATTATAAATCTGTCAAAGCCAAAAGCTAATCCTCCATGAGGCGGCGGTCCAAATTTAAATGCTGTAAGCAGAAATCCAAATCTTTCCCATGCCTTTTCTTTAGATAAACCAATTACACTAAACATTTTTTCCTGAAGGGCAGAATCATGAATTCTAATACTTCCTCCGCCTAATTCCTCACCGTTTAAAACAATATCATATGCTTTAGCTCTTACTCTTAAAGGATCTGAGTCTAAATATTTAATATCTTCATCCATAGGCATAGTAAACGGGTGGTGCTCTGCTACAAATCTTTTCTCTTCTTCATCATAAGACAGAAGAGGGAATTCAGTAACCCATAGGAATTTAAATTCTTTATTGTCTTTTAATATGCTCAGCTTATTTGCTATTTCAAGTCTTAAAGCTCCCATGGCACTAAGTACTCTTTTGTCAATATCTGCTGCAATAAATACTATATCAGATAGGTTTACATTTAAGCTTTCTTTTATTTTTTCTATATCATCTTCAGACAGGAACTTTGATATTGAGGATTTAACCCCATCTTCTTTAAATGCAATATATGACAGCCCTTTAACTTTATATGTTTTAACAAACTCACCCAGTTTGTCAATTTCTTTTCTTGAGAAGTTTGCTCCGCCATCAACTTTTATGGCTCTGACACTTCCCCCATTTTCTAAAGTGTCTTTAAACATCTGAAAGCTGGTATTTTCAAATATTTTACTGATATCATTTATCTCCATCTTAAATCTTATATCCGGTTTGTCGCTTCCATACTTATCCATAACCTCTTTATAAGGCATTCTCATAAATGGAATTTCAATATCCATCCCTTTAATTTCTTTGAAAACTTTTTGTATTAATCTTTCATTTATCCCAATAACATCTTCCATATCTACAAAGGACATTTCCATGTCTATTTGAGTAAATTCAGGCTGCCTGTTTGCTCTTAAATCTTCATCTCTGAAGCATTTTACAATCTGAAAATATCTGTCAAATCCGGATACCATAAATAACTGCTTAAATAATTGAGGTGACTGAGGAAGAGCATAAAATCTTCCATCATAATTTCTGCTTGGAACTAAATAATCTCTTGCCCCTTCAGGAGTGGATTTTGTAAGCATTGGAGTCTCCAGCTCTAAGAATCCATTTTCATTCATAAAATCTCGTACAACCTTGGCTGTCTTATGCCTTATTATAAATATTTTCTGCATATCCGGTCTTCTAAGATCCAAGTATCTATATTTTAATCTGATGTTTTCATCAGTATCTAAGTTCTCTTTTATTATAATTGGAGGTGTTTCAGATTCGGAAAGAATTTTTAAAGTACTTCCCAGAATTTCTATACTGCCTGTTTCCATATTGGAATTTTCAGATTCTCTTTTCACTACCTCTCCTGTTACTGCAATGCAGTACTCGGGTTTTAAGGAATCACTTTTTATAAAAGCTTCCTTATCTACTTTCTCTCCAAATACCACTTGAACTATACCGGTTCTGTCTCTAAGGTCTACAAATACAAGACCTCCTAAGTTTCTCTTCTTGCTTACCCATCCCATTACAGTTTCTTTTTTTCCTATATGGGTTTCTCTTAATTCACCACACATAATGGTCCTTTTAAGACCGTTTAGTGATTCTGCCATTGTAATTCCTCCTTAAAAAATAGCTGAACTTTTCTTGTTATCATTTCATCTATTCTATTTATATATTCTTTTACGTCTTTTACATTAGCTGTTCTGTCTATCCTTCCGGTTTTAGTATCCACATATTTAGATACGCCGTCTGCTCCAAAGGCTAATATGCTTTCACTATCCTCAATCATTTCCATATTATATATACCTTCTTTTGAGGTCATACAATATCCCGTATTTTCCATGTTGCCTATCATATTTTTTTGCCTGTACATATAATAAGGGAACATTCCTATTTTTTTAGATCTAGCATGGGCTTCCTGATACATATTACAAATTTCGTCAAAGCCTCTGGCCGCTTGCTTATTATCAGAATCCTTCAGCTTTGAACCTCTTTTTATTGAAAGACCATGAATGGTTATACTGTCAGGATTAAGCTTTTCTATTTCATCCATTGTATTTTTTATTTCATTAATTCCTTCATCTGCCAATCCTATTATAATATCCATATTAATATTTTCAAAACATAATTTTCTGGCCATGTTAAATATATTTATAACATCTTCCTTAGTATGGCTTCTTCCAATCATTTTAAGAGTCCTGTTATTCATAGACTGAGGATTTATGCTTATTCTGTCCACATTGAATTTTTTCATTGTATTTAACTTTTTAAAGTTTATGGAATCAGCTCTCCCACACTCTACAGTAAATTCTCTTATGTTTTTTTCACAGACAAAATTATCATAGATAACACGCATTATTTTATCAAAACTTTCTTCATCAACTGAGGTTGGAGTACCTCCTCCAAAATATACACAGTCTATTTCAATATTTCTTTCCTTTATTAGCTTTCCTATATACTCAATTTCCTTTGTTAAAGCCTCAAGATAAGGCTGAACTAAATGTTTCACTGAACTGATTGGGTTAGAAGCAAAGGAACAGTATATGCACCTTGTTGGGCAAAAGGGCATGCCCACATATATGCTAACCTTATGACTGTCATTATTTAAAAGTTTTTTTTCATTTTCGGCAACTTCTGTGCAAAGCTTTGCTTTTTCACTTGATGCTAAGTAGTATTTATCATAATATTTAATTATTTCGCTTTCATTAAAGCCTTCTTTTAAAAGCTTAGATGCAATCTTTGATGGCCTGATTCCTACTAATGTACCATAGGGAAATCCATATCCAAAAGTATCCACCAGATATGAATATACATACTTTTTTATGTTTTCCTTTTCTGTCAAATCTTCATCAAAGCTATACTCTTTAATAATATTGTTCCCCATAATAATATTATTTTTTATAATATTAATTTTAAATTCACCAATATCTGAAAACTCTATTTCATCCTGATTATAAAAAAGACTAAAAATCTGAAATATTTCATATTTATATTTTATATTATTTAGTGATATCTTCATTTTACAAACTGGTTAAACCTTTTCTCATTTTTAATTAAAGTTTTAGGCCCGTGACCCGGATAAACTACTGTATCCTCAGGCAGATTAAATAGTTTATCTTTTATGCTGGAAATAAGTGTCCCATAATCTCCTCCATAAAAATCACATCTTCCAACAGAAAGCAAAAACAGAGTATCTCCGGAAAATAAGCTTCCTTCTGCTACATAGCTCATTCCGCCAGGTGTATGGCCCGGAGTTTCAATTGCCGCAATCTTATTTTCTCCTAAATAAAATTCGTCTCCCTCTTTTACATAAATATCAGCCTTAATAAAGCTTCCATCCGGGCTGTAAGGTCCATACATTTTTTCTTTTCCCAAAACTAAATCCTCATCTTTTTTATTAATAATGAGTTTAGCACTATATTTCTTTACTAAACCGTAAACCCCTCCGGTATGGTCAAAATGTCCATGGGTTAAGATTACATACTTTAAGTTTCCGCTTAAGTTATCTATTTCATCAATAACTTCCTGGTTATCTACGCCTGGATCTATTACAGCAGTTTCCTTTGATATTTCATCACACAGAATATAAGTATTTTCTTCATATACTCCTGATAATATTTTCTTGATTACCATGGTTTATCTCCTTAAAAAACTTTTTTGCTGTCTAAAAGCAGTGTAACCGGACCATCATTTTGGATATATACCTGCATATCTGCTCCGAACTCACCGGTTTCTACCTTTTTAACATCTTCTCTTAATAATTTAACTAAAGTATCATAAAGCTCCTTGGCTTTTTCTCCGGATTCTGATTCGATAAAACTGGGCCTTCTTCCTTTTCTGCAGTCTCCGTATAAAGTAAATTGGGAAACCACTAAAAGTTCCCCTGATACATCCAATAAGGAAAGATTCATCTTTTCATTATCATCTTGAAATATTCTTAAATTAATTATTTTATCTTTAATTAAATTTACATCTTCCATTGTATCACCTTTTGATACAGCTACAAGTATATTTAATCCTTTATCTATTCTGCCAATTACTTTTCCATCAACTTGAACACTTGAAGATTTAACTCTTTGAACTACTGCTCTCATAATATCACCCCTATGATTTTGTTCTATATACTTCTAAAACTCCTTTGATTTTTCTAAATGCTTTAATTAAATCATTTAGCTTCTCTATACTATTAATCCTAAGCTGTATGTCTACATAAGCTACATTGTTTTTCTTAGCCTTAGCACTTACAGCATTAAGGTGAATTTTTGATTCTGTAATAAGTTCCATAATATCTGACAATAACCTGTCTCTATCCTCCGCCCTGATTTGTATCTCAGCTGTATAATAAGCATTTTCACTCTTTCCCCAGCTTACTTCAACCATCTTATTATCTATATTCTCAGAAAGAAGAGCAGCATTTTTACAGTCTTTTCTATGAATAGAAACGCCTCGTCCTTTTGTAATATAGCCTACTATATCATCTCCAGGAACCGGATTGCAGCATTTAGCAAATCTTACTAGAATATTATCAACACCTTTAACCACTACACCTATTTTACTGCTTTTAATTACATTTTTACTAGTTTCTTTCTCAATATTTTTTTCAATTTCCTTTATTGTATCTTCATTTGTTTTTATTTCTTTTACATTTTCTCTAAGCTTTAATATAATATTTGAAGGAACTATAGAACCAATTCCTGCAGCGGCATATAAGTCATCTATAGAATTAAAATGAAATCTTTTTAGAATTATATCTAAGTTATCCCCTTTTATAAGCTCTCCAAAATTATACCCTTGTTTTTTCGCTTCTTTTTCAAAGGCATCCTTTCCTTTATCTATATATTCTTCCCTTTTTATCTTCTTAAACCAAGCTCTGATTTTAGACTTTGCATTGTTTGAGCTTGATATATTAAGCCAGTCTATGGAAGGCCCCTTGTTACTGGAGGATGTTATTATTTCAACTATTTCACCAGTTTTAAGGTTATAATCAAGAGGAACTATTTTACCGTTTACTTTAGCACCTGTACATCTGTTTCCTACGTCTGTATGTATTTTATATGCAAAATCTATAGGTGTTGAATTGTTTGGAAGATTTATAACTGTACCTTTTGGAGTAAAGACAAATATCTCATCAGAAAATAAATCTATCTTAAAGGCTTCAATAAATTCCGAAGGGTCATTTGTTTCTCCCTGCCATTCCAGTATTTCTCTAAGCCAGGATAATTTCAAATCCAGCTTATTATTGGTTGTAGGGCTTATTCCTTCTTTATATTTCCAATGGGCTGCTATTCCATATTCAGCTGTTTTATGCATCTCAAAGGTTCTAATCTGTATTTCAAAGGGCTGTCCCTTAGGTCCGATAACAGTAGAGTGAAGAGATTGATACATATTTGGTTTTGGCATAGCAATATAATCTTTAAATCTTCCCGGCATAGGTTTGTATATTGTATGGCAAATACCAAGTGCAGCATAACAATCCTTTACATTATCTACAAGAATTCTTATAGCAATCATATCAAATATCTGATCAAGGCTTTTGCTTTTATTTACCATCTTTCTATATATGCTATATAGGTGTTTTGGTCTTCCGTCTATATCAGAATCGATTCCTGACTGCATTAGATTTTCTTTTATCTCATTCTTTATATTATCTAAGTACTTTTCTCTTTCAGCTCTTTTTATAGAAATTTTGTTTGCTAAATCATAATATTCTTCTGGGTTTAAGTACCTAAATGATAAATCCTCCAGCTCCCATTTAACCTTTGAAATACCCAGTCTGTGAGCCAGCGGTGCATATATATCCATGGTTTCTTTAGCTATTCGCTTTTGTCTATCCTCAGGCAAATACTTTAGTGTCCTTAAATTATGGAGCCTGTCAGCAAGTTTAATTAAAATAACTCTGGCATCTTTAGCCATTGCCAGCAGCATTTTTCTAACATTGTCTGCCTGCTGCTCTTCCCTGCTTTTATATTCAATCTCTCCTAATTTAGTGACTCCCTCAACTAAGTTTGCTACCTCTTCATTAAAGTTTAATTTCAAATCATCATAGGAATATTTTGTATCTTCTATAACATCATGTAGTAGCCCTGCAGCTACAGTATTTGTATCCATCCCCATATCAATAAGAATAATTGCAACCTCTACAGGATGAATTATATAATCCTCACCAGAAACTCTTTTTTGATTACAATGAGCCTTACATGCAAATTGATATACTTTTTCTATAAATTCTTTATCAATATTACTGTTATTACCAATTTTATCCATCAATCTACTCATAATATATCTCCTGTAATGAGGTAAAATATACGGCTGGTGTAAAACCAGCCGTATTCTTTACATAATTATATAATAATGTTTAATTATTTGCAATTTATTTGCTAAATATTATATTCTACAAGAGAAGAAACAGAGTATTTCATTAGTTTTTCTCTTCCTTTCAAATCCGTAAGCTCAATAACAAAATCTATGGATGCAACCTCTCCGCCAACCTTTTCCACAAGCTTTGCTACTGTTTCTATTGTGCCGCCTGTTGCCAGAAGATCATCTACTATTGCAATCCTCTGTCCTTTTTTTATTCCATCTTTATGAATTTCAAGTTCATCCTGGCCATATTCTAAATCATAACTGATTGAAATTGTTTCTGCAGGAAGCTTGCCCTTTTTTCTTACTGGAATAAATCCAACTCCCAGCTTATATGCTAATGGAACACCGAATATAAAACCTCTTGCTTCTGGTCCTACAATAGCATCAATACCCTTATCTTTTAGATTTTCAGCTAATTTATCTATAGTATATTTTAAAGCATCCTTATCCTGAATTAATGTAGTTATGTCCTTAAAGCTTATACCTTTTTTAGGAAATCCATCCACTATTCTGATTTTTTGTTTTAAATCCATTTCTACTCCTCCTAATTAATCTCTGAACAAAATTTATTATATAATTTATACGATATTTATTCAAGCTATTAAATGTTACATTTTTAAGAAAATTATAAAGCTCCGACTAAGTCGGAGCTTTTACTACTTTACTGCAGCTTTCTTTTTACTTTTAAATATAACCCACAAAGGAGATGCTATAAATATTGATGAATAACATCCTGATATAATTCCTATAATTAGAGGTATTGAAAATTCTCTTACTGTTGGTACAAATATATTTACTGCAACTATTGTAAACAAAGTTGTAAGAACAGTATATAAAGACCTGGTCATTGTTTGAGTTATACTTATATCTGCTACCTGAGTAAAATCAGGCTTTCTTGTCTTTTTAACATTTTCTCTTATTCTGTCAAATACAACTATAGTATCATTTATTGAATATCCTATTATAGTAAGCATGGCAGCAACAAAGCTGGCATTAAGTGGTATCTGTAAAACTGCATATACAGCTAAAGTAATTAAAACATCATGAACCAGTGCTATAATTGCAGCTATTCCAAACTTAAATTCAAATCTTATACCTACATAAATAAGCATACATATAGTTGCTATAATAATAGACCATATAGCCTTTTGTGCTGTTTCTTTTCCAATTGATCCTCCAATATAGTCCTGTGATATCAGAGCGGCATCTTTTAAATTAAACTCTTTTTTTAAATCACTAAACATACTGCTTATCTGATCCGTTGTCATAGAACCGCTTTTTATTTCATACTCTGTTTCATCTGAAGTATTAGTATTAGCTGTTTTATCGTATTTTTTTACTATGTTGTCAGCTTTTGTCTTGTCAAATTTTCCGCCCATGTCAACAACTACAATATTTCCGCCTTTAAAATCTATACCAATATTAAATCCTTTTACAGCAGCAAATCCTGCACCAATTATTATGATTATTAAGGATATGGCAAACCATAGCTTTGCCTTTTCTATAATCTTAAGCATGTTATTCTACCTCCGTTATTTCGAAAGTTCCAATTGCCCACTTTTTATTGAACCATCCCATTCTATACATCAGATTTATAAATAATCTGGTGACAAATATTGCTGTCAGCATACTTAGAATAACACCTGTGATTAACGTTAAAGCAAAACCTTTAACTCCGCCGGTTCCTAAGAAGTATAAAACAAAACCGGATATTATTGTTGTTATGTTTGAATCTAAAATTGAAGACATCGCTCTATGAAAACCTGCATCAATAGATGTTTTAACAGATTTTCCAGCTCTTAATTCTTCTTTTATTCTTTCAAATATAAGTACATTGGCATCAACTGCCATACCAATTGTCAAAAGGAATCCGGCAATTCCAGGAAGTGTCAATGTAACACCAAGTGTTGCAAAGGTTCCAAGAAGTATAGTTATATAAAATATAAGGGCTATATCTGCTGTAACGCCCAGCATCCTATACATTACCAGCATAAACAGAAGAACTAAGCCTATTCCAACAGCTCCTGCCATTAAACTTTGAGGCATAGCATTTTGCCCAAGCGAAGGTCCAACTACTTTAGCTGATACTGTCTTTAGTGTAACTGGAAGTGAACCTGATTTAATCATTGATGCAATTGATTTTGCCTCATCCTCAGTATCAATATTATTAATGACAGCTTTCCCATCACTAATAACTTCATCAACTGTTGGAGCTGAAACTAAATCACTGTCCATATAAATTGAAATCGCCTGGTTCAAAAATTTTTGAGTAGCTGCAGCAAACTTTTTAGCTCCCGCTGATGTAAGTTCAAGACTTACTACAGGCTTTGCGCTGCTGTCTAAATAAGCTGAAGAATCCTTAATATCTGAGCCTGAAAGTATGACAACCTTATCAGGTCCTACAAAGGTAAGTTTTCCTGTTTTAGCAACACTTTCTACAACTTTTTTAGTGTCAGATTCTCCTGGAATATCGATTCTTATTCTCTTTTCTCCTTCTTTTTGAACTACTGTCTCGGCAACTCCAAGTTTGTTTACTCTCTTGTTTAAAAGTTCAATAGTTCTGCTGACAGCAGCACCATCATAATTTGTTTCTTGAATTTCCTCAACAACGGATACTCCGCCTTTCAAATCAAGACCTCTTTTTATAGATTCACCAAATGACTTAAAGTGATATCCGCTTATTGTTAATCCTTTTGCACCTGTATATGCCAGTAGTCCTATAAATACTACACATATAATGAACCAAATTGTACTTTTTCTCTTCATAAGTATCCCCCTTTATGCTCAAGATAAATTTAATTATATTCCTGTTGAAAATAATAGTCAATATTAGGAAATTATTAAATTATTAAAAATATAAAGCAGTAACTAAGGTTACTGCCATAAAGCTAATTTTCGCAGCTAAGATTTGCTACTGTACAGGATGTTTTGCATGCTGACTGACATGAATTAGCACACTCTTTGCATCCGGGCTTTTTTAAGCTTTCTTTTATATTAGATTTATTTACTGTTTTAATGTGTTTCATAATATCCCTCCAAAATCTTAATTTCTAAAATATTATAACATAATAAATTTTCTAAATAAAGTATTTTATAAATTAATACCCAGCATTCCGCTTAATATTCCAATTAATATTGCTAATACAATTCTTCCTATTGTATTTAAATCAAATGAAATAACATTTCCGTTTAGCTTAGAATATAAAAGTATACATACCATATAAATTACAGCAACCATAAGTCCTGATAAATATCCTTTTCTTTTTCCTTTTCTTGAAGAATAGGCAGCGCCTATTAATATACTTACAGACGTTATAAGTATTGATAAAAATGCTGTCAGTTTAAATCCAATCAAAAAATAAGTAGCAACAGCTGCCTGAATTAAAGATAAAAATGCAGTGACGATTATGGCAATAACAGCCCCTCTAATAACATTTATAACAAAAGATTTTCTCAATATAAAACACCTCCTATGTAAAACTATGTTATAGCGAGGTGTTTTATAACTTAGAAAACAGTTTAATTTTAAAGTGAACTTTTTCTATGCTTCTTCTGTTTTTTTTGTTACAGATCCAATTCCATTTTTGTGCAGCTTTATTCTTACATTTTCCGGACCTGTTTGAATGATAATGTAGTCATCCTTTATAGTAACTATCTTACCCATTATACCGCCCTTTGTCATTACTTCATCATTTATTTTTAAAGAATCAATTAATGACTGATAACTCTTTTTTCTCTTTTTCTCAGGCAAAAATACTATAAAGTATAACATTAAAAACATTGCTCCAATCCAGATAACAAATGATAATACTTGTGAATTAGGCATAAAATTACCTCCTTTTTATTAGTAGGAAAATTTTGCACAATTTATAATTTACTTTTTGTAATTATGCAATTAAAATACATTAACAGTTTAATATTATTTTCTCCATTGTTCAAGCTTTAATTTTTTAAAGTCTTCAAACTCATCGTTGTCTATTGCATTTCTTATGTCTTCCATTAATTTATTATAAAAGTATAAATTATGAAGAACACAAAGTCTAAGAGCAAGAATTTCCTTAGCTTTGAAAAGATGCCTGATATATGCCCTTGAGTAATCTCTGCATGCAGGACAATTACAGCTATCATCTATTGGGCTGCCATCCTTTTCGTATTTAGCATTATACAAATTTATTTTACCATTTTTAGTATAAACATGACCATGTCTTCCGTTGCGGGAAGGCATAACACAGTCAAAAAAGTCAACTCCCCTGGAAACTGCCTCTAATATATTTTCCGGAGTACCTACTCCCATAAGGTATATAGGTTTATTTTGAGGAAGGTGAGGAACAACTGCCGAAATTATCCTGTACATTTCCTCTTTAGTTTCTCCAACTGCCAATCCCCCAATGGCATATCCGGGAAGATTAAGCTTTGCTATTTCCTCAGCATGCTCTATTCTGATATCCTCATAAGTTCCGCCTTGATTTATGCCAAATAAAAGCTGATTTTTATTTATTGTTCCCTCTAAGGAATTAAGTTTTTCCAGTTCATCCCTGCATCTGATAAGCCATCTTGTTGTCCTGTTCACAGATTTTTCTACATAATCTCTCTCTGCAGGGTTTTCAACACATTCATCAAAAGCCATGGCAATTGTGGAGCCTAAATTGCTCTGAATTCTCATACTTTCTTCCGGTCCCATAAATATTTTTCTTCCGTCAATATGAGAATTAAAGTATACTCCTTCCTCTTTTATTTTTCTTATAGAGGCCAGTGAAAAAACTTGAAATCCTCCTGAATCAGTAAGTATTGGCCTATCCCAATTCATAAATTTATGTAAACCGCCTAATTCTTTCACTATATTATCTCCAGGCCTTAAATGCAGGTGGTATGTATTTGAAAGCTCAACCTGACAGCCTATTTCCTTTAAATCCATACTGGAAACCCCGCCCTTTATAGCGGCTAGTGTTCCTACATTCATAAATACAGGAGTTTCAATTACTCCATGAACTGTAGTTAACCTGCCTCTTCTTACATTTCCAGTCTTCTTCAATAATTCGTACATAGTATATCTCCTTAGTCATATTTGAGAAAATTACATAATTTATAAACTAACTTTAATTATGCAATTTACTATTTTATCAGCATAGCATCTCCAAAGCTAAAAAATCTGTATTTCATAGAAACTGCGGTTTTATAAGCATTTTTAATACTATTCTCCCCAGCTAGTGCTGACACAAGCATTAGAAGAGTTGATTCAGGAAGGTGGAAATTAGTAATTAAGCAGTCTACAACTTTAAATTTATAACCTGGATAAATAAATATATCTGTCCATCCGGATCCTTCTTTTATCATTCCATTTTCATCACCTAAAGTCTCTAAAGTCCTGCAGGATGTAGTCCCTACTGATATAATCTTATTTCCGCTTTTCCTGCATTGATTTATTATGTTTGCAGCTTCACCGCTTAGAAAGTAATATTCAGAATGCATCTTATGGTCCTCAATATTATTTTCTTTTACCGGTCTGAAGGTGCCTAAGCCTACATGAAGGGTTAAGTAAACTATGTTTATTCCCTTATTTTTTAAATCTTCAAGAAGTTCTTTTGTAAAATGGAGACCTGCAGTAGGAGCTGCTGCTGAGCCTTCTTCTTTAGAATACACAGTCTGATACCTTTCTTTATCCTCTAATTTTTCCTTAATATATGGAGGAAGAGGCATCTCACCTAATTCATCTAATATCTGTTCAAATATTCCATTATATGTAAACTCAACAATTCTATTGCCGTCATCTAATACTTCAGTTATTTCCCCTATTAATTTACCTGACCCAAATGAAAATCTGCTGCCAATATGTGCTCTTCTGCCTGGTTTTACCAGCGTTTCCCATCTGTCTTTATCAATCCTTTTAAGCAGCAAAAGCTCCATTTTGCCCTTAGTATCTTCCTTTTCTCCTATTAATCTGGCTGGAAGAACTCTTGTATCATTAAGTACAAGCACATCTCCCTTATTAATATAATCTATAACATTTGAAAATATTTTATGTTCTATTTCTCCAGTTGTTTTG
>JBAXYJ010000047.1:0-14387 GCA_041670885.1 Clostridiaceae bacterium
ATTCGGGAATTTATGCTTAAGCAGA
Source organism: Clostridiaceae bacterium (assembly GCA_041670885.1). GTDB lineage: Bacteria > Bacillota > Clostridia > Clostridiales > Clostridiaceae > JAJBWD01. The sequence goes on from JBAXYJ010000047.1 coordinate 26, forward strand.
CAAGAACAAAGGATTTAAAACTTTTTTCAGACAGTGCAGGTATTGATAAAAATACAACAAATGATGATATGCCTTTATACGTTGTTGTTCCTGCATTTACCATAAGTGAACTTAAGACAGCATTCCAGATAGGATTTTTACTGTATATACCATTTCTTGTAATAGATTTAGTGGTGGCCAGCGTGCTTATGTCAATGGGTATGTTTATGCTTCCGCCGGTTATGGTTTCTCTTCCCTTTAAGCTTTTGCTGTTTGTAATGGTTGACGGCTGGTACATGATTGTACAGTCGCTTATAAAAAGTTTTGGATAGGGGTGATTAGATGAGTGATACCATGGTTATCTCTATATTAAAAGATGCCATAATGACAGGACTTAAAATTTCAGCACCAATACTTATTATTGCTATGCTGGTAGGCCTTTTAATAAGTATATTTCAGGCTACAACTCAGATTCAGGAGCAGACACTTACATTTGTGCCAAAGCTTATTGCAATAGCTGCAGTAGGTCTTATAGCTGCTTCCTGGATGATTAGGACTATGGTTAGTTTTACTGAAAGGATATTTGGATATATATCTAATATAATTCATTGATAAAATTCCAGTACTGAGGTGATAGGCTTGGATACACTTTTTATAATTAAATTTCTGCTTATATTAGTAAGGGTATCCAGTGCTTTTATGCTAATACCTGCTATATTTCCAAAGGGCACTCCGAATACTTTAAAAGTAGCTTTTTCGGGAATTTTGGCTTTCATTTTATCCTCTATTATTCCAATAGATGCTGCGCCTTTAAGTACTTTTGCCCTTATATTATGCCTTATATATGAAACAGTAAATGGGTTGAGTATAGGTTTTGTAATAAGCTTATGTTTTTATGGTGCCAGGCTTGCCGGATCACTTATTGATCTTCAGATAGGCTTTTCTATGATAAGTATGTATGACCCCACATCCGGAAACAGTTCTACCTTATTTGAAAAGCTGTTTAATACTACAGCTCTGGTTATATTTATTACCATAGATGGACATCACATGCTGCTTCGATGTTTAGTGGAAAGCTATAATCTGGTAAAAATAGGACATCTGGCAATAGGAACCGGATCTCCTATGTATGTTATAAGTGTTTTTACAGATTTTTTTACTCTTGGAATTAAGATAGCAATTCCTGTTATAGCAGTACTTCTTATGACAGATATTATTATGGGACTGATTGCCAGGGCAGTGCCTCAGCTTAATGTTTTAATATTGGGGCTTCCTATAAAAATACTGGTGGGACTTACTGCAATATCAATTTTACTGCCATTTTTATTTAACATGATAATAGATAATTTTAAGAATATTGAGACCTATATTAAAAATTTTTATTATACCTTTCCTGTTTTGATTATTTTATTTGCTGATGATAAAACTGAAGAAGCGACACCTAAGAAGAAAAGTGATGCTAAGAAAAAAGGACAGACTGCAAAAAGTAAAGAGGTAAGCTTAGCTCTTACACTTCTGGCTTCAACTATTATCCTTCCAATGCTTGGTTCATATTTTATGGACAGCTTAAAAAGAATTTTTAATTATATATTTTCTATTAACATGACTAATGATTTCAGCTACAACGGAATAATTAATCTGACTATTGTTGTTTTATTCAGGATGGCTTTGATTATTCTTCCGGTTGCTCTTCCGGTTATGATAATAGGTATACTGTCTAACTTTATTCAGTCGGGAATAATGTTAACCTCAGATCCCATTAAACCGGACTTAAGCAAGATTAGCCCATTAAACGGCTTTAAAAGGATATTCTCCAGAAGAACCGTTATAGATATGATAAGGGATACATTAATTACATTTATACTTCTTTATATAGGTTATAAATATTTAATTGGAGAGTATAAGGAGATAGCCGCTCTAAGCAATCTTAAGATTGAAGCTGTACCTGGGGCAATAGGGAATATAGTTCTTGGAATTTTAACAAAGATAACACTATTTATGCTGGTAATTGCATTAATTGATTTTATATATCAGAAATTTGAATTTAATAAGGATCTCAGGATGACAAAACAGGAGATTAAAGAAGAGTACAAGCAGGAAGAAGGAGATCCCGAGATAAAAAACAAGAGAAGACAAAAGCAGAGGGAGCTGGCATCTAAAAGAATGATGAGCCGGGTACCGGAGGCCAGCGTTATTATAACAAATCCTACCCATTTTGCCTGTGCCCTTTTATATGAGGAGGATCAGGAAGGAGCACCAAAATTAGTTGCTAAAGGAATGGACTTTCTTGCTCAAAAGATAAAAGAGGCTGCCAGGGAAAATAATATTCCAATAATAGAGAACAGGTCCTTAGCCAGAATGATATATGATAAGGTGGAACTGGAGGAGGAAATCCCAGTGGAGCTTTATCAGGCAGTGGCAGAAATACTTGCCTTTGTATTAAAACTAGAAAAATCTAGGTAAGGAAATTGCATGATTACGGGTTTTGATTTTTAGCTTATGAATTTTATTATACAATTTCTTGGAGGTGCTGAATTGGCAAACTTTAATTTTAATAAATCAAAAATTAAGAATAATCTGGATGTACTGGTTGCTTTTGGAGTAATGGGTATTGTCCTTATGATGATTATTCCTCTGCCTACATTTTTGCTGGATATCTTAATTGCATTTAACATAACCTTGTCGCTTATAATAATTCTCATGACACTTTTTACAACTGAGGTGCTTCAGTTTTCAGTATTTCCAACACTTCTTCTTATAACTACACTTTTTAGGCTTGGACTTAATATTTCATCTACAAGACTTATATTAACTCAGGCTAATGCCGGTAAAATCATCGAAGCATTTGGAAATTTTGTAGCTGGGGACAGTTATATAGTAGGAATAATAATATATGTAATAATTATAATAATCCAATTCGTAGTTATAACTAACGGTGCAGGACGAGTAGCTGAGGTATCAGCCAGATTTACACTGGATGCTATGCCTGGTAAACAAATGAGTATAGATGCAGATTTAAATGCGGGTGTTATAAACGATGAAGAGGCAAGGATAAGAAGAAAGAAGCTTCAGCAGGAGGCAGACTTTTACGGAGCTATGGATGGAGCATCCAAATTCGTAAAGGGGGATGCCATAGCGGGAATAATAATTACAGTAATAAATATATTAGGTGGAATAGTAATAGGAAGTATGGTTTTAGATATGTCTATAGGAACTGCTGCCACAACATACACTAAGCTGACCATAGGAGATGGTCTGGTAAGCCAGATTCCAGCACTTTTAATTTCAACTGCATCAGGTATTTTAGTTACCAGATCAGGAAGCGATGAAAACTTCGGAACGCTTCTGGCTTCTCAGCTTACATCATTTCCTAAGGTACTGGCTATAGCTTCTGCAATACTTATTTTACTTTCTATAATACCGGGACTTCCAACTTTAGTTTTCTTAATTATAGGTATCTGCTGCGGGGCAAGCTCTTATTTAATATTTAAAGATGAAAAGGAAGCTAAGGAAATGAAACTAGTTAATAAGGAAATAGAAAAGGCTCCTGTATCAAATGAGCCTGAGAATTTCCTGAGTTATATAACAGTTGAGCCACTGGAGGTAGAGATAGGTTATGGACTTATATCTCTTGCAGATGAAGGCTCCGGGGGAGATCTACTTCAAAGGGTTACTTCAATTCGTAGGCAGTGTGCCCTTGATATGGGTATTGTAATTCAGCCAATACTTATTAAAGACAATCTTCAGCTTAAGGTAAATGAATATGTAATAAAAATAAGAGGAACTATTGCAGGAAGATCAGAAATTATGCCAAATATGGTTCTCTGTATGGATCCAACTAATGAATTTATAGATATGCCGGGGATTAAGGGAAGAGAGCCTGCTTTTAATCTTCCTGCAGTCTGGATAAATAAAAGTCAGCAGGAAGAAGCTGAAATAAAAGGCTTTACAGTAGTTGATGCTGTAACTGTTCTTGTAACCCACCTTACAGAAATAATCAAGGCTCATTCTTATGAGATGCTGGGAAGACAGGAAGTTAAATCTATGATAGATTCAATTAAAGATAAATACAGCGCAGTTGTTGAAGAACTTATACCCAGTTTAATGACTATAGGAGAGGTACAGAAGGTACTTCAGAATCTTTTAAAAGAGAAGGTCCCTATAAAAGATCTCGTTACAATACTTGAGACACTAGCGGATAATGCCAGAAATACTAAAGACTTTGAGCTTCTTACTGAATATGTAAGAATGGCTTTAGGCAGGGCAATATGTAAGGATTTTGTTAATGAAAAGGGAGCTATAGTAGTTGCTACATTATCCTCTGAACTTGAATCTACAATAGGAAAGAATATACAAAAGTCTGCTCAGGGATCCTTCCCGATTGTAGATCCTGATATTACCGGAAAGATATTTAACTCTATAAAAGAAGTAATAAACAGCGTGGCTTTTTATGGAAGTACGCCAATAATTCTTACATCACCTAAGATAAGACCTGCATTTAGAAAGCTGACAGAAATGGTATTTCCTAATCTTTGTATATTTTCTATTAATGAAATACCAAATGAGATTGAGATAATTACAGAAGGAGTAGTAACCATATGATAGTAAAAAGATATTTAGCAGATAATATGAATGAAGCTATGATGAAAATAAGATATGATTTAGGGTCTCAGGCCATTATAATAAGCCAGAGAAAGATTAAAAAGCCCGGGTTTTTCGGGATTTTCTCAAAAAAAGTTATTGAAGTTACTGCTGCTTTAGAAAGTGAAAATAAACTCCAGGAAGAAGTTAAAACTCCGGTAATTGAAAAAGAAAATAGTGATCAGATTTTAGAACAGATAAAAAAGATCAGCGAAGAAATAAAGGATTTAAAAGAAGTAAAGGAAGAAGATAAAACAAAAACTAAGACAGAAGTATTACTTCAAAATTCAGATATGAATGAGAAAACTGTTAAAAAGGTAGTTGCCAGGATAAAAAGTAATAAAGAAAAAATATCCGATATAGACAAGGCAAGATCAGCAATAGAAAATTTAGTTCCAAAATATAAAGATAGTGATTGCAGCAGGATAGTATTAGTAGGACCTACCGGTGTGGGCAAAACCACCACTATAGCAAAGCTGGCCGGAAGAATGGCTATTCAGGAAAAAAAGAGAGTAGGACTGATTACCATAGATACTTACAGGATAGGTGCTGTTGAGCAGCTTAAAACCTATGCTGATATAATCAAGATTCCATTTCAGGTAGTATTTAATCTAAATGATATGGACAAGGCATTAGATAAGCTTAAGGACTGTGATGCAATACTTGTAGACACTACTGGCAGAAACAGTAAAAATTTAATGCAGCTTAGTGAACTAAGATCTTATATCGATAAGGTAAATACAGATAATATTAATTTAGTAATAAGTGCTACTACAAAAAATAAAGACATAAATGCTATAATATCAGGCTATAAGGTTTTAAATTATAAGAATATTATAATAACTAAGCTGGATGAGACAACCACCTATGGCTCTCTTCTAAACGTTGTAGATAACAGCAGAAAGCCTATAAATTATGTTACGACAGGACAAATCGTTCCAGATGATATACTTAGAATATCAGCAAAAGACATAGCAAATCTTATATTAGGGGTAGATAAAATATGATTGATCAAGCTTATAATTTAAGAGAAATGTCAGCATCTAAAAGTACTCCAATTATAATAACAGTTACCTCAGGAAAAGGGGGGGTAGGTAAGAGTAATTTGGTTGTTAATTTAGCTATAGCACTTCAAAAGATGGGGAAAAATGTTATGATATTTGATGCTGATATTGGAATGGGAAATGATGATATTTTGCTTGGTTGTTCATCCCCCAATAATATATATGACCTAATTACAAATGATTTAAATATTGAAGATGTTTTAATATATGGACCCTATGGCATTAAGCTTCTGCCTGGCGGATCAGGCATCAACAGGATTGAGGATCTATCAGATAGTCAAAAAAACTTACTTCTTGGTAAGATAAGCCGTCTTAAGGGATTAGATTATATTATTATAGATACAGGAGGAGGAATAAACAGAAATATTTTATCATTTTCTGCATTTTGTGAACAGCTTTTTGTAGTTATAACAACAGAGCCTACCTCTCTTACGGACGCCTATAGCCTTCTTAAAGCAATAAATCATTTTAAGCTTAAGAAGACAGCAAACATAATAGTAAATAAAGCGGCCAGCTCCCAGGATGCTTACAGGGCTTTTAACAAGTTATCTAAAACTGTAAAGCACTTTTTAAATATGGATCTGAATTTTTATGGGATGGTGTCAGAAGATTCAAAGGTTCCAGAAGCTGTAAAAGAACAGTCACCTTTTATCATTTCATATCCAAATTCAGCTGCTTCTAAGGACATATTAAGTCTTGCCAGGAAGCTTGCTGGAGATTATACAGATTCAAAAGATAAACTGGGCTTTGACAATTTTCTAAGGAAAATATTTAGTGTATTTTCATAGGTGAGGAACATGGATAAAGATTTAAAGATAAACAATCGTTTGGAAGTAATTTATAAAGGAGTAAGCTATAAAAGCAATGTTCAGGATAATGCTGGTGAAATAATTGCTTTAAGCGTACCATACAAAAGCAGTTACTATGTTATTCCGGAGGCCGGAGAAAAAGTTGAAATAATTTATTACGGAAGTAATGATCAGGTTTATAAATTTACATCTAAAATCTTAGGAAAAAAGACTATCGGGATTCCGGTGATTTTAGTTGAAAAACCTAAACTTTTGGAAAGGATTCAGCGAAGGAATTTTGTTAGGATAAATTATTTGAATTCTATTGATTACTGCTTTGTTGAAAAAAATCTTGACTTTAATAAAATTGATGATTTAGGAATAACCAAATATCATTTCAAGAAAGGCCGGCTCATGGATATAAGCGGCGGAGGAATGAAAATTAATGTTAAGGATAAAGCAAGCATTGGAGACAAAATTTTTATAAAAATTGAGTTTCCTCCCAGAGAGTTTTATATTGGCTGCGTTGTTGCAAGATGTGATAAGGATTTAGGAAACACGCTGAATTTAGGAGTTGAATATGTAAAGATAGAAAATCATGAAAGAGAAGCTATTATAAGATTTATATTTAAAAAGATGCAGACTAAAAAATAACAGAGGTGTAATTATGGCTGTTTTTGAAAATATGACCGTTACGGATAAAATAATAGAAGAATATATCCCCTTGGTGAAGTATATAGCTTCCAGAGTGGCTATAGGAAAAAGCCGCTATGTAGAATACGAGGATTTGGTGTCTTATGGCATTATTGGACTTCTTGATGCCGTTAATAAATTTGATAATGGAAAGGGAGTCAAATTTTCCACTTATGCTTCTATTAGAATAAAGGGAGCAATATTAGATGAGCTTAGAAAAAACAGCCCTCTTCCCAAAAATGCCCTGGATAAATTATCTCAGTATAATAGCAGCGTAGAAAAACTTCAAAACATATTAGGCCGGGAGCCTACAGAAAGCCAGATTGCAGAACAGCTTAAAATAGGTGTTCCGGAGGTTATTGAAATTGAAGGATACATTAATTATCTTTCAGTTACCTCATTAGATGATTTATTGTTTTCAGAGGATGAAAATAAAACCGGAAGCATCTACTTAGAAGATAGGAACAGCCCTGACCCAATAATGGTATTAGAAGAAAATGAAAAATTAGAGTATCTGAATTTAGGACTCCAAATGATTAGTGAAAAAGATAGAAATGTTTTATCGCTTTATTATAATGATGGGCTGACTATGAGGGAGATAGGATACATATATGGTATATCAGAGTCAAGAGTATGCCAGATAAACAGCAGAGCCATATTAAACCTTAGAAATGCCATGAAATCATTAAAATATGATTTAAAGGAGTAATAGAATGAACTTTATATTAATAGGAATAGGAATATTTCTTATATTTGTAAATCTTATAGGAATGTCAAAGAAAAAATTAGATTTCAAAGGAATATTCAAAGGAAAATCTATTGAATCAGATGAAAATGACTTAAAGATAATGGAGCTGCGGCAGGAATTTTCGGAAAAAATAATTGAGTTGGAGCTGGAAATAAATCAGATTAAGAATGAACTAAATGGTATGGAAAGTAAAGACATTAAAAAGGCAAAGGAAGTAAAAAAGCTTATAGATGAAGGGCTTACGGTAGAAATGATATCAGAAAAGCTTAAAACTTCAAGAGAGGAGATAATACTATTAAAGGGTTTATATTAAATTTAATAAAGGATAAAAAATTCTTAATGGGGCTTGGAGCCGGGCTTATAATTGCTGCAGTATTAATGTCTTTGTACCAGGCATAAATATGAAAAAGTCAGATATTGAAAATCAGGCAAGAGGGCTTGGCATGAAGTATCCATCAGAAATGAAAGCTATAGAGGAGGGAAAATAATGTTAAGAGGATTATATACTGCTGTTTCCGGCATGATAACCCAGCAGAAAAAGCAGGAAGTTATTACAAATAATATGGCTAATGTTTCAACTAACGGCTTTAAAGAAGACACCTTAAATGTAAAGAGCTTTGATGAAGTTCTTATTCAGAATTATGACAAACAAGTAAATGGAATAAATGTAAAAAATCAGATAGGAAGTATTTCACTTGGAAGCCAGATAGATGGATCATCTACTAATTTCGCTGAGGGTACATATATATCAACAGATGAGCCTCTTGACTTTGCAGTATCCGGGGCTGGATTTTTCAAAGTAGAAGATGGCAGCGGAAAAGAGTTTTATACAAGGGATGGTCATTTTTCTTTAAATAATCAGGGATATCTGGTGGACCAAAATGGAAATTATGTAATCGGGAAAAATGCTAAAACAAATCTTGAGGATAGGATAAAACTTGATTCCACTGATGTAACAAGTGATGGCAGCGGCAATATTAGTGATAATGGCAAGGTAAACTATAAATTAAGTACATATACATTTGCAGATAATAACAGTCTTACTAAAGTTGGAGACAATCTTTATTCCGGAGAGGCTGCCTCCCTGAATCAAAATGGAGAAATAAAGCAAAAAACTCTGGAAGGCTCAAACGTAAACATAATAGATTCCATGGTGGATATGATGACAACAATGAGAGCCTATGAGGCAAATCAAAAGGTAATATCTGCCATCAATGAAACATTAGGTAAGGCAGTAAATGAAGTTGGGAGCGTGAGATAATGAGAGTGCTTTGGAATTCAAAAACCGGAATGCAGGCTCAGCAGGACAAGATGGATCTAATCTCAAATAATATGGCTAATATGGAAACGGAAGGCTATAAAAAGATTGATGCTTCCTTTAAAGACTTGGTTTATGAAAAGATTGCAGGAAAGGGAGTCCCGGTAAGCTCCAATGCTTTCGCATCTGTAAAAGGTACAGGAAGTACCCTGGGTGAAAGCTACAGATGCTTTAACCAGGGAAGTCTGAAGCAAACAGGAATTGATACGGATTTGGCAATCGATGGGAATGGCTTTTTTCAGGTAAAGATGGCTGATGGCAGTTTGGCTTACAAAAGAGGAGGAAAATTCAGCCTGGATAAAAACGGGAATTTATCTGATGATAACGGAAATATACTTCAGATTGATTATAAAAATAATAAAAAAATCAATTCATCTTCAATCATCATCGATGAAAGTGGACAAGTATACAGCGATGATAACGGAACTAAGGTTGATATAGGAAAATTAAATATATATGATTTTAAGGACAAAGCTAATTTAAAATCCATTGGCAATGATTTATTTAAAGCTGCTCCAGGTGATGAAGCTGTATCTCAGGATTTCAGTTTAAAACAGGGATATCTGGAACTTTCTAACGTTGATTTGTCTAAGGAAATGACAGATTTAATTCTTGCACAGAGAGCCTTTGAGCTAAATTCAAAAGGCCTTACTACAGCAGATGAAATGATGTCTATTGCGAATAATTTAACTAAGTAAAACTTGTCTATGATTTTATGTAAAAATATGTTATTATATTTTAAAGGTGGTGAATAGCTTTGGAACTTCAAAATTATACGGAAATCATGATAGACCATTTAATGGAACCTGTTCTTAAAAACTATAATGACATGTGTAAATGTGATAAATGCATTCTGGACATAAAGGCTATTGCTCTAAATAATCTTCCTCCCAGATATGTAGTTTCTGAAAAGGGTGAGCTTTATAAAAAGGTAGAGGAGCTGGATACTCAAATCCAAGTTGATGTAATCAGAGCAATTACAAAGGCCATAGAACAAGTAAAAAAAAATAAGAGACATTAATAAACTTAAAGGATTGCCCAAGAAAAGGCAATTCTATTTTTTTAGCAATACTATGGAATACAGCAGCTGCTTGTAAGTATTTTACAATTTGGTCAGCTCATTTACTTTTTCATTTTTCTTGAATATTAGCTTAAATAAATATACTGAACCTAAAATGAAAAGATAAATCGCAAAAATGAACAGAAAACCCCAGAGACCGGCAACAATATCTGCAAATTCCATGATGCCTCCGCCTGTTATCTTTTGCTCAATTTCTAAGCCAAATACCAGAACAATAAGCACTGTTAATGTATAAATAAATGATATTATTCTAATTGATAGCTTAGCCAACTTTTTAAATATAACATTAGTTATAAAATATAAGATAATGCCTATAATTCCTATAACTATGAAGTGAAGCTGTTTGTCCGTAAAATTAAAGCCAAATAATTTAAATAAGCTCATTATAATATCATGTATATTGTTTACTAGATTTGACATTTGTTTTAATAATAATTTCAAAATAATTCCCCCTTATAAATTTTCCTTAATAAAAGTATTTTACATTTTTATTCACAGAATGTAAATACTTGCTATATTGTATTTGATAATTTTAGATGATATTATTAATTATAATGAAATTATCATATGAGGTGTGATTAAATGAATAAGAATATTCCTGAAGTAAGAACAAGCTTAAGAAGCCATATAATAGAGGTGCCGCAAGAGATTAGAGAATGCAGCGGTATCAGGATATTTGGCAAAAGGATAAAATCTCTTCTTTTTTCTACAGATGTAGCAATAATAAAAAATTGCAATGCCGATGGAATAATTGCAGTTTACCCATTTACTCCTCAGCCAATTATTACCCAGGCTCTGGTTTTAGCCTCAGATGTTCCGGTGTTTTGTGGAGTGGGAGGAGGCATAACTACAGGTAAAAGAGTAATAAACTTAGCCATGGATGCAGAGTTTAAAGGTGCTATTGGAGTTGTGGTAAACAGTCCCACATCAAATGATATTATTAAAAAAATGAGAGAGACAATAGACATTCCAATAGTCGTGACTGTTCTTTCAGAATATGAAAATATTAAAGACAGAATAGATGCAGGAACACATATATTCAATGTATCAGCAGCTTCTAATACTCCGGCAGTAGTTAAAAAGATAAGAGGTGAGTATCCTGAATTTCCAATAATTGCAACAGGTGGGCCAAGCTCTGAATCAATCAAGAGAACAATTGAAGCAGGAGCAAATGCTATAACCTTTACTCCAAAATCAAGTGCTGATATATTTAGTGAGATTATGGAGAAATATAGGACTCAGTATGAAGATAGTGAACTCGTTTAGCTAAAGCTAAGCATCGAGTCTTCAGCTGGGGAGTCTATCCCACCTGAAGCAGAATTATAGGATCATAAGCTTTAGAAGTGGGTATCTTGAAACTTTGATAAAATATTATTTCCAGTGTTTTTCTTAGATAAAAAAGAGCTGACAACTTGCGTCAGCTCTTTCAATTTACTTTTTATCAAAGGCATTTATATACATTTGCTTAATCTCAGACATTAATGGATATCTGGGGTTTGCTCCAGTACATTGATCATCGAAAGCTTCTTCGCACATGGTGTCCAAGGTAGCATAGAATTTTTCTTCTGATATTCCATATTCTTTGATTGATTTTGGAATGTTTACCTTATCTTTTAATTCTTGAATAGCTTTTATTAAAAGATCTATTTTTTCATCTTCTGTTTCTCCGCCTAAATGCAGGTAATCTGCAATTCTTGCATATCTCCACTTACTGTTTGGATACTTGTATTGTGGGAAGGCTGCCTGCTTTCTTGGGTTTTCTGCTGAATTGTATTTAATCACTTCATTTATAAGAAGAGCGTTAGCAACTCCGTGAGGTACGTGATGCACTGATCCTAGTTTATGAGCCATAGAGTGGCATACACCTAAGAAGGCATTGGCAAAGGCCATTCCTGCCATACAGGAAGCGTGGGCCATCTTCTCTCTTGCTTTTACATCAGTTGTTCCATTATTATATGCATCAGGAAGGTATTTGAATATTAATCTTATAGATTCTAAAGCTAAACCGTTGGTATACTCAGAAGCAAGTACTGAAACATATGCTTCAATTCCATGAGTTAAGGCATCTATTCCTGAAGCTGCTGTTAAGCCTCTTGGCATATTCATCATAAGCTCGGCATCCACAATTGCCATATCCGGAGTCAGCTCATAATCTGCCAATGGATATTTAATTCCAGTTTTTTCATCTGTAATAACAGCAAATGGTGTAACCTCGGAGCCTGTTCCTGATGAGGTTGGTATTGCTATCATCATAGCTTTATCTCCCATCTTAGGGAAGGTGAATACTCTTTTTCTTATATCCATAAATCTCATTGCCAGGTCTTCAAATCTAACTTCCGGATGCTCATACATAACCCACATTATTTTAGCAGCATCCATAGGCGATCCACCGCCTAAAGCTATTATTGTATCTGGCTGGAAGGATATCATATCCTCCGCACCTTTTTTAGCAGCTGCCAGGGTTGGGTCCGGCAGTACATCAGAGAATACTTTATATTCTATTCCGCTTTCCTCCAGTACCTTTGTTATTATGTCCACATATCCAAGATCAAATAATATTTTATCTGTAACTATGAATGCTTTTTTCTTTCCTATTTCCTTTAATTCTTTAAGGGCAACAGGGAGACATCCAAATTTGAAATATACCTTTTCAGGAACTCTAAACCAAAGCATGTTTTCTCTCCTCTCTGCCACTGTCTTTATATTAAGAAGGTGTTTTACTCCTACGTTTTCAGATACTGAGTTGCCGCCCCAGGATCCACAGCCTAAGGTGAGTGATGGTGCCAGTTTGAAGTTATATAAGTCGCCTATAGCACCCTGTGAGGATGGCATATTAACTATTGCTCTGCCTGTTTTCATGCTGGCTCCGAATTTTTCAACTCTGTCTCTGCATTTTACCTGATCTGTATATAAAACCGAGGTGTGGCCAAATCCGCCTAATTCTATAAGTCTGGAGGCTTTATTAAGAGCTTCATCAAAGCAGGTTACTTTATACATTGCAAGAATTGGTGACAGCTTCTCATGAGAGAAGGGCTCATCTAGTTCAACAGATTCAACTTCTCCAATTAATACCTTAGCATCCTTTGAAATTTTAAGACCTGCTATTTCTGCAATTTTGTATGCTGACTGGCCTACGATTTTTGCATTAAGGCTTCCATTTACAAGAATTATTTTTCTTACCTTTTCTTTTTCTTCTTCGTTTAGTATATAAGCTCCTCTTGTAAGAAATTCTTCTTTTACTTCTTCATATATGCTGTCCATTACAAGTACTGACTGCTCAGATGCACATATTACTCCATTATCAAAGGTTTTTGAGAGTAGTATTGAGCTAACTGCCATCTTTATATGAGCAGTTTCATCTATGATGGCAGGTGTGTTTCCGGCACCAACTCCTATTGCTGGCTTTCCTGAAGAATAAGCAGCTCTGACCATGCCGGGTCCGCCGGTTGCTAAAATTATGTCACAGCTTTTCATAACTACATTTGAAAGCTCAACAGAAGGCTCATCTATCCAGCCAATAATGTTTTTTGGGGCACCGGCTTTAACTGCTGCATCTAATATTATTTTAGCGGCCGCTATAGTGGACTTTTTAGCTCTTGGGTGAGGGGAAAATATGATTCCGTTTCTTGTTTTTAATGATATTAATGCCTTAAATATAGCAGTTGATGTAGGGTTTGTTGTAGGAACTATAGCTGCAACAACACCTTTTGGCTCTGCTATTTTTTCAATACCATAGGATTTATCCCTCTCAACAACTCCGCAGGTTTTTTCATCTTTATAATTATTATAAATATATTCAGAAGCAAAATGATTTTTTATAACTTTATCTTCAACTATGCCCATACCTGTCTCTTCAACTGCCAACTTTGCAAGAGATATTCTTGAGTTATTAGCCGCCATAGCTGCCTGCCTGAATATTTCATCTACCTGCTCCTGAGAAAATTTAGAATATTCTTTCTGTGCGTCTCTAACTTCCTGAATTTTTAACATTAATTCTTCAATATTTGTAACCTTCATAAGATCACTCCTCTTTATTTTGTTAACACTTAA
>JBAXYJ010000048.1:0-14326 GCA_041670885.1 Clostridiaceae bacterium
CAGGATTTCCTTTTGAGCTTTTTCATCAACTCCTGTAAATATTTCATCAAATATAAGAAGCTCCGGATTTCCAAGCAGTGCTTTTGCTATGAATATTCTCTGAATCTGACCGCCGGACAGATTTCCTATTAGCTGATTTTTGAAGCCCTCCATTCCTACCATCTTCAGAACTTTAAATATCTGTTTTCTATCTTTGCACTTTATTGCCTTCAGGTGACAGTAAAGCAGCTCATATATGGTTATTGGGAATTTATTGTTTAAATTTCCAATTCTCTGAGAAACATAGCCAATTTTTTTTGTTTTAATCTCAATTTTCCCCTGAAGCGGCTTATAAAAGCCTAACATCAATTTGATCAGTGTACTTTTACCGCTTCCATTTTCCCCTATTACAGACAGGTAATCACCGTCATCTACATTTATTGAAAGATTTTCTATAACCGGTTTCCCCTTAGCATAGGAAAAACTTACATTTTCTATATTTACCATAATAACTCCTTTAAAAAACTCTCTGGTATTTATATTATACATAAATGCAAATAGTTTGCAAATATTTATTTCTTCATTATTTCAAATTTATGGTATACTAATGGTAGGAAAATTATAAATTTGTAATTTTTCTATTTTTAATAATGAGGTGAGAAAATGAGCGATACATTAAAGGTAAAAACAAGAGAAGAAATAGAAGATAAGTATAAATGGAAAGTAGGGAAAATTTATCAAAATGATGATCTTTGGGAAAAGGATTATGAAAAGCTTAAAGCAAAGGCACCAAGCCTATTGGAGTATAAAGGAAAATTAGATGACAAAAAAAATCTGCTGAAGTTTTTGGAATTGAGAGAAAACATACTAAGGCTAAATGAAAAACTTTTTGTTTATGCACATCTTAGAAATGATGAAAACACTCAAAATCCAAAATATCAGGGAGTCAGAAATAAAATATCAAGTCTTTCATCTGAGGTTGCATCTTATATATCTTATTTTATGCCTGAGATTATAGATTTAAGTGATGAGAAGTATAATGAAATAATAAGGGATAAGGAATTTTTAGAATACAAGTTTTTATTTCAGGATATCAGAAACCTGAAAGAGCATACACTGAGTAAGGATAAGGAAGAAATAATATCCGCACTTAGTGATTCTTTAGAAGCACCATCAGATATATTTAATATGCTTACCTTTGCTGACATGAAGTTTGGAATTATTAAGGATGAAAACGGAAATGATACTGAACTTACCAGTTCAAATTATTCAATATGGCTGAAATCTGAAAACAGGGCTGTAAGAGAAGCTGCATTTAAGCTTATGCATAATACCTTTAAAAAGTATGAGAATACTTATGCTGCCATGCTTACATCTTCAGTAAAGACTTTTGCATTAAACTCAAAGCTTAGAAGCTATAAATCATCAATTGAGGCCTCCTTAAAGCCAAATAACATTCCTGTATCAGTATTTGATAATACTATAGAAGCAGTTAACGATAATATTGAAGTTCTTCATAAGTATGTTAAACTTAAGAAAAAGCTTCTGGGGCTGTCTGAACTTCATATGTATGATCTGTATACTCCTGTTATTAAAACACCAAAGTTTGATATACCTTATGAGAAAGGTGTAGAAATAATAAAAAAGGCATTAAAGCCTCTTGGCAAGGAATATTTAGATATTTTTGAATATGGAATAAAAAGCGGATGGGTTGACGTATATGAAAACCAAGGTAAAAAGGGAGGAGCATATTCTTCTGGCTGTTATGATACAGAGCCTTTTGTCCTTTTAAATTATAATAATGATGTAAACAGTGTATCCACGCTGGCTCATGAGATGGGGCACTCAATCCATACCTATTATTCAAATAAGACTCAGCCTTACCAGTATGCTGAGTATACTCTGTTTTGCGCTGAGGTTGCATCAACCACAAATGAGAATTTATTAATAAATTATCTTATAGATAATGAAAAAGATAAAAATATGAGACTTTATTTAATAAATCAGGAACTGGAGAATATAAGAACTACATTATTCAGGCAGGTGATGTTTGCTGAATTTGAAAAATTCTCTCATGAAAGCATAGAAGCCGGCATTCCTCTTACTGCTGAGGAAATGAATAAATTCTATTATGACCTTAATAAAAAATATTTCGGCGATGATATAGTAGTTGATAAGGAAATAGAGATAGAGTGGGCAAGGATTCCTCACTTTTACAGAGATTTTTATGTATATCAGTATGCTACGGGCTATAGTGCAGCTTTTACCTTTGCTAAAAGAATATTAAATAAAGAAGAAGGAGCACTTAGGGATTATTTTAATTTCTTAAAGAGCGGCGGAAGTGATTATCCAATAAATATTCTTAAAAACTCAAAGGTGGATATGACAGTGAAAGAGCCTATATTAAATACTATAAAAAGATTTGATGATTTAATAAACATGTTGTCTTAGAGAGGAAATTATGAAAGAGCAATATGCTGAAAAGCTGATAGATAATATTAATAGAAGGTATAATGGAAGAATAATAGAGTTAGAAGATAGTATGGGCTTGTTGACAAAATGGGCAGTGAAGATAAATAATTATACGTTGATATTTACTGATTACAGTGAAGCTGAAAATTTAATAAACAATCAGAAGATATCAAGCCTTAAAAACTCAGGTTATTCTGTTGTATCCGTATATATAGAAAATCATATTGATAATGAAAGTTTTATCAGCTCTAAAGCTGTTGCTATAAGTGCTGATGATAAAAAGATATATTACAGTGATCAGGAAATAGAAGATGCAGTCAGCATAATAACTGAGTGTATTTCTAACTTTTCAGCAAAACCTAAGCATATGGATGTGGGTATTGTAACTACAGTAATAATCACGATTAACGTAATAGCCTATTTAATAACAGCTTATTTTTCGGGAAACTTAATAGATGCTGACATAAATGCGCTTATTGCTTTGGGAGCTAAATATAACCCTCTTATAAAGGCAGGGGAATACTACAGATTATTTACCTGCGGATTTTTACACGGAGGGATAATTCATTTAACCCTTAATATGATAGCCTTATATTCTGTTGGTCCTATTGTGGAAAAGTATTGTGGAAAGATTAAATATATAATAATATATTTAGTTTCTCTGCTTTTATCCTCAGTCTTAAGCTATTTGTTTTCTGACAGTGTATCAATAGGTGCTTCAGGGGCAATATTCGGACTGTTGGGGTCGCTTCTTATTATCGGACTTTATAATAGAAAAAGGATATCCTCAGGATTTGTAAGAAGTATTATTAATGTAATAGTAATAAACCTGATTATAGGGTTTACTATACCAAACATTGATAATTTTGGGCATATTGGAGGCTTATTAGGCGGAGTACTTGTAACATCTATATTTATTAAATTCAAAAAAGAGGCTGCTTAGCCTCTTTTTACTCGATTAAAAATTAAAATTTATGTTTGTAGATAAATAATACTAAAACAATAAAACATTTAAGCTTTATTAAGTAAAAAGGATGGGTGCAGGGAAGGTACTTCCCGCTTGTTTCAGGAGGGTGCGGAGAAACGATAGTGCCGCCTCCGGGAATCTAAGGTTCCCTTAGATATCTGCGCCAGCAGATTTTTTTAATATTTCATATATTTCATTTTTATGAAGAGTTTCTTTTTCTATTAATTCTTCAGATAAAATGGTTAACTTGTCCATATTATCCTTTAAAGTTGTTTTTACCATTTTATATAAATCATCCAATATATTTTTACATTCATTTATTAATTCAGGAGCAGATTTATCATTTCCCAGTGAAAATAAACCTAAGGATTTTACCATTCCATATTTATTAGCCATATCCCATATTATCTTTGATGCTGTTTCTAAATCATTTGAAGCTCCTGTTGTTATATTGTCTTCTCCAAATACTACTTCCTCAGCAGCCCTTCCTGCCAGCAGGACCATTATTCTGTTTTTAAGATATTCCTTAGTATGGTACATTCTGTCCTCAGGTATGGAAAGAGTATATCCTCCGGCACCTTTAGTGGTTGGTATAATTGTAACTTTAGAAAGCTGATCATCTTTAAGTTTAATATATGATATAAGAGTATGTCCCGCTTCATGGTAAGCTGTTATTTTTTTATCTATACCTCTGATTGTTGACCTGTCCTTTTTTTCTGAGCCTGCTAAAATATTAGTGTAAGCACTTTCAAAATGCTTAGATAAAATAAGGGAACTTTCTTCTCTGCAGGCTAAAATAGCTGCCTCATTAACAAAGGCCTCCAGCTTAGCGCCAGAAAAATATACAGTTTTGCCTGCTAAATCCTCTACATCTATAACTCCTAGCGGTTTACCATTAAGATAAAGATTTAGAATCTCCACTCTTTCCTTTTTATCAGGAAGAGGAACCTCTATGTGTCTGTCAAATCTGCCTGGTCTCAGCAGTGCCGGGTCTAATGTATCTATTCTGTTTGTAGCTGCTATAACTACTATACCGGAACTGTCATTAAATCCAGACATTTCAGTAAGAAGGGCATTTAGAGTCTGGTCTCTTTCTCCGTTTGAAGATGGATCCTGGCTTCTTTTCTTTCCGATAGCATCTATCTCATCAATGAATATTACTGCCTTTTTGCTTTCTTTAGCCTTTTTAAAAAGCTGCCTTATTCTTGATGCTCCAACACCTACATAAATCTGAACAAAATCAGATCCTGAGGTAGAGTAAAAAGGAACTCCGGCTTCCTGAGCAATGGCTTTTGCGATAAGGGTTTTTCCTGTTCCGGGCTCTCCATATAAAAGTATGCCCTTTGGCATTTTTGCCTTATAATGATTAAACTTGTCCGGATTTTTAAGGAAGGATATTATATCCATAACATTTTCCTTAACCTCATAGTTTCCTGCAACATTTTTAAAAGAATATGAGGAATTTTCGATTTTGTTTAACTCAATAGAATCAAAAGAATTATTTTTCTTCTTTGATCTGACCTTAAGATTATATAACAGCAGAGCCGATAAAATTAAGATAGGAATTATAATCATAAGTTTATCTGCATCTATATTTTGGTTTTCAGATACTTTTATTCCCTTTAGTAAAAGCTGCTCTTTAAAATCTTCTTTCCTTGGATTATCTGTTTTATACATCTGACCATTTTTTAGCTTTACATTTATCTCAGGTGAAGAAGTTAGATTTACTTCATATACTAAGTTTTGGTTTATATCATTTATAAAAAGATTATAGGTCTTGTATGCCGGTTTATTAATATTAAGGCTGAAAAGTGAAATTATTATAAAAATGCAGGCAATCATGGAAATTGGTATAAGAAAATATTTATTTTTAACTATGTTCATGCTTACCACCTCATCTAATTATTAATGGAATCCTTACTTATTTATGATATAATTAATTTGCGAAGCTGTAAAATGAAAATCATAAAATTTACTAATGTAATATATTCCAAGAAAAGGCGGGGGGAAGATGAAGGTATCAAAGATAACCACAGTTTTATCTGAAAAAGACATCATGGGTCTTATAAAAGATTTTGTGAAGATAGAGAACCTTAATATAAATAAAATAAATATACAGAATTCTATTAAGCTGTATGGTTCATATAAAAAAGGAATAGATATTAATTTTTATATAGATTTAGGAGTATCTAATGTCCATGATAATATCATGTACCTTAAGATATTTGAATTTAAAATAGCAAAACTTAAAATAGCTTCTTTTGTAGTAAACTCTTCATTAAAAATTCTCGACAAAAAGCTGAATGAATTAGGAATAAGTATAAAAGATGGCATAATATCTGCAGACTTAAATCAGATAGAGAAAAATATTCCCAATGTATATTTCAAATTGAACAGCTTAAAAATAATGGATAGAGCATTAGAGATAGGAATAGATGAATTTGTCTACTCTGCAGACAAAAAGATAATCAAGAAAAAGCAGGAGGAGACAAAAAAAGATGATTCTTACGGAATGTTTAGAAAAAAAATACTTGGGAAGATGCCTGGAAAATATAAAAAAATTGGAGAGTATGCATTTATCCTTCCGGATGTTATTGATTTGTATTATAATCTTTTAAAGGATAAAAGAGTTCCTGCAGAAAGTAAGGCTGTCTTAATTGGCATAATTTTATATCTGGTATCACCAATTGATTTCATACCGGACTTTATTCCCTTTATTGGAGAAATAGACGATATAGCCATAGCATTTTTTGGCTTAAACAAAATATTGAATGATGTGGATGACAGTATAATTCTAGAAAATTATCATGGAAAGGGTAATATTTTAATATTAGTAAAAGAAGTTATAAACTTAATAACCTCTATAGTGGGAGGAAAAAGAGTATTAAAACTATATCAGTTTATTGCTAAGGGTATAAAAAAGGAGAAAGATTGATGAAAGAAGTCATTATATATACAGACGGAGCCTGCAGAGGAAATGGAAAAGAGGATACAATAGGGGGCTTTGGCATAGTTTTTATATACAATGGAAATATCAAAGAAATAAAAGAATCATATAAAAATACCACCAACAATAAAATGGAGCTTATGGCAGTAATAAAAGCATTGTCATTATTAAAGGAACCCTGCAGTGTTTCTCTTTATTCAGATTCAGCTTATGTCGTTAATGCTGTTAACAGCGGATGGATTGAAAGCTGGCAAAAAAATAACTGGAAAAATTCAAAAAAGGAACCGGTAAAGAATAGAGAATTATGGGAAGATCTCATAAAATTCTTATCTATACATCGAGTTACTTTTATAAAAGTAAAAGGTCATAGCGATAATGAGTATAACAATAGATGTGATAAATTAGCTAATATGGCTATGGACGAAGTAAACTGCTAATATTTACCTAGTTTAATTAAACGAAAATTGCATATCATACTAATAAAAAGAGGTGATAGTATGAGAGGCAAATTTGTTAAGGGAATGATGGCAGGAAGTCTTATGGGAGCAGCTTTAGGATTAATGATTGTTCCATCCATGGATGGAAAAACCAGAAGAAGGATGAAAAGAAGATCCAGAGCTGCTATGAATGCTGCTGAGGATGCATATGGTACTATGATTAATTGGATAAAATAAAATAATCCGGTATAACCGGATTATTTTTTTATTTTATTTTATTTTTTAATATAATTAACAATATATGCTATAATATAATTAAAATTATTGTTTAATATGGAGAAAGATATATGATAATGGAAATATTAACTTTAGGAGAAAAAATAAAAAAAAGAAGAAAAGAACTTAATATGACATTAAAAGATTTAGCAGGAGAGCGAATAACTCCGGGACAAATTAGCTTGGTAGAATCGGGAAAATCAAAGCCTAGTATGGATTTACTTGCTTATTTAGCATCTTTTCTTAAAACACCAATTGAATACTTGATGGAATCTGAAGAGACTCAAGCAGAAAAGATATGTACTTATTATGAAAATATTGCTAATTTCTATTTAAAAAATGATAATCTTTTAAAAGCAGACCAGTATGCAGAAAATTGTATTTACTACTCAGATAAGTATAATTTGGATTATAAAAAGGGAATAAGCTATTATCTTAAAGGAGAAATATATTTAAGAAGAAATAAGCTTGCTGATGCACAGGAATATTTTCTTACTTCCAATTCTTCTTTCATAAGATTAAGAAAAACAGAAGATATTATCAAATCATTTCTTCAATTAGGCTTAATATCAATTAAAATTAAATCCTATCATTCTGCTTTATCTTATTTCCAGCAGGGAGAAAAAGTATATTTTGAAGGAAAACTTACTAATCCATATATTGTAGGAGAAATATACTATTATTTATCTTTCGTTTATTTAAAGCTGGAAAACATAGAAAAATCAATAAACTATTCATATCTGGCAAAGGAAGAATTTAATAAAGCAAACGATAAGAAAAATTATGCTGAGTCCTTAGCATTAATATCAGAACAATATGCACAAAATGGAGAAATAGAAAAAGCTATAGAATATTCAAAGCTTACAAATGACATATATAAACAAATTGGTGATATGGAAATTTTGTCGAAATTTGAGAATAATTTAGGGAAACTGTTCTTTGACTTGGAAAATACAGATGAATCCTTCCTTCATTATTACAAAGCTATAGATCTTAGAAAAGAAACAAATGATGAAAAAATAATAGAGACATATATAAATTTATGTGAAAATTTTATCAAGCTAAAGGATGAAAAAAATACAGAAGAAACTCTTGAAAAAATAAAAAGTTTAATTGAAGAGAGTGATAGTAAATATACTTATGACTATTATATTTTAAGTTATAAATTAAGTACTATTCTGGGGGATAATGCAAAGATAGAATACAATCTTCTTATGGCATTAAAATATGTGGAGGGGGAAAATGATAATAGTAAGATATCTGAAGTCTCAATAAAGCTTGGGAAATATTATAACGACATTGGAGATACTGAAAAAGCTGTTATGTATTTAAACACAGGAGTAGATATTTTAAAAAGCATTGGTATAATTTGATGAAGCAAAGGTGGTTCTAATGGAAGTTTTAACAACCGGTGAAAAAATAAAAAGAGCAAGAATATATAATGGGTTAACATTAAAGGATATTTCTTCAGATATTATATCTATTTCCAAACTAAGCGGAATAGAAAACAACAAGATAATGCCTGAAGATAAAATAATAAGATATTTAAGTACCAGGCTGAATTTAGCTGAGGACTATATAAAAGAAGATATATCAAATCAGCTTTTAAATAACTACAGCAAATTGCTGAAAAGTAAAAAAAGTAAAGATTATGTTGAGGACATAAAATATAATCTTTACTATGCAATAGACTGTGAAGAATATTCATTAGCATTTAAGTTTATGCACCTGCTGATAGAATATTATATAAATGGTGATAAAATAAACAAGGCAGAAAATGATTTGGCAGAGTATTATGATTTGCTTACTAAGGCAAATTCAGAGGAAAACAATATAACATATTACCTTGATTTAGGAACATATTTATATAAATATGAAGAATATGGTCAGGCAGTTAAGTGCTTTATAAATGTAAAAAACAATGTGGACAATAAGAAGAATTGCAGCATATATTATAAGGCTTGTTATTATACAGTAATGGCATATTTCATGCTGAATAAGGAATCGGAATTTATAGATACGATAGGTGAACTGGAAAGTATAGCAGCAATAGAAAACTGCCTGGAATGCAAAGGGGAAATATACAGCCTTTTAGCTATTTTGTACTATGAAAGAAGTAAAGAAAAATATGAAAAGTATAAAAATAAAGCTTTTGATTATTTTATAAATGGCTTTAGTACTATAACTGGGCCTATTAACTTTGGTATGATTATGATGAAGTTCAAAAGCAGAGAAGAAGGATTAAAAATATTAACTAAAGGCTATAATGTATATAATAAAGATGATAAAAAAGGATTTGCTGCTTTTTCTATAAAACTGTTAAGCCTATTTATTAATAATGGCCTATATAATGAAGCAGAAAAAATCATAGAAGAAACCATTAACAATGCTATATACTTAAATGATGATTATTATATCGAAAAGGCATATTTTTATAAAGCCATTATTTTAGGAGAAAAAGGGGATATAGATAGTAAAGAGCTTTACATGAATTTATCTTTAGACTCTTTGGAAAAAGCCGGATCAACTAAAGATATCTATGACAGATATTTGCTTATTGGTAAAATGTATCATGACAGCAAAAAATATCAGGACTCAATTAATTATTTTAATTTAGCCCTTAAACTAAAAGGTAAACTTTAACGGAGGTGTTTTAAATGAATGCAGATAAGATAACAAAAAAAGTTTCATTAGCTTTAAATGAAGCTCATGGACTAGCTGTTTCATATAACTCGCAGCAGGTAGAAACTATTCACCTGTTTATTGCTCTGCTTAGGGACATTGATGGGCTTATACCTAAAATATTTCAAAAAATGGATATAAACTTAGATTCATTAAACAGGGAATCTGAACTAATATTAAATAGTATGCCCAAGGTAATGGGTGATATTTCTTCTGAAAACAGCGTATTTGCTTCAAGAAATATAGAAAAAATATTTATTAAAGCAGAAGAGTGGATGAACAAATTCAAAGATTCCTATATATCTGTGGAACATGTACTTCTTGGCATAATAAATATTGAAGATTCAAAGCTTAAAGGGCTTTTAACTAAGTATTCTATTAATCAGGAAAATGTTCTGAATATATTATTTAAGATAAGAGGAAATCAGAGAGTAGATTCTGAGGATCCGGAAGGAACCTATGAAGCACTTTTAAAATATGGAGTAAATTTAATTGAGGAAGGAAAGAAAAATAAACTGGACCCGGTTATAGGACGGGATGAGGAAATCAGAAGAGTAATCAGGATATTATCAAGAAGGACGAAAAATAATCCGGTGCTTATAGGAGAGCCTGGTGTGGGTAAAACCGCAATAGTAGAAGGCTTAGCTCAAAGAATAATTAAAGGAGATGTGCCAGAAGGATTAAAGAACAAAATTATATTTTCTCTAGATATGGGTTCCTTAATAGCCGGTGCAAAATATAGAGGAGAATTTGAAGAAAGGCTTAAGGCAGTTTTAAAAGAAGTAACAGGGAGCAAAGGCAAAATTATTCTTTTTATAGATGAAATTCATAATATAGTAGGAGCAGGAAAAACAGAAGGATCTATGGATGCAGGCAATATGATAAAGCCTCTTTTAGCACGGGGAGAGCTTAAGACAATTGGAGCGACCACCTTTGATGAGTATAGAAAATATATTGAAAAGGATAAGGCATTAGAGAGAAGATTCCAGCCTGTAACAGTAGATGAGCCAACAGTTCCAGATACCATAACAATTCTAAGAGGTCTTAAAGAAAAATTTGAAATATATCATGGAATAAGAATTCATGACTCTGCTATAGTCGCGGCTGCCAAACTTTCAGACAGGTACATAGGAGACAGATTCCTTCCTGATAAAGCAATAGATTTAATTGATGAAGCCTGCTCTATGATAAGAACAGAGATAGACTCACTTCCTGCTGAGCTGGATGATATCAGAAGGAAAATATTTAATCTTAAGATAGAAAAAAATGCTCTTCAGCGGGAAAAAGATGAAAAATCCATAAATAGATTAAAAGCAGCAGAAGAAGAACTAGAGGATTTAAATGAAAAGGACAAGCTTCTGACGCTAAAATACGAAAAAGAAAAAGAAGATATTGTAAAGGTTAGAAAAATAAAAAAAGAATTAGATGATAAAAAGGCAGATTTGGAAAAATTCGAGAGAGAGTATGACCTGGATAAGGTAGCCCAGATAAAGTATGGAATAATTCCGCAGCTTACTGAAAAGCTTAAAGAGAGTGAAAGTAAGTTAAACAATGAAGAAGGGGCACTTTTAAAGGAAGAAGTAACCGAAAATGAAATTTCCTTCGTTCTATCAAACTGGACTAATATCCCGGTAAGTAAGTTAATAGAAGGAGAAAGACAAAAGCTTCTAAGACTGTCTGATGAATTGAAAAAGAGAGTAATAGGACAAAATGAAGCAGTAGAGTTAGTATCAAATGCAGTACTCAGAGCCAGAGCAGGTCTTAAGGATCCTAAAAAGCCTATAGGGTCATTTATATTTTTAGGACCAACCGGTGTAGGAAAGACCCAGCTGGCAAAGACTCTCACAGAAACTTTATTTGATTCTGAGGATAATATAATAAGAATAGATATGTCAGAATACATGGAGAAATACTCTGTCTCAAGACTAATAGGGGCGCCTCCGGGATATGTAGGATATGAAGAAGGGGGACAGCTTACTGAAAAGGTAAGAAGAAAGCCATACAGCGTTATACTTTTTGATGAAATAGAAAAAGCTCACAGCGATGTATTTAATATATTTCTTCAAATACTTGATGAAGGAAGATTGACAGACAATAAAGGGAACACAATAGATTTTAAAAACACAATAATCATTATGACATCAAATATAGGCTCAGATATCCTGCTTCAAAATAAAAACAATGAAAAAATTGATGATGATATAAAAATTAAAGTAATGGAAATTATGAAAAGAAGCTTCAGACCTGAGTTTTTAAACAGGATTGATGATATTATAATGTTTAAGCCTCTGACCATAAATGAAATTGAAAATATCATAGATATATTTATTCATGACATTGAAAAGAGATTGGAAGAAAGAGAAATTAAGCTTAAAATAGATAAAGAAGCAAAAATTTATATGGCAGAGGAAGGCTATGACCCGCTTTATGGTGCAAGGCCTCTGAAGTCTTATATAGAAAACACCTTGGAAACAAAACTTGCGAAGATGATTCTAAAAGGTGAGGTAACCAAAGGTGATACAGTTTTAGTTAAAATTAACAACAATGAAATAGTTATGGCAAAATCTTTATAAAATAAAATTTCGTGATATAATATATAGAAAATGTTTTCTATATAAGGAGGAAAAATTATGGCAACATTAGTATGCGGCGGAGCAGGCTATATAGGAAGTCATATGGTAGCTCACCTGCTGGAAAATAATAAACAAGTAGTTGTTCTTGATAATCTTCAGAAAGGTCATAAGGAGGCTCTTCTTGGAGGTAAATTTTATCAGGGAGATTTAAGAGACAGAAGTATAATAGATAAAGTATTTACTGAAAATGAAATAGATGAAGTTATTGATTTTGCAGCTGATTCTTTAGTTGGTGAAAGTGTAGCAGAGCCTTTGAAATATTTTGAAAATAATGTATACAGCACTATTTGCCTTCTTAAGGCACTTAGAGATTATAATGTTAAAAGAATTGTATTTTCATCTACTGCAGCAACCTATGGGGAGCCTGAGAGCATCCCAATAGTTGAGGGAGATAAGAATCTTCCAACAAATCCATATGGTGAGTCTAAGCTTATGGTTGAAAAGATGCTTAAATGGTGTGACAATGCTTATGGCTTAAAGTATACTGCGCTCAGATATTTTAATGCAGCAGGAGCTCATATCAGCGGGAAAATTGGAGAAGACCACAGGCCGGAAAGCCACCTTATACCAATAATAATTCAAGTGGCATTAGGCATAAGAGATAAGATAATGATATTTGGTGATGATTATCCAACAAAAGACGGAACCTGCATCCGAGATTATGTTCATGTATCTGACTTAGCCTCAGCCCATCTTTTATCACTTGACAGATTAAAAGATGGCGGGGACAGCAGAATATATAATCTGGGAAATGGATTAGGATTTTCTGTAAAAGAGGTAATAGATAAGGTTGAAGAAGTTACAGGTATTAAAATAAAAAGAGAAATGGCTCCAAGAAGAGTTGGAGACCCGGCAGTGCTTATTGCATCTTCTGATCTTATTAAGAAGGAATTAGGATGGAAACCAAAATATGATTCCTTAGAAACTATAATAAAGACTGCCTGGGATTTTCATAAAACACATATAAACGGATATTAAAAAATAGGAGCCTGGCTCCTATTTTTTTCTGTTTATTATAAATTCCTTTGCCTTATTTTCATAATCATCCTTTAAAGGAGTAAGCTCCACATTTTCATATTTATTTGAAAGTGCAGATTTAATCAGCCTGTCAGCAAGTTCAGGGTTTTTGGAAAGAAGAGAGCCATGGAAATATGTGCAGTAGGTGTTTTTATATATACAGCCTTCATAACCGTCCTCACCATTGTTGCCATAGCCTTCAATTACTTTTCCAAGAGGTCTTAAGCTTCCTATATAAGTCCTCCCTGAATGATTTTCAAAGCCTACATAGGTTTCTCCTGATTCTTCATTTTTAATTATAGTGTTCCCTATAAATCTTTTTTTGCCGCCTTCAGTATAAATATTAAGTATGTTTAGTCCCTCCAGCTTTTCTCCTTCCGGTGTGGTATAGTACTTTCCAAGAAGCTGATAGCCTCCGCATATGGAAAGAAAAACCCTGCCGGACTCTATATACTCCTTTATGCTGTTTTCCTTGTTCTTTTTTAAATCCTGGGCAACTATGGATTGTTCATAATCCTGGCCCCCTCCGAAAAATACTATGTCGTATTTTTCTTTGTCAAACCTGTCGCCCATGGACACGTTAACTATATTAACCTTTATTCCTCTTTTTTCTGCCCTGTATTTTAATATAAGAATATTTCCTATATCACCATAAACATTTAAAAGATCAGGATAAAGATGACAGATATTTAACTCCATAATAACCTCCTACCAGATATTTTTAATGTATCCCTTTTTAAGCAAGAACTTTCTTAGACTCAGCATAGCAGTATATGTTGTAAGTACATATACTTTTTCTGTTTCACATTCTTTTATTTCTTCCAGGAGTTTTTCGTAGGTTTCTGCTATTTTAAACTTATCGGTATCAAGACCGGATATTTTAAGTCTTACAGCCATGTCATAGAGCCTTAATCCG
>JBAXYJ010000049.1:0-14326 GCA_041670885.1 Clostridiaceae bacterium
CATTACGATTTTAATGAGAGGTCTAAAAGAGTAATTGAAAAGTGCGGATTTGATTATAAATTTAATCGCAGCAAAACAGTTAAGGCATTAGGAAATAGAATTTTAACAGAACTTTTTTATAGTCTAACAAAAAATGAATACATAAAGGTATAGATATAAAATTGGGGGTGTGGAAATGGATAATTATTTTAATGAAGCAGCACGTAATTTATACTCTGACCTGGGTTTTAATCATAATGGAGAAATAGAAGAAGATGAAATACAGATGGAATATAATCTGAAGTAAGTTTGAGAGGTTTGATATGAAAGCAATAACTGATATAACTGATTTTATTTTCCTTGAGGATAAGCCTGAAAAAGCAGATATAATCTTTATGCCCGGAGGTTCTTATGCAGAACAGGCAGAAAAGGCAGCCGGGGTTTGGAAGGATAATTATGCACCATTAATTCTGCCTTCAGGGAAATATAGTGTTAAACGGGGGTTTTTCCCGGGCCCCTTGTCAAAAGCAGATAGATACACTGCTAATTATGCTACAGAGTGGGAATTTTTAAAGGATGTGCTCTTAAAAAATGGTGTAGATGAAAAGGCAATTTTAAAGGAAGATTATGCTGAAAATACATATGAAAATGCTTTTAAGTCCAGGAAGGTAACAGATAGGCTTGGACTGCATATTAATAAAGCAATTATCTGCTGTAAGAGCTTTCATGCAAGGCGGTGCTTTATGTATTATCAGTGGGCATACCCGGATACAAAACTTATAATCTGTCCGGCAGAAGCACAGGGTATCAATAAGAATAACTGGATTAATTCTGAAAATGGTATAGACAGGGTTATGGGAGAAATGATGAGATGCGGTTCACAATTCAAGGAATATGTTATGGAATTTGATAAACAGGGCTGTGCAGCAGCTGAAATTGAAGAAGGTGTAAAAAATGATTTATGAATTGAAACAATTATCAATAGATGATGGAAATGATATTTATGAAATGTTAAATGAAATACCTAAAGATGAAAATGGATTTATAAATGGTGCCGGCGGGAAATCCTTTAAAGAATATAAAAGCTGGCTCAAAAGAAGTGATGAAATTTATAAAGGCATAGGACTTCCGGAGGGCAGGGTAAAACAAAGCATCTTCTGGCTCTACATAGATGGCAGGCCAGTGGGAATAGGGAAGCTAAGGCACTCCCTTGTTGATCACCTTTATAAGGAAGGCGGTAATGCAGGCTACAGCATCAGACCTTCAAAGCGGGGCAGGGAATACGGTAATTTACTGATGAAGCTGCTGATAGATGAAGCAAGAAAGCTGAATATTGATAGAATTTTGCTTACCATAAGGAATTACAATGAAAGATCAATAAAAGTTGCCTTGAAAAATAATGGCGTTATAGAAAAAGTAACTGAAGAAAGGCATTATATCTGGATTAATGTATAATATATTGAACGTACTATGGAAGCAAATCAGGCAGGTTTTATAGCCGGCTGATTAAAATAGGAGATGATGAATATTAAGACTCAGTTTCTGCCCAGAACTTCTTTGGGTAAATGGTCAGCAGGGTTAACTGTATTTTTTGTCTTAATGATTACAGTTTTTTTGACTTTTATGTCATTTGGACTGGTAACATTTGACGAAGGCCACCTATGGGATATAACTCTCGCTGTTGCGGCTCCAACAGAAATTATTGCATTTATCTTAAGCATATTAGCTGTAAAAAAGAAGAAAGAACGCTCCGTTTCAGTTTATTTATCATTAATTATAGGTGCCTGTGTTATTCTTTTTATTCTTCTTCATAGTCTTTTTATTAATGATTGAGAAAGGTATACATTGGTTCTAAGAGGGTGAAAGCATGACTGAATTTAAATTGGTAACTCCTGTTAATCTGAAAAAAGTGCATTTGAATATATCCGGGAATTTTTGGAATATAATTCAGAAATTCATCAATTGTAAATCCACGATTATTAAACAATAATTATTAAACAATAATTATTAAACAATAGTAAAATAACACTCACTAATGAGAGGTGGAAGCAATAATGTTACCAGTACAACAAATTTTAGATAAGATAGTACTTTCTTATCACACAATTTTGAAAGAAAACCTTATAGGTATATATCTTCATGGCTCGTTGGCAATGGGTTGTTTTAATCCATATTCAAGTGATATAGACTTTTTGGTAGTTGTTAAGGAGAAACTCAATTTTAATGAGATGAGAGAGTTAATTGATATTCTGCTCAAGTTATCAGAGAATGGCCCTAAAAAAGGTTTCGAACTGAGTGTTCTATTAGAAAATGATGCAAAAAACTTCAGGTATCCAACACAATTTATACTACATTATTCAGAGGTTCATAAGGACAGATATGTAAATCAGTCAGATTACATCTGTGGCGGTTTTGGAGACCCTGATTTGGCTGCTCACATAACGATATTAAGAGAAAGGGGAGCATGCCTGATTGGAAAGCCTATAGATGAGGTGTTTCAAGCAGTTCCTAAAAAGTACTATATTGAATCTATAAAGGATGATATTAGTTCTTCAAAAGAGGAAATTATAAATAACCCAATTTACTATGTATTAAATTTGTGCAGGGTTCTATGTTTTTTAAAAGATGGGAATATATGCTCAAAAAAAGAGGGAGGAGAATGGGCGAACATCAGTCTTCCAACACAATATAGAGATATAATTCAGGCTGCTCTAAATACATACAGTGATATAAATAATATATTTGATATACAACCCAAAAGGTTAGTTGATTTTGCTGATTTTATGTTAAAAAAAATTAAAAACTTATATAATAATGTTTCGTAATCTTCTCATATTTTGTATCAATCTTATTTTCAAGATATCTAAACAATTGTTATTTGTTAAAGGGGATGGAGCACCCTCCCGGAAAGACCTGTTATTTACGGAAAGGTAAAGCACTTCAATCAGGCCTTAATAAATGGTAAAGATTTAAGAAAAGGTAAATGAAGCTTAGGTGTAGTGATGTAAAAAAGCAAATTTATAAGATAAGGAGTTGAGTCAGATGATGGGACATTTAGGATTTTCATATGTAGGTTTTATTTATTTATTGATGTTATTTATACCAAACATTATATGGACTAAAAATAAACCGGAGGGTTATGAAAGTATTGTTATAAGAGAAAATAAGATACTGCTCATTTTTGAGCGGGTTGGACAAGTTTGCGTAACCTGTGCTGCGTTGGCTTTCAGTGATTTTAATATTGGGTCCTTTAATTTATGGAGTATTTGGCTTGTTATTTCCTTTGTTCTTATGCTTTTGTACGAGATGAACTGGATACGATATTTTAAAGGTGAACATACATTAAAGAGCTTCTATGGCAGTTTTTGTATCTTCCCTGTAGCAGGTGCCAGCCTGCCGGTCTTGGCATTTCTATTATTAAGTATTTATGGAAAGGTTATTTGGCTTAGTGTATCAGTGATTGTGCTTGGTGTAGGTCACATAGGAATCCATCTTCAACATTTAAAAGCTATAGAATAATATTATTAATTCACTGGGCAAAATAATGAGCATAATCTGTATTAACTGTTATGTCATAATATTCTTTAACGAAACATTTGTATTTACATCTAAGATAAATTAAGGGGATTAAATGAAATCATTAACTGATATTACAAATTTATTTTCTTGGAGAAATACATTAATTGACGTTAATTGACGTTGGACGTAATAGACGGATATAATAAATTATAATTATTTTATTAGAAGGAGAGGAATTCCTTATGAAAAGAATAATAAAAGATGCTTTATTTGGTTTATTAATTATAATTGTAATAACTATTTTAGAATTTATTGTCACAATTCCGTTTGGGGAACCGGCGCAGCAATTTACCAATGAAGTATGGGCGAAATTTATAAACCGGGAATTGTTGTTAACTGCATTGCCGGCGGCTATTACAACATTTGTTTTCGCGAGGCGTCTCAAGACAAAAAGTAAAGCAGATGCTATAAGACGGGGGATTATCTGGAGTACCATGCTGGCTCTGAATTATATACTTATCGGTATCGGAAACAAGAATTTTGAATTGATTTTTGGAGGAATTGGCATTTATGTTCTATTAGCATGTACCTTCGCTGGACCTGTTATTTACGCAAAAGTAAAGCACTTCAATTAGACATTAATACATGGTGTTTCCTAATCTTTTTATTATTTAATTAAAGACATATATTATTTAAAATTACGAAGCCTGTATCTTATTTATTAGTACTTAAGATATAGGCTTTTTTATTAACATATTGTACCAATAGATGGTATAATTAATTATATATGGATTAATAATATATTGAGTAATGTTTATTATGGAGGGAGAAAAATGGAAATAGGCTTAGCAATAATTTGGTCAATTTGGTTATTCGTTATTATTTATTTTTCTGTCAGGTTAGCAATTAAACCATTAATCAAAAAACAGGAGGAAGAAATTAAGCAAGACGAGGATTTTGGATTAGTTAAGTTACGGGATATAGAAATATTAAACAACGATGAACTGGAAGAAGTAATAAAATTATATCAGAATAAAGGCGCTCTAAAGAAAGATACAGATAATGAAAAGTACCAAAAATATGCCGGGGTTCTGAATGAATTGAAAGTGATGGGCTATTTCACAGAGGAACAGTATTTAAATAAAATTAATAAGCTTAATGAATATTTTAATATAGATTAGTATTACAATCAACCTGTATTTTATTACTTAAAATATAATTAAATAGAAGAGGAAAATTATTTTATGAAAAGGATAATAATTGGTTTGGTTATTATGATTACAGGAGTAATAATCGATTTAAGCTTAATAATTACAGCTTCTTTCTATGTACTCGGAATGACAAAGTGGGGTGGCTTTACGCTTTGGTCTGCCATTTTTGGATCACAAGATTTTGTAAACCGTCTTTCTTTAAGAGAGCCATTTATTATAGGATTAATACTTTTTGTAATAGGATTAATTATTTTAGCCAAAGAGTATTTAAATATAGATAAAAAGTAAAATAAGATAATTAGCCTAAATAATTTATTTAGCAACTTCAGCTTATATCTTTAAGGTATAGGCTTTTTTATATGTTTATTTTAACAAATACTGTTTATAAAATATGGTATAATTTGTTATAGATTTATTTAATAGAAGCAGAATAATGAATTTTTATGAGGTAAAATATATGGATTGCTGTTTTAATAATGGGGAAGGGCAATTTCGCTACCGGGCAGCTGCGATTATTATTGAAGATGGCTGCGTACTTATGGCAAATAATGAACTGGAGCCTTATTACTACTCAGTTGGGGGAGGAGTACATCTCCATGAAACTGCTGAAGATGCTGTAAAAAGAGAAGTTATAGAGGAGACAGGCTGTGTTTACGAAATAGATCACCTGGCCTTCATCCATGAAAATTTCTTTAAGGATGATGTTTTAGAAGCAGGGCTGCCCTTTCACGAAGTTACATTTTATTACCTGATGAAATCCAGAGGTACTAAAAAACTGAATTCAAACAGCTTCACCCAGGGTGTCAGGGAAAATATGTGCTGGCTTCCAATTGAAAACTTAAGGCAGTATAAGGTTTATCCAACCTTCTTTCAGGACAGGTTAAAAAGCATACCCGTTTATCCGGAGAGCATTGTAACTTTTGAATATGAAAAATAGCAATTAAACTTAAGAAGAGGTGTTGAAAGTGCCCAGGCAGAGTAAAAAGGTATCATATTTTGTAATACTTACATATATAATCACAATTTTATTTTTTATAGTACTTCAGATAAATGGCGGAAATAGAAATCCGTTTTCAAAAGGTTTAATAGGATTATCAATGACTTTCCCCATTATTTCAGTTATTATTGTGCAGAAACTAATTTTTAGAGAAGAATTAAAAGGGTCCCTGGGTATTCCGTTTAAGCTTAATGTCTGGTTTTTGTACTCAATACTTATACCAATAATAATGGCACTAATTATTAATTTAATCAGCATTAAACGATTTGAAGGCACACTTTTTTCATATAGAGAATTTTATATAAATATAATAATTGGACTGACTATTGCAGCTGTCTCAGCACTAATAGAAGAACTGGCATGGAGAGGTTTTTTATTCAATGAACTGCAGACTTTAGGCATTTTAAAATCATCAATTTTAACAGGAATTATATGGGCATTATGGCATACTCCTATTTCTATATGGTACAAGTATCCGGAAAGTCCTCTGAGCGGAGCAGTCATTAATTTTGTTCAGATGTTTTTCATATCTTTGATTATCACTTATATCCGCAGTAAATCTGAATCTGTATTTGCCTGTGCTATAATGCATGGATTGTTTAATACAATGATTTTATCGAGCATAATGGATGATTTTAAAATTGTACTGATAAAGATCTTGTTATGTATTTTGGTTTTAGCCATATTGATTATATGTGATTCTTATAAGAAGAATTTTATTCTGCATCATAGAAAAATCTGATTTTATCTAAAATGTAACAGCCAGGTGAATTAGTTTAACCAACCGGTTATTGAGAATATTTAATAATATATTAAAATAAAAGTAATGGTTAAACTGATAAAAATAAGAGGTAATTTTTAATGAATATTGAGATAGGAAAAAAAGTAAAAACATTACGTCTGCAAAAAAGAATGACTCAGGAAGAACTTGCAGAAAAGCTGAATATATCCTCCCAGGCAGTTTCAAAGTGGGAAAACAATGTAACAATGCCGGATATACAGGTGCTGCCCGATTTATCTGTTATTTTAGGAGTTACAATTGATGAGCTGTTTGCATTAACTGATGATACTCATTTAAAGCGGATTGAAAATATGATTTATAGTGAAAGGTTTATAGCAAAAGATGACTTCAGCTATGCTGAGCAGTTTCTCAAAGATAAACTTAATGACAAAAGCAAAAAATCGGAATGCCTTACATTATTATCTAAGCTGCATAACCACCGTGCAGATGAACACCATGAAGTTGCTGCTGACTATGCCAGGGATGCACTGGTACTGGCTCCTGATAATAAAGATAATCACTGTGCACTTAGGGAAGCAGAAAATGGAGTGAATTGTGACTGGAATGGTTTCAATCACCACAAACTTATAGATTATTATAAGAATTTTGTAAAAAATAACCCCAATTACTGGCAGGGTTATTTATGGCTTATGGATTCTCTTATTTCAGATGGCAGATGCAGCGAGGCAAGAATTTCTTTGGAAAATATGAATAAAATCCATCCGGGTTATCTGTATCAGTTATATGGCGGCATGATATACAAGGAAGAGTGCAATCTGCCTAAGGCGCTGGAGCTTTGGGATCAGATGATAAAGCTGTATCCATATGAATGGGCTGCCTGGTTTTCAAGAGGAGACTGCATGGTAAGAATTTGCAGATATGATGAAGCGGTAAAATATTATTTAAAAGGTTATGAGCTGCAGGCAAAGCCAAAATATTGGGATTCATTAGAAGCAATTTATCACATATATGAAATACAGGAGAAATATGACAAGGCAATACAAAAAATGGATGAAATTATTGTACTTCTAAAAAGTGACTGGAAAATTACAGAAGGCGAGACTGTTGATTTTTATAAAAGAGAGATAGAAAGATTGAAGAAAATGGCTGGTATGAACTAAGGGGAAATGATTATGAAAAAGTATTTTTATGAAATAAAGTTCTTTATTTTTATGAGAATATTGTGCGATGGGATAATGGCAGTATCATCTGCCGCCATACCGGCACTGCAAAAACAGTTACTTGACTTACTAACAGGAAAAGAAATAAAAATGAATTCTTTCTTTATCATCATAATACTGTATGGAGCAAGTTTATTATGCGCTGTGATCTTTAATTATTTATCCAATATTTTTTCCTGGAAGGCTACTTTGAATTTTGAACAGTCAATAAAAAGGGACTTTTTCAAATCAATATTCAGCTATAACTATCAGGAATTTTCAGCAAAGGATGTGGGAGAGTATATTTCAATTCAGGGAAATGACATAACCGCCCTTGATCAGGACTATTTAACACCGCTCATAGATATAATACAGGCTGCTAATAAAGTCATAATTTTTGGCATCTTCCTGTTTATAAATGTAGATTTTAGAATTTCAGCAGTAATACTTTTAGGATCTGTTATTACAATAATAATTCCAAAACTTACTTCAAAGCCATTGGCTGAAAAGAGGAATACATATTTAAACCAGATGGGTGTTTATGTTTCAAAAATTAAGGATTTTCTTGAAGGCTTTAAGGTTATCCAAAGCAGAACAAGAAAAAGCATCAATAGGGAGCATGAAAAAATATTAAAGAGCACAAAAGATATGAGATTTAAGTATGGAAAATTTAAAGCTCTGTCCATGTCTCTTGAGTATCTCAGTTTAAATATCGTCTCCGCAGCTGCCTTTATCTTAGCAGCTGTTCTACTGTTAAATCATGAAATTACAGTAGGCACCTGTGTGGCTGCCTTTGGTTATATCAACAGCTTTATTGAACCTATCAATGACATGATGTATGACTTTAACTCTGTAAGTTCACTGAAGCATACAAAGGAAAAGGTGCTTTCTTATCTGAATAAAGTACCGGATACTAAATTGAAAGCTTTGATGAAGTTTAAAAGTGACATTGTATTTGATGATATAAATTTTGAATACAATAATTTCAATGTGAAAGACATTAACTGCAGGTTTGAAAAAGGAAAAAAGTATGCAATAATCGGTCACAGCGGATCAGGGAAATCCACTTTAATCAGCATGCTTATGTCATACATAGTTCCAGTTTCCGGCAGCATTAAAATTGATGGAGAAGATATAAATTCTATAGATACAGCTGGCATTATGTATTGTATTAATCAAAGCGAACATATATTTTCTGATGATTTTATGAATAATGCCACAGTGTTTTCTTCATATACAGAGACTAATGTAAATAAGGTTACTGATAATTTAAAATTGAAGATTGTTGATGTTATAAAATCACAAAAGAATTCCCAGCAGCTAAGCGGCGGTGAGAAACAGGTTTTAGGGATTATAAGAATGCTTACTGCAGATACAGAAATTTGTCTTATGGATGAGCCTTTTGCAGCCACAGATGTGAAGACAACCGAAATGCTGGAAAATGCCCTTCTTAGTATGGATGGAAAGACCATAATTATGGTAACTCATAAATTATCTGATGATTTAAATAAATTTGATGAAGTGCTTCTACTGGACAGCGGGAAAATTGTTCAGAGAGGTAACTTTGATGAGATTAGTAAAACTGAGGAATTTAGAAAGCTGAAAACAGCATAAGAGTAAATGTATGATAAAAATGCCTTTGCAAATTGGGTTACAAATAAAGGCGGAAAGCAATAAACCTTCACTCAAAATAGCATACATAATCATAAAGAAACTAAGAGTTAGAGAAATAGACTCAAAAATCCAATTAAAGATGTGTTATGATATGAACCTGGTTACGGTTTTAGTATTTAATGGAAATAAAATGTTTATAAAGAGAATTACTATTAAATGTAAAAGAATACTAATAGAATAAAAGGATCTTAATATTAAATAATTATTAAGATTTGAAAGAGAGCTCTGTAATATATGGTATTATTCAAACAAATGACTATGTTAGAATATGTATTTAAATTACCAACATTTACATTGACATAATTAGATAAATGATGTAAAATAAAACATAGTTTTCAGGTTAATCCATACTATTTTTACAGCATAAATGGAATCTGTTTTATTATTAAAATTTAAATAAAAAATATAATATAGCTCCGAGTTTTAAATCCTAAAGATATTTCTGATGTATATATGGATTTAAATCCGATAGGGTATAAGTGGAAACGTTTATGCCTCCCAGTTTGGAAAGGAGATAATTCATTAGGTATGTTTTATTGCGTCTCCATGTGAGGCGCTTTTTTTTTGAGATTAAGTCCATAATTATTTTTATAGCATAAATGAAATCTATTTTAATATTAAAATTTGGGGGGGTAAAAATTCTATGTTCAAAAAAAATAAATATTTGGGAGTAATTTTAGCCAGTATTACAGTAATTATTTTTTTGGTAGGATGTTCAAACAAAGCAACTAATACAACAACTAATAATGTGTCCAAGTCTAATTCTGAGAAAATAATAATTGCAGGACTTGATGGCAGCAATAAGACAATTACTGTTAATGATATCAAAACATTTAAGCCTGTTGAAAAAGATGTCATAGCAGTGGATTCAGCTGGGAAAAAAACCAACTATTCAGTAAAGGGTGCACTATTTGAAGATATTTTGAAAAAATATGGCAAATCTCAGAAAGGTTTTTCAGGTGTAAGATTTACTGCATCAGATGGTTATTCAATAGAAGTAACCCCAGAGATTTTAAAAAGCAGGGATATTATTTTTGCCTATGAAATCAATGGTAAGCCTTTGACAGATAACTGGGAGCCTATCAGGATTATAATTCCTGATGAAAGAGCTATGTATTGGGCCTCAAAGCTTTCCAAGGTTGAGTTATTAAATAGTATTAAAAAAGTTGATATTAGTAAGGTTATATTCCTTGACACAGCAATTAAAACTATACCGCAGCAAGATTATAATTATTATAAGAGTAAAGATAAAGCGGTAAAAAATAAAGATCTTTTAGATAAATTTTCAACCAATGTAAACGATGATAACGTCATTATAAATGCCTTTGATGGTTTGGTAAGAAATGAACAGAAAACAACATTTGCATCTGCATTTACTAAGTTTAATGGAGAAGATGCTCCGATATTTATTTCACCTGATTTGCACGTTGGTATGTATGTGAAGGGTATGGTATTTTTCTCTAACGGAGGAAATTTATTTTTCTCCTTGAATAAAGGGTTGGAAAAATACGGGGAAAATAATAGTGATAATAAAAAGATTATGACACTAGATGATATTATAAAACAATCCAAATTGGTACAAGCTCAAAAGTATCAAATTACTTCACTTGATGGAACTAAAACCGTGATTAGCAGTTCTGATATTACCAAGGTAAGTTTTTATCTTAATTCCAAAGGTATTGCTGTAGCAGATTACTCAAATAAGAAATTAAAGGATGTCTTATCAATTGAGGCTGTAAAGTAAATATACCTACTATTATTAAAAATAAAAGAGAGAGATAGCTTAGATGAAAAAATTTTTATCAGGGTTTTCCTTATTTCAACTAATAATTATAGCAATGATGGCTTCTTTAGGGATAGCAGTTAAACCTGTATTGGTGCCTCTGGCTCAAATTATTACAGGGCCTTTGTATATACCGGGGGGTGCCATTACAGGCGGAATTTATATGATGTTTATTGTTTTGGGTGCCGGGCTTGTGAAAAAGACAGGGACAGCCACCCTTATTTCTATAGTTCAGGCAATAATGGTTGTTTCTACAGGAATATTTGGAACCCATGGAATCATGAGTTTTATTACTTATATTTTGCCTGGGATTGCAGTTGATTTGTTTTTCAAACTAATCAGGCATAATGGATGTTGTATTGGATGTTGTCTGGGTGCAGGTATTATAGCAAATATTACAGGAACATTTCTTGTAAATCTTGTATTTTTCAGACTTCCTCTAATACCACTTATTCTTTGCATTAGCAGTGCAGCACTCTCCGGTGGTTTAGGAGGAATAATTGCCTACAGCATTATAAAACGTTTCGAAAAGCTTAATATTGGAGGCATCAGCGCATAAGGAGGACATTCAAATGAAACGGAAGTTAAAATGGGTATGTTTAATAATAGCATTAATTATTACAATGGAAGTTACGACCGTAATATTAATGAACAGATATAAGAAGTCGGAAGCATATATCCCTGCATTAAATATCACAGGTGACGTGTCAAAACCTCAGTCAGTAAAATCAATGAAAGGCTTTGATACTACAAGTGTTATGTATAATAATAAAAGTACAAAAGTGATTTTATTGAAGGATATAATAAAAAAATCTGAGCCTTGGGCTAAAAATAACAATATATTCATTGTTGGGGATGATGGACTGACAGCAGAAATACAGGGTAACAATCTGGAGAAATGTTATATAGCATATACTTCTGCTAATGGATGGGAATGTATTAACAAAAACCATCCTGTAAGCAGTAATATCAAAAGGATAATAAAGATTGTCATAGCTTCAAATACTCCTGCCCAGAATTTTGGGATAAATATTATAAATTCCAAAAAAAATATTGTTAGTTTTACTCCCGGACAATTATTTATGAAGCAGGTATTACTAAGAAAGAATTTCGAAGGAAAAGCTTCAGTCAATCATGACGGCAAGGTTTTTGAAGATACCATATATACACTTCATCAGTATATTAAGTTAAAAGATCTGGCTGATACCGGATCCGGAATTATTGCAATGGGTCAGGATGGAGCATATGGGACGGATAGTGGTGATGGTTATTTAGAGGTCATGGGAAATACCATAGATTATGTTTATCACGATAGCAAAGAACGTGTTGTAAATATAAAAGGTATATTGGTTGACGCTCCCCAGGGAAGTAATATGGATGCATATTATGATGCCCAGCATTTTTTGGAAAATGGTGAGAATGTGATGGTAATTCTTACGGATGGGTTTGGCTATAACCAATATGAAAAATTCATGGAAACAAATTCAGTACCATATTTAAAATCACTGCCTATAGCTGCCAGGGCATCAACTGAGTTTATACCGGTGACAAATACCGGCTTAGCGGCGGTGATTACCGGTAAAAGTCCCCAGGAAAATGGAGTGTATTCAAGATCTCAGCGGGAATTAAAAGTATCCACAATATTTGACTATGTAAATAAAATTGGGGAAAAGGGAGTTCTTATTGAAGGCAATATAAAGATACTTGATACAAAGGGAGACATTGTTTTAAATACTGATAAAAATTCTAATGGTTCCTTTGATGATGAAATATATAAATCTGCATTAAATGCAATTAATGAAAAGAAAAACTTTATTTTTGTACATTTCCACAGTATCGATGATGCAGGACATTCCTACGGGCCTTTAGGTAAAAATACCACTCAGGCAGCAAAACAAGTTGATGCATACATTAAAGATATTGTATCAAATTGGCATGGAGAGGTTATTATTACGTCAGACCATGGAATGCATTCAGTCAAAGAAAAGGGAGAGCATGGAAGTTTTGTTTACGAGGATATGATTGTTCCGTATTTGATTACAAAAGGGGGTAAGTAATTATTATGAAAAAAATTGTAACGCTTATTATAATAGGACTTGCTATTATCGTTGGAGTTAGTGCTTATTTAAATAGAGGCAATATTGAAGCTAAAAAAGAAAGCCAGGATAATGCTACTATTTCATTTAAGTCAAATGGCAGCGAAGTTGCCAAAAAGGATATGAACTTTGTTAAAACCCTTGCTAAATCAAGCTTTTCTGCGAATTTAAAGGCAAATGGGAAAAAGGCAGTTAAGCATACTTATACGGGTGTTCCGCTTAAAAAAGTGTTTGAAGCTTTAAATATAAAACTTGATGGGAAGAGCCAGGTAATCGTAACTGCTGCTGATGGGTATGCAACTGTATTGACTATTGATGAGGTGAATGTGGATGACAATGTTTATTTGGCATATGAAATGGATGGGAAACCTCTGGGTACCAAGAAAGATGGTGGAAGCGGTCCCTTTGAAGTTATAATCAAAAATGATTCTTTCAGTCAAAGATGGTGTAAGTTTGTTTCGGAGGTTGAGCTGAAATGACCTTTCCTCTTGAAGTTTGTGATTTGCAGTTTGGATATCAGGGAAATAAAACAAATATTTTAAGGGGAGCTAATTTAAAGGTTAAAAAAGGAGAAATAGTTGCACTGGTTGGATTAAGCGGCTGTGGTAAGACTACTTTATGCTATTGTATGTGCGGCATCATTCCATATGTTTTTCAGGGAGATTATAAGGGAAAGGTACTTATCAATGGAACTTTAACCTCTGAAATGACATTACCCGGTATAGCTACCCAGGTGGGTATAGTATTTCAAGATCCTGATACACAGCTCTTTTCACCAATAGTTGAAGATGAAATTGCTTTTGGACCTGAAAATCTTTGTATAGAACGCAATGAGATAGGAAAGAGAATTGGTGATGCTTTAAAACAAGTTCGTATGGAAAAATACAGATTTGGGTCTCCTGATATTTTATCAGGCGGACAGAAGCAGCTTATTGCACTTGCATCAGTTCTGAGCCTTGGCACAGAAATTCTTATTTTTGATGAAGTTATGTCTCAAATTGATTTCGAAGGCAAAAGAATTATCAAAGAAATGATATGTGAGCTTAAAAACTTGGGGAAAACAATAGTTATGGTGGAACATGACTTTGAAAATCTGGATATTGCTGACAGAATAATGGTCATGAAA
>JBAXYJ010000050.1:0-14317 GCA_041670885.1 Clostridiaceae bacterium
TATACCAGCATCACAAAATAAGAATAGCATTAAATCTGTAAAGATAAAATCCACCTTACCATTTGTAAAGGTAAGTTCCTCTATAAACCATGTGAGGGGTGGAATTTAAAATTTCAATTTAGCATATTGAGAAAATTTGACACTTTTATGTTAATGTGATTGACAGTATGCATGGGGTGATATATAATTCATTTTAGAATATTTATTGCATGAGCATATAGCTCATGCAATTTTTCCTTTATTTTTGGAGGGGTTATTTTGGACTTATTAAAAAAGAACATTCAGGTTATAGCACCAATTGATGGAAAAGTTATTGATCTTTCAGAGGTTGATGATCTGGTTTTTTCCCAGAGATTAGCAGGAGACGGAGTTGCCATAGTATCAACAGGAGATACCGTTGTTGCACCGGTAGGAGGCAAAATTTCATTTATGTTTAAGACTAATCATGCATTTGTTATTACTACAGCTAATGGCATTCAGGTTCTTGTACATATTGGAACTGATACTTTAAATCTCCACGGGGAGGGCTTTAAAAATGTAAAAGGAATGGGCGATACCGTAAAGCCTGGAGATACAATACTTAAGCTGGACAGGAAATTTATAGAGGGAAAGGGCTGCTGCCTGGTTGTTCCGGTTTTAATTACTAAGCCTGATGAAATTGAGTTTCTTCAGATGAATATTGGTGATTTGGTAAAGGCAGGGCAAGAGACAATTATGAGATACAAGCTGATTAAGAATAAAGAATTTTAAGACTCGCAAAGGCGGGTCTTTTTATTGCACCTGATGTTAAACATTTGTTACTTAAAATCACATAGTATATAATAAGTAGAGGAATATAAAACTTGCAGGATGGAAATTAATTATACAGTTTCCTGGTTTATAAATTTTAAGGAGTTTGGATATGCTTTTAAATAATGAAACTATTGATAATTTGGGAATAAAGGATTATAGAATAATTCAGAAAAAGGAAGGCTTCAGATTTGGAGTAGATGCAGTTCTCCTTGGTAATTTTGCAGAAATTAAAAAGGGAGATAAGGTTATAGATTTATGCAGCGGGACTGGAATTGTCCCATTTATAATAGCCGGTAAAAGAGATATAGAAAAAGTTATTGGACTTGAAATCCAGGAGGAACTTGTTGAGATGGCCAGAAGATCCTCCTCTCTAAATTCTTTGAATGGCAAGGTGGAATTTATAAAAGGGGATTTGAAAAACCTTAAATTGCTGGAAGAAATGGGAAAATTCAATGCAGTTACCGTAAACCCTCCTTACAAGGAAGCAGACAGTTCCCTTCTAAGCCTAAATGAAAAAGAAAGAATTGCCCGGTTTGAAATAGAATGCAGTTTAGACGATGTAATTAAAGCTTGTAAAATACTCCTTAAGGATAATGGGAAATTGTTTATGGTTCATAGGCCGGAAAGGATGGCAGACATATTTGAAACTTTAAGAAAATATAAAATTGAGCCGAAAAGAGTAAGATTTGTTCATCCCGATATTCATAAGGCTCCTAATATTATACTAATTGAGGCACAAAATTACGGAGGCAAATTCCTTAAAATCCTTCCACCTCTTTATGTTTATGAAAATGGGGAATACTCAAAGGAGATAAATAAGATATATGGAAGAGAATAAAATAAACGGAACATTATACCTGGTTCCTACACCTATAGGAAACCTGAAAGACATAACACTAAGAGCTTTGGAGATTCTAAATTCTGTGGATTTAATAGCCTGTGAAGATACAAGACACAGCCTTAAGCT
Source organism: Clostridiaceae bacterium (assembly GCA_041670885.1). Lineage (GTDB taxonomy): Bacteria > Bacillota > Clostridia > Clostridiales > Clostridiaceae > JAJBWD01. The sequence goes on from JBAXYJ010000050.1 coordinate 1,760, forward strand.
TTTAAATCATTATGAAATAAGGAAGCCTCTTATCAGCTACCATAAATTTAATGAGGTGGCAAAGTGCGCCCAGATAATTGAAAGGCTGAAAGCTGGAGAAAATATAGCCCTTATTTCAGATGCGGGTATGCCTATAATATCTGATCCAGGATATGTTTTAATAGGTAACCTTATAAAAAATGCTCTGAAATTTGAGGTGCTTCCCGGAGCAAACGCAGCCCTTTGCGGCCTTATAGCGTCTTCTTTGCCAGCTAGGGACTTTATTTTCAAAGGTTTTCTTCCAAGAGATACAGGGGGAAGGGATAAGGTGCTTAAAGGCATTAAGGATAGGACCGAGACTATTATTTTCTATGAAGCTCCCCATAGATTAATAAAAACCTTAGAGAGTATAAAAGAAGGGCTAGGCAACAGAAATATTGCAGTCTGCAGAGAGCTTACAAAGCTGCATGAAGAAATAGTAAGGGATACTGTTGAAAACATAATTAAATACTTTTCGGAAAATACGCCAAAAGGTGAGTTTGTTCTCGTTATTCAAGGGAAAGATGAGGAAGAAATAGAAAAAGAAGAAAAAAAAGTCTGGGAGGATATTACAATAGAGAATCATATAAAACAGTATATAAATGAAGGATTCACTAAGAAGGAAGCTATTAAAAAGGTGGCTCAGGATAGAAGACTATCGAAAAATGAAGTGTACAAATATTCTATAGATTTATAATTGTGCCTTATTTTTTATTGCAAATTACTGATTCATATATTGTAATGAATTAATTTATAAATTAATTAAAAAAGCTATTAAAACCTTTAGTAATTAAAACTTTAGTGTTATAATAAAGTTGGATTTTTACCTTTGGGGGTGATGTGGTGAAGAAAAAGGCAATTTCATCAATTCTGGCTTTTTGTCTTATATTAGCGTTTTCTGTGACAGTATATGCAGATCCTATATCAGATGAAAGAGCTAAGCTTCAGGAGCAGCAAAATCAGTATAATAGCATTGATGGTAATATAGATTCAAACCAGTTAAGTATTGATAAACTGGAACAGATAGTTGAAAAAATGGATAATGATATATCTGTATTATCAGGGGAAATTTCAGAGGCTAATACTAAAATAAGCTCTAAAGAAAAGGATATAGCAAATACTCAGGAAGAGATAGACAAGCTTGTTAAGGAAATAGATGAAAAACAGCAGCTTCTCGATACAAGAGTAAGAGCTATGTACATAAACGGAAATGATTCATATTTATCTTTCCTTTTAGATTCAAAAGGCTTTTCTGATTTAATTTCCAGAATGGAATTTGTTAAAAAGATTGTAACCTTTGATAAAGGAATAATTGAAGATTTAAATAACAGCAGAGAAAAGATTGAAGATAAGAAAAAAGTTCTGGAAAAGGAAAAATCAGATTTAGTCGCCTTAAAATCAGACTTAGAAAAAGCTAAAGCTGAGATTTCAGCAAAAAAGAAAGCTCAGCAAAATAATTTGGACAGCCTTCAGGCGAAACAGAGCGATCTTGAGGAAAATAAGGCAGATTATAAGAAAAAAATAGCAGAATCAACAAAGAAAATTGAAGATTTAATAAGAGCTATGCAAAACACCACTCCTTCAAGAGGAGTGCTAAAAACTGGAATGGATATAGTATCATATGCTTCTAATTTTTTAGGGATACGATATGTATGGGGAGCAAATGGCCCAAATAGTTTTGACTGTTCAGGTTTTGTTACTTATGTTTTTGACCATTTTGGAATTAATCTAAGAGATTATCCCGGGCAGAGACCTACTACTTATTCTCAAATATATCACGGTACATATGTACCTAGAAACCAGCTTCAGCCTGGAGATGTAATATTCTTTGGAAGTTCCAATGCAACTGTTCATCATGTGGCCATATATTGTGGAAATGATACTTATATTCATGCACCGCAGACAGGTGACGTAATAAAGTATTCTATTCTTTCATATAGAAGTGATTATTTAACAGCAAGAAGAATGTATTAAAAGTCTTGCCCATAATTTGGATAGTGCTTTCATATTACAATGTTTAAACTTTAATGTTATAATTGAATGAAATTTTATTTTTGGAGGTGATATAGTGAAAAAAAAGGTATTTTCTTCTATTCTGGTTTTTTGTCTTATATTAACATTTTCTGTATCTGCATATGCAAATCCTATATCTGATCAAAAATCGAAACTTCAGGATCAGCAAAGCCAGTATAATAATGTTGATGATAATATAGATGACAGCCAGGGAGATATCGAGAAGCTGGAAGGGATAGTACAGAACCTAAACAGCCAGGTATCAGTCTTAAATAGTAAAATTTCAGCTGCTAATTCTAAAGTAAGCTCTAAAGAAAAAGATATAATAAATGCTCAAAAAGAGATAGACAAGCTTATAAAAGAAATTGAAGATAAGCAGGAACTACTCGATACTAGAGTCAGGGCTATGTACATAAACGGAAATGACTCATATTTATCTTATATGTTAGATTCTGATGGTTTTTCTGATTTTCTGTCTAGAATGGAATTCGTAAAAAAACTAGTTTCATATGATAAAGAGACCATTGAAGAATTGAATAACAGCAGGGAAAATATTGAAATTAAGAAAAAAGCATTAGAAAAGGAAAAAGTAGAATTAGTTAAGCTGAAATCTGATTTACAGAAGGATAAGGCAGAGGTTACAGCAAAAAAGAAAACTCAGCAGCAGGGGCTTAATGCTTTAAATGCAAAGAAAGCAGCATTGGAAGCTCAGCGGGCTCAATATGCAGGACAGATAAATGCAACAAAGGCTAAAATTGAAGCATTGATTAAAGCTGAAGCAGCAGCAGCAGCAGCAGCTAAAAAACGTTCAGATACTTCCAGAGGTAATGATAATGGGAGCGCAGGAAATGTAGGCGGTGTAGTAGAGTTTGCATATAAGTACCTTGGATGCCCATATGTATGGGGAGCAACGGGACAAGTCCTAACCAGAAGTTTGCTGGATTGGGCTAAAAATCAGCCGGGAGGACATTACTCCACCTTCCAGGAGCAATTTGTAGGAAAGGCACAGGCATTTGACTGCTCCGGTCTAGTTGTATATGTATATGCTCATTTTGGAGTAAGCCTGCCAAGAACTACATATTATCAGGTTAATGTTGGACAATATATTCCAAGAGGAAGTCTACAGGCTGGAGATCTTGTATTCTTTGGGTCTTCAAGAAATGTTTATCATGTAGGAATTTATATAGGTGACGGATTAATGATTGAAGCTCCATATACTGGAGCTGTTGTAAGAATTTCACCGGCATTTAGAAGTGATTACTATACAGCAAGAAGAGTTAGATAAATAATAATAAGCTGTCACAATTGTGGCAGCTTATTAAATTTAATATTTCCATCTGTAGTGACCTGCTATAATATCCTTCATGTATTCCAAACTGCAGCTCTCTTTTGCATTTGGATAAGTATTATGAATAATATAAGGGACACCGTCTCTAGCTCTTTTATCAGATACTATTGCTATATGCTGATAAGGCTTAAGAATAACAACTATGTCTCCCGGCTGCCAATTTGCTAAGTTACCTTCATCTCCTAAGACAAGCTTTGTAGTCAAGCTTACAGCATTTCTTTTGAAAAATATATCTAAATTTGAAACTCTTCTAAAATCTATATTAGGATCAGGCTTACTTTGAGCACTATTATAACTTCCTTCATTTTTCTTAATATCATTATCTACCAGATCTTTAATATTTATGTTTATTCCTAAAAATGCTCTCCATATAACATCGGTACATACTCCCTCACCATCTTTTGGGTATCCTCCCTGGTAATAACCATCTTTATATTTAGTTTTGTTTTCAGCTTCTTTTCTTGCGGTATTTACTAAATCGATGCAATCAGGAATACCATTTTTGCTCCTGTCCACAGAAGAATATTTTTCTTCCACATTAGTCTTCTTTATATTATGTAAAATAAATCCTATACTGTTTTTAAAAGATTCAGGAAAAATACCAAATAAAGTACAAAATATAATTAATGCTATTAAAATAAATTTAAAAAATTTTTTCATATTAACCCCGAAAATTTATATATATTTTGGAAATCTCATTATTATTTTATGATGAAAGCGATTATTAAATTTTCTCTATGATATTTTATACGAAAGTCAGATGGAATAGTTATAAAAATTAGCAAAAAAAAGAATCGGCTAACCGATTCTCTTCTTTTGTTCATCACAAGTTTTACTTGTCGTTTTTAATTTCAGCAAGACAACTCTTGCAGATATTTTTTCCTTTGTAGTTTATTACATCTCTTGCGTTTCCACAGAAGATACAAGCTGGTTCATACTTCTTTAAAATGATATGTTCGCCTTCTACATAAATTTCTAAAGCGTCCTTCTCTGCTATGTCAAGAGTCCTTCTTAATTCGATTGGAATAACAATTCTTCCTAACTCGTCTACTTTTCTAACAACACCTGTTGATTTCATAAGATACCTCCTTAATATATTTATTCGACATAATTCTACATACATTAAAATACATATAGAACAAATTTCAACATTAATTTATGATTTTTTTTAAATTAAGTTAATTAAGTCGAAATATGAATTTATAATATAAATATACTACCATAATATTGAAATGTCAACAATATTTATTACAATTTTACAAACTAAATGTAGATTATATTCATTATAGACAAATAATAGGAAGTATGAGCTTTAATCAACATTAATGTTAAATTTAAAAAATAGTAATAATATGTATTTACACATTAAATTGTCGAAAAGGGAATAAAAAATAATCTTTGCTAAATAATATAAAAGAATAATAAAATAGATACAAGAGGTAATTATGGATATTATAAATATAATCAAAGAAGCTTTAATAAAAATAAATATTGAAGGATTTATAGTAGGAGGGTATTTAAGGGATAGTTATTTAAAAGAAAAATCAAAGGACATAGATATTGCTGTATCTGATAAAATAGAAGAGCTTATAAAAATGCTGGAAGAAAAAGGCATAAGATTTTTCCTGCTTAGCGATTCAGACAAAATATATAGGGCTAATTACAATAATTCGTTAATTGATATTACAATAATAAGAGGAAAAAGTATTTATGAGGATTTAATGAAAAGAGATTTTTCAATAAACAGCATTGCTTTGTCTCTGCAGGATGATAAAATTATAGACACTGAAAAAGGTATAGCTGACATAGAAAATAAGATTCTTAGGACAAATGATAAAGATAGGATAAAAGAAGACCCGGTAAGAATATTAAGAGGGATAAGATTCATTTTAAAGTATGGTTTTACATTAGATAATAACACTAAAGACAGCTTCAAGGAATTCGCCTGTAAAATAAAAGAGTCTAAAAAAGAAAGAAAATTTATGGAATTTATGAAGATAATAGAAGAGGACACAGATGGAGTATGTTTTTCTGTTATGGATAAACTCGGAGTACTTGAGTATATAATTCCCTACTCCAAAGAAAATAAAACCATAGGAAAATGTAAATATCATGTGGAGGATGCTTTAACTCATATGATAACAACTTATAAAACCTTCAGGTGCTTTATGAAGGGGGAAATAGAACTAAACATTGATACGGAAGGACTTTTCAGAGAGAATATTTCGTTTTTTTCTCTGAAATATTATCAGGCTCTTGCAGCTTTCATTCATGATATAGGTAAGTATACCTGTTATAATAAGAAAGGTGACAAAATAACTTTTTATGACCATCAAATAAAAGGTGAGGAGATAGCAGTTAGTTTCCTTCAGGATTATGGATTTCCAAAGAAGGCTGAGAAATTCATAAGTAATCTGGTTTTAGGACATATGGAACCTCTTATTATTTTTAAAAGCAGGGATACAAATAAGCAATATCTTAAATTTTTCAGAAAGTACCAAGACTTTACCCCTTATATAATAATATTATCTTTCTGTGATGTATATGCTACCGGGCTGTATTATGATCCTGAGGATGAGATTGTTTTATATAAGAGTTTTATAGAATATCTTTATGCAGAATTTCTTAGGTATAAGGATATAATACAAAATCCTGTAATTTCTGCGGTGGATTTAATCGCCGCCAAAGGCTTAGAGGGAAGAAAAATTAAAGAAGCTGTAGATCTGATAAATGAGAAAACTTATCTTGGAGAAGTAAAAGATAAGTTTCAGGCGCTAAATATTATAAAAGGAAGGAGTAAGATATGAGTACTAAAAATTATGGTGAATCTAAAATTTATACTATAACCAGCTATATTATGTGGTTTTGCCTGTCTAGCATGCTGTTTTTGTTATTAAATATACCAGCGATTTTTTTGCTTCTTTTTATTAGGAATCTGGATGATTTAAAAAACTTTGGAATACTGACACCTATGTTGCTGCTTACCATAGGGCCATCTTTTACTGCCCTTCTCTATTCTATGGGCAAGCTATATAGGGAAAAAGAAATATCCACAATAAAAGACTTCTTTAAGGGATATAAAATAAGTTTCATCCAGTCAATTATAGTTTGGGCACTGCAGGTAGCTTTGGTTTATTTCCTTATAATTGATATCAGCTTTCTATCTAAACTTGGGACTAATCTATATTTAATATCCTTATGGTACGGTGTTATATTTCTTGTATTCTTAATTACAATACATACTTACCCTATAATATCCAGATTCAGCATGAAGACTATTGATGTTTTAAAACTGTCATTCCTGTACTCCATTAAGAAGTTCTATATAACTGCTGCGGATATAGCTATGATAGGAATAATATTCTACCTGTTTTTAAAATATCCTGCAATAGTAGTATTTTTTGGACCAGCTGTCTTAGCATATCTTATTATGCTAAATGAAGATAATATAATTAAAGAAATAGAAGAAATAATTAAAAATAAAAGTGGGAATTAGTGGGTAAGAGCTTGTTTATAATTAATTTTATTAACAGATATATACCGAAATAATAAGTCATAAATTGTGGCTGCTGTGGATAAAAAATCGATAAGTAGGACAAACCTACTAAAGTAAAGGGTTAAGTTATCAACAAAATGTGTGGATTAAATTTCAATAACTGTGGATAAATAAAGTTATCCACAGTTATTCTTGCTTTTATGTAGAAATTTGTAGAAATATTATCTCCAATGAGTATAACTAAAAATAAAACCCTGCTCCAAGAAAACTTGGGCAGGGCTGGGAATTTAACTGAATACGTAAACTAAATCATTAAACAATTCTTTATTTGCATTTATTTCTTCTTCAGAACCCAGGACACAGAAATATTCCTCATCCATAGCTTCCTTAACCATATCAGCAGCAGCCTTAATATCATTAATATTTGTCTTTAATATCTGGCCCCTTTCCTGCTGTCTCATATCATAGGTCATGTTTGTTATATAATCTGTTAATATTCTCTCTCCCTCCATAGATGGTGTGAGAGGAGAGTCTACATTGGACATGGTTCCTATAATATATTTGGTCATTTCTCTTTCATTAGGGTTAAAATTCTTTATAAACCTGAAAGTTTCATCATACACCTTTAGAGTTTTTCTCAGGTTAGGATCTCTGTAGGATGCAAATACTAAGCTTCCGTTTCTTCTAAAATTAGCAAAGCTTCCGTAAGCTCCCCCTAAAACCCTGATAGTGTTCCATAAATAATTAAGAGACAATATGGTTTTAAGAACCTGAAGGCTTCCGCTGTATTCATAGCCAAGTCTTTTGAAATTGAAGCCCTTTGCTACATACTGAACCTTTCCCGGTGTAAGGAGCCCCTCATTTCTCCCCTCCGGCTTAAGACTGTATTCTATATGACTTGGAGACAAAGAACCCAATCTGTCGTAGAAAGATGGAAGAGTTTTCTTTACCTTTTCATAGGTTTCCTTATCACAGGTTACTGAAAGGAGAAGGTTCTTCTTATTAAATATACTTTTAGCAGCAGTTCTTAAATTATGGACTATATCATCAAAATTTTTATCAAAATTTTCATCTAAATCTGAAATAAATTTGTAATAGCTGAGGCCGTTTAGTATCTCATTATACCTGGCAGCTGGTGAGAAATAGGACAAAGTCCTGTTCATGGCAACCAGGTGGCCGTAGCTATATATACCCATTTCCTCCTGAGACTTAGCCTGGGCTATAAGGTTCTTAAGTCTTGCTTTGTCTTCTAAAGCACTTCCTTCTATTATCTCTCCTAAAAGCTTCATCAGCTCCGGAAGCTTTGTATCTAATGATTTGGATTTAACAATCAGCTTAGGGTAGAATATCTTATCAGAGGAAACATCAGAATACCCCGCAGCGCTTAAATATATGCCTCCGGTATTTATATTTATTTCATTGGATAAATCAATATAGCAATATTTTGAAGTATTCAGCTTTCCTAACAGGTAAGATACCAGGTTAATATATGGAATCTTATCTTCAGGAACTGAAGTAGTATCAAAATAAGAATTTACATAGGCTATCTTTCCTGTAAATGTTTCATGATACAAAAGCTTTGAATCCTCAAATTGATCTTCCACAAAATTAAGTTTTTCTTCATTTTTTTCTATATCCTCAATTGAAATAAGAGGAATCTTTTCTATATCTTCCTGGCTGTCTTCCTTTTCCTGCCTTTCTCTTAGAGATATAGTATTCTTTACCAGAGCCTCAATTTCATCCTCCTTAAGGCTTTCCTTATAGACTTTAAGCTTAGCCTTAAGAGCATTATCGACTTCTTCATTAAGTCCCTTCTTTGGAGCTATAGTAACCAGGGCTGAATGATTGTTATTTAATATATATTTCTCTATTAGATCCTCAAAATATCTGCTGCCCATAGCCTTTTTAATAACAGCCAGATCTTTCTCGTAGGTTAGGTGAATAATAGGGTCTCCTGAGAATAATGCACTGTCTAAAACCTTTATATTATATAGTAATCCCTTTGGGTAGCTTCTTGCATCTGCTTCTCTTAAGATAAATTCCTTTGAATTAATGGAAGATTCAATAAGTTTTTTATCTATTCCTTCATCTGCCAGCTTTTTAAGGGTAGAAAATACTATATCCTTAAACTTTTCCTTGTCTTTTTCATTTGCGTTCTTAACTATTATTGAAATTACATTTTGATATATTTCGTTGTTAAAATAGCCAAATACGTCTTTTCCTATATTTGCATCAATTAAAGCATTTTTAAGTGGTGCAGCCTCAGTTTCTAAAAGCATATTCTCTAATATGTCAAAGGCCAGGTACTTTTCACTGTCTGTAATCTTGGAAACTGCAAAATTTAATGAAAGGTAAGTCTTATCCTGTTCCTTTTCATTGTTTGAAATTGGGTAGTATGCCTTTTCCTCCGCCATTTTGGTGAAGGGTGCCTGCTCATTTATATCTGAATCAACACTTATTTCATCAAATTTCGACAAATACTCCTTATCAATAAATGATAGAGTATCTTCTATATCTAAGTCTCCATATAAATAGATGAAAGAATTTGAAGGGTGATAATACTTCTTATGAAAATCGATAAAGCCTTCATATGTAAGTTCCGGAATAACTTTTGGATCACCGCCGGACTCGAATCCATAAGGTGTATCAGGAAACAGCACTTCCTGGCTTTTACTCATAAGAAGTGACTCAGGTGAAGAAAAAGCGCCCTTCATCTCGTTATAAACTACGCCCTTTATTGTTATATCCTTATTCTTATCATCTATATCATAATGCCAGCCTTCCTGCATAAGTATCTCTTTGTATCTGTATATGTCAGGGAAGAAAACTGCATCAAGATAAACATCCATCAGGTTTCTGAAATCCTTCTGGTTTTTAGAGGCTATTGGATACATGGTTTTGTCTGAAAAGGTCATGGCATTTAAGAATGTGTTAAGAGAACCCTTTGCCAGCTCAACAAATGGCTCCTTAACCGGAAACTTCCTGGACCCACATAAAACGCTGTGCTCTAAGATGTGAGGAGTTCCGGTACTGTCCTTTGGCGGAGTCTTAAAAGCAATTGAAAATACCTTGTTGTCATCATCGTTTTTAATATATAGGAGCCTTGCCCCGCTTTTAGTATGAGTCATATAATAGGCTTTAGAATTTAACTCTGTAATGAAGTCAGATTTATTAAGAGTAAATCCTGATGAGGAGCCTAAAGATTTTTGTTCCATATTATACCTCCTTAATCGATGGTCATAAATACCAAGTGATATGTATTATATCAGGACACTGCATATAATATAATCATGCAATTCCTTGATAATGAGATTATACCATAACTTGGATAAAAGTTAAATTTTATAAACTTTAACTTGTAATAGGGTATGTAATAACTTATAATATAAGAATAGGGTATACTTATATTATGTAGATATAAATATTTTATTCTCGAATTGGAGGACATTATGGATAGTAAATTTGATTTAGAACATATAATTTCAGATTCTAAAAACATATCAAAAGATGTAATAGTTCCATATGAGGATCTGCCTCAGTATGACCTTTTTATATCCCAGGTAATTGATTATCTTAACGATAAATTCAAAGGAGAATCCTATACCAATAATATTGTTCAAAATTATGTAAAAAGCGGAGTTATTGCTAAACCTGAGGATGGAAGGAAAAGAGGCTACACTAAGGTTCATCTGGCACAGCTTGTTATGCTCAGCTATATGAGGCCTATTTTAACCGCAGAAGAAATAAAAAAAGTGTTCACACTAGCCTTTAACGATATAAATGACAGAAGTGATGATATAATACCCTGGGAGAAAGCATATAAGATATTTTCTTCAATTCAGGAGGAAAGCTTTGACGTAATATGCAGCGAATACTTTAATCAGGAAAAGCTAAAAAACATAATGGAAGGCCTTAACTTAGAACAGAAGGATGAAAACAGGGTTGAGGTATTTTTCCTGGTAATGACTCTTCTTGCTCAGGCTGCTGCTATTAAAAAATTTGTTCAGACAATAGTTGATAACTATGATGAAAATTCATAAAGTAAATGCATATCTCCTAAATGGGAGATGATATTATGGATATGGTAAACTTGATTGGCAATGTAGGCTTCCCCATAGCCGTATCTCTTTACCTTTTAGTAAGGATTGAGGGAAAGCTGGAGAATCTTACAAACAGCATCAATGAGCTTACTAATGTAATGACAAAACTTGAAAAAGAGGACTTAAAAAGCGTTAGATGAAAATCTAACGCTTTTTAGTCTAGCTGCAGCTGCAGCCTGAATCTTCACTTTTGCCGTTTATGGAAACTTTATAAGAATCTCCAAACAGGCCCTTAATACTTCTTATATAAGAATCCTCAAATAAAAAGGATATCTCTTTTTCAGCTACGATGTTAAATCCATCGGCCTCAAATACATCATCATCATCATTTTGCTTATCCAAAGCAACGCCAAAGCTTGGACCGCTTCAGCCATAACCTTCTACAAATATTCTGACTGCATCTTTTTCTTTTTTATTTAATGATTCTTTTAATGAAGCTTTCGTTTCATCACTCATTGAAAATTTCATTTTATTACCTCCTTTACCCCTATGGGGTATTATGAATTTATTATAATAAAAATAAAGTATATAGTCAACTCTATATATATTGTTTGTTATAATTAATTTTTTATGTATAATGTATTTATGCAGGAAGGTGATATTATGACAACTTTTAAAGATTTATCAAAAAAAGATAAGCTAGAACATATATGGTATTACTATAAAGGAATAATAATATTTGCTGTGATTGGAATAATTATATTTACTTATTTGACTGCAGATTATATTAATAAGGTGGATTATGTGTTTAATATTTCATTAATGGCAGGAAGCGTGGACAGTGCTAAAGAGAAAACCTTGGAACAGGGTTTAACTAAGATTATGATAGGTGGAAATCCAGGCAAAAAGAGAGCAGGCTTTGTAGATTATCAATTAGTTTTAACTAATGGCAAGCTGTCTCTTGACATGACACAAACTCAGAAATTTATGATTACATTAAATGCAGGAACTTCAGACCTGGTAATAATGCCTGAAGATGTATATCAGGATTATAAGGATAAACAGATTTTTGTGGATTTAACTAAACTTAGCAGTTTTAATTCTAAAGGATATAAAGTTATAGATAATTACTTTATAAGTTTAGATAAAAGCACAAAGATAAAAGCCGTAGTTAAGAGTACTGAAAAATTTTATATAGCAATTCCGGCTACTGCAAAGGATAATGAAAAGTCGCTGGAATGTTTAAAGTATTTACTGAAATAAAAAAAGCACATAAAAAAATTTTTACAGACAAATTACATATTGCTAAAAATAAATTTCGCCCCATTTTTCTTTAATATAATTTCTTGAAGGCTCCAGGTGTGATGCCTTCTTTTTTTAAAATATGGAGCAGTAATAACTGGTGTCAGAAAGACCCACAGCCTTTGCAATAACAGATACTTTCATTATTTTCCTGCCGTAAGTCTTCAGTACTCCTTCTCCGGAAGTGCAGCCAATCAACTGGAAATATGGATATCCGTTTAACCTTTCAATATGTTTCCTGATAATCAAATCCAACAGCTTCAGCGAAAAAAAGGAAGCTTTTTATATACATCAGGCAGCGAAGGAAATTTAATTTTTTGTTCATAACACTATAATAAAAA
>JBAXYJ010000051.1:0-13858 GCA_041670885.1 Clostridiaceae bacterium
TCTTGTTTTCATCGAAATAGGACAAGATGTTCATGTAAACGGAGACATTGAAGAAGCTATAAATAGAGGCGTAAGGATAGGCTATAAAACTGGCTATTTGAGAAAATCTGTAGTAGAAGATCCCATAAGAAGGGTAAATACAAAGGATAATACGCCGGCTGTAATATACTATAATATTGTAAAGGGTGATAAGCTTAAGATTACTGTCGCTCCAAAAGGCTTTGGTTCTGAAAATATGAGCAGGATAAAAATGCTTAAGCCCTCAGATGGACTTCAGGGAGTTAAAGACTTTATAATAGAGACAGTTGAACTGGCAGGCCCTAACCCCTGCCCACCAATAGTTGTAGGAGTTGGAATAGGAGGAACCTTTGACAGAGCAGCATTTCTATCGAAAAAAGCTCTTATAAGGCCCCTTGATATAAGAAACAGTGATCCCTACTATAAGGAATTAGAAGAAGAGCTTCTAGCCAAGATAAACAGCCTGGGAATCGGACCTGCAGGCTTTGGGGGAAGGACAACAGCACTGGCTGTAAATATTGAAACCTTCCCAACCCATATTGCAGGACTTCCTGTAGCAGTAAATATAAACTGCCACGCAACAAGACATAAAGAGATTATTTTATAGGGGGTATATCATGGAAATAAAGATAAATACGCCATTAACTGCAGGGACGGTTCTCAAATTAAAGGCTGGAGACAGGGTTTTAATTACCGGATATATATATACCGCAAGAGATGCTGCTCATAAAAGATTAATTGAGTTATTGGATAAAGGTGAAAAACTTCCAATAGATGTTAATAATGCTATAATATATTATGTAGGGCCAACTCCTGAAAAGGAAGGTATGGTTATAGGCTCAGCAGGACCTACTACCAGCTACAGAATGGATGCATATACTCCAAAGCTTCTGGATTTAGGCCTTAAAGGAATGATTGGAAAAGGTAAAAGAGATGAAGTAGTAGTTGAATCCATGATAAAGAATAAGGCAGTTTACTTCGGAGCAATAGGAGGAGCTGCAGCTTTAATTGGAAAATCAATAAAAAAAGCTGAGGTAATAGCCTATGAGGATTTAGGCTCTGAGGCAATAAGAAAACTTTATGTGGAGGACTTCCCGGCAGTTGTAGTAATAGATTCAGAAGGAAATAATTTATATAAAATCGGAAGAGAGGAATATCTTAAATCCAGAAGAGGTGAATAAATTGGATATTATTAAAACTGGCAAGGCAGGAACCTTTGAATCAAATGATATTTATGTGGTTATAGCTCCAAATCAGGGAATTAAGATTGAAATAGAAAGCCCGGTAATGGCTCAGTTTGGAGATAGAATTAGAGAAGTTATAGAAGAAACACTGCAAACTAATAATGTTAAAAATATTTATGTAAAAGCTCAGGATAAGGGAGCACTTGATTTTACGATAAGAGCAAGAGTTGAAACAGCACTTAATAGGGCTGCAAAATAGAGGTGATATTGTGATAAAGCTAAGAAGAACAATGTTATTTATGCCGGGAAATAACCCTGCAATGCTTATAAATGCAGATGTACTTGGAGCAGATTCAATTATCCTTGATTTAGAGGATGCAGTATCCATAGATGAGAAAGACAGTGCCAGAATATTAGTAAGGGAAGCTTTAAAATTTTTATCCTATAAAGGAGTAGAAACTGTAGTTAGAATTAATCCTCTGGACACTGAATTTGGGATTGAAGACCTGGAAGAGATGAAATATCTTAAGATAGATACCATTCTTCTTCCAAAAGCAGATGAAGAGGAAGTTAAACTTGCTGATAAATTATTAGCCGGAACTGATAAAAAAATAATGCCTCTTATTGAAACCTCAATAGGTCTGGAAAGAATTTATGAAACGCTTTCGGCATCAAAGAGAGTTGACGGTGTGCTATTAGGCGGAGAGGATTTAACCTGTGATATGGGGATTAAAAGGACCAAGGAAGGAAAAGAGATATACTATGCCAGGTGCAGAGTGGTAGCTGCTGCTAAGGCTTTAAAAATAAGTGCTGTAGATACTCCTTTTACTGATACAGATGACTATGAAGGATTAAAGAAGGATACAATAAATGCAAAAGAAATTGGAATGACAGGAAAGGCTGTTATAAATCCTCGGGGAATAGAAATAGTACACAGTATATTTTCTCCAAGCCTGGATGAAATAGAGAAAGCTAAAAGAATAATGACAGAATATGAAAAGGCAGCAGCAAAAGGCCTGGGAGTATTCTCATTAGATGGGAAAATGGTAGATGCTCCAATATTAAACAGAGCGAAAAAAACAATAACTACTGCAAAAGTATTAGGGCTTTTGAAGGAGGAATAGAGATGAAAAATATATTGGGAAGAGAGCTTCCGGAATATATAGAAGGCTATGGAAAAGTAACTCCATATGGAACTCATATCTCTGAAACTTATAAGATAAAAGAAACTGTTAAAAATAAAAATAATGGGGACAAGGTTCTTCCCTCCATAAGAGAAGCACTGATAAAATGTGGAATAAAAGATGGGATGACAATATCATTTCACCATCATCTAAGAAATGGGGATTATGTTTTAAACCAGGTCTTGGAGGAAATAAAAAAATTAGGAATACAAAATATAAAGGTAGCAGCTTCCTCAATATTTCCCATTCATGCCCCTATGGTGGATTTAATTGAAAAAGGAGTAGTCACTAAAATTATAACAAATTACATATCCGGTCCTGTTGCAAGAGCAGTATCAGAGGGTAAACTTAGGGAGCCTATTGTAATGATGACTCATGGAGGAAGACCTAGAGCCATTGAAAGCGGAGATCTTAAAATAGACATGGCATTTATTGGAGCACCTGCCTGTGATGATTTCGGAAATATAAACGGGGTAGATGGAAGAGCTGCCTGTGGTTCCTTAGGCTATACTATATCAGATGCAATGTATGCTGAAAAAGTAGTAGCAGTAACAGATAACCTGGTTCCTTATCCTGCATGTCCTATAGAGATAAGCCAGATTTATGTTGATTACGTAGTAAAAATAGATGAAATCGGGGACCCATCAGGAATAGTATCCGGAACTACTAAGATAACTAAAAATCCAATAGGTCTAAAAATTGCAAAGGAAACTGTTAAGGTTATAAAATATTCAGGTCTGTTAAAAGACGGAATGTCTTTTCAGACGGGTGCCGGCGGAACATCCCTGGCAGTTGCAAAAGAGCTTAAGGATTTAATGATTAAAGAGAAGGTTACAGGATCCTTTGCTTCAGGGGGAACCACCTCCTATATAGTAGATATGTTAAATGAAGGACTGTTTAAGTATATACTTGATGTGCAGTGTTTTGATTCTGCAGCTGTTAAATCCTATAAGGAAAATAAGAATCACATGGGAATGAGTGCTTCAATGTATGGAAACCCAAATACCAAGGGTTCTGTAGTTGATAAACTTGATATTATGATTTTAGGGGCCACTGAGATAGATTTAGATTATAATGTAAATGTAACAACAGGCTCTGATGGAGTCTTAATGGGAGGCTCTGGAGGACACAGCGACACTGCCTATGGTGCTAAACTTTCAATTGTAGTAACTAACCTTATTAAGGGAAGGCTGCCTATTATAAAAGACAGGGTAACTACAGTAACGACCCCTGGAAGCTCAATAGATATTCTGGTAACGGAAAGAGGGATATCTGTTAATCCCAAAAGGCAGGATTTAATAGAAAAATTAAAATCAAATATTAAATTAGTAAAAATAGAAGACCTTAAAGAAATTGCAGAAAACTTAACCGGTAAACCTAAGGAAATAAAAAACCATGACAAAATAATCGGTGTTGCAGAGTACAGGGACGGTTCTGTAATAGATGTTATCAGGAGGACTGATTTTTAGTGATAACCTTAAGTGAGGTAAACTTAAAAGATGATAATGAAATAAAAAATATATCTATATTTTTAGAAAGTCTGGGGATTAAGTTTGAAGCGGATATTGATTATTCAGTTGTATACAAAGAAGATGATAAAATATTGGCTTCAGCTTCAAAATCAAAAAACATATTAAAATGCTTTGGAGTAGACAAAAGCCTTCAGGGAGAAAATATAACATCTGTTATGCTTACAGCTCTTGTTAATAAGCTTTGCGAAGAAGAAATATTTCATTATTTTCTGTTTACTAAAAAGAATAATGAGGATGTATTTACCTCATTAGGGTTTAAGCTGTTATACAGGGGAGAGCTGTCCTCTCTCCTTGAGAATGGAATTTACAGTATAGATGATAAATTAGATACTATGAAAAAAGATTTTAATATATCCGGAGAGAACAGTGCAATAGTATTAAACTGCAACCCCTATACTAAGGGACACAGGTATATTATTGAAGAGGCTTCTAAAAAAAGCAAAACCCTGCTTCTTTTTATAGTTCAGGAGGACAGGTCAGTATTTTCATTTAAAGACAGGTTTGAAATAGTTAAAGAAGGGGTAAAGGATATTAAAAATGCTGTTGTAATTCCGGGAGGAGAGTATATAATCTCCAGTGCATCCTTTCCTACATATTTTCTTAAAAAGAAAGAGGAAATGGTTTTAAGCCAGGCACAAATTGATGCAGGGATTTTTGGAAAATACTTTTGCTCTAAATTTAATATAAAAGACAGATATGTAGGCCAGGAACCTTTAGATTTCGTTACAAATCAGTATAATAATGCCCTTTTGGAGGAGCTTAATAAATTTGGCGTAAAGCTTCATATAATAGAAAGACTAAAGCTTGGAGAGACGATAGTTTCAGCATCCTCCGTAAGGAAATTAATAAAGGAAGATAAAATAAGTGAAGCTTTTAAGCTGCTGCCGGAGGCTGCTATAAATTTTCTTAATTCGCCAAGAGGCTATGACGTAATTAAAAAAATTCAAGGGGGGAAAAGATGATATACAATAAACTTTCACTGAAACAAAAGTATTTAATAATGTCTATATTAATAATTCTTGGTATAGCTCTTTTAATATATGTAGGAACAGATAATAACAGAAAAATGAAAGAGACCCAGGCAAAATATGAAAAAATGATACAGGAAAAAAAGGCTGAAAATCAAAAGCTGCAGCAGGAAATAACTGCTAAGAAAACAGAAACTGATAAAAATAAAAAAATAGACGATATGTTTAATCAGGCACTTAAATATTATCAGGCTGAAAAATACAGCACTGCTATAAAAAGCTGTGATGAAATATTAAATATTGAAAAAAATAGCTATAAGGCAATCACATTGAAGGGAATCAGTCTCTGCTACACCCAAAAATATAATCAGGGAGCAGAATTAATAGACAAGGCTCTCAGTATTAAAAGTGATTATGGATTTGCTATATTTAATAAGGCCCTTTCCCTTGATTTAGTAGGAAAGTATGATGAAGCAAAAGCCTGGTATAAAAAAACATTAGATGTGGAGATATATCCATATAGCTATTATAATCTGGCAATAATATACTCAAGAGAAGGAAATTTGAAAGAAGCAATAGATAATTTAAGCCAAGCTATTTCATTAAAGAATGATTTAAAAAATGCTGCTAAAACAAACAGCGGGTTTAATAAAATTAAAGAAACTAAAGAATTTAAAGAGACAGTATCATGAAATTAAGGAAATTGCATAATATAAAGCAATTTCCTTTTTTAAAACAAACTATTATATTTGTTTTCCGTATAAATAATTGAAAGGAGCTGAGGCTGTTGGATTCAGATACAATGCTGGTTGACCAGGTTTTGGAAGGAAATATAGATTCCTTCAATATAATTATAAATAAATATGAAAATCTTATATTTAAGTTTATCTATAATATGATAAGAGACAGGGAAGCGGCAGAGGATATAACTCAGGAAACCTTCATAACCGTTTATGATAAATTATATCTTTATAAAAAAGAATATAAGTTTATAAACTGGGTATATCAGATTGCTAAAAATAAGACAGTTGACTATGTGAGAAAATATAGAAAAGTATATGAGGTAAACATAGAGGACTCAAATGAAATAATATCAAAGGATATAAGCCCTGATGACTATACTATTTATAAGGAAACAAAGGATAATATAGAAAAATTTATTAATTCACTAGAGAGCACGGACAGGCAGATAATTATTCTTAAATATTCTCAAGGCTTAACTTTTCTTGACATATCAAGAATAATGAATTTGAGTGAGTCCACGGTAAAAAGGAAATTTTATAAAATGAGAGAAGAATTTAGCGGAATTAATAAAGAGAAAGAGAGGTGTAATTAATGGACTGCAGAATTTTTGATAATAAACTGGAAGATTTCCAGAAAGGAAAGCTTCCAAAGGATATAGAAAAAGCCATAGAAAAGCATATGGAAAAATGCGCTGACTGCAGAGCTGTATACACTCTGGAACAAAATATGAATACTTCTTTTTCTGCGTATTTTGGTATAGACCAGCTAGAACACAAGACCGTTAGAAATGAAATAATGAAAAAAATAAATAAAAACAGATATAGAAAAAATCCTGTTAAAAAATTTAAATATAAAATTTTAGCTGATAAGAAAAAATACATGGCCACAGCTGCTGTTTTACTGGCAGTCTGCATCTGTATACCATTTATTAAAAATTTAGGACGTCTGTCCCTAAGCAATGCAAAAACCAGTACTAGGTTAGACAGCACAGGTGCTTCGCCGGAGTATAAAACAGAAAATGCCATTATTGTAAAGGATGAAAAACAGGGAATTCAAATTAACTACTATAAGATTTCTAAAGATGAAGCTGTAAAGATGATAAACGAGACATACAATGTGACTAAATCAGTAACATCTCCGGATAATAAGAAAAAGGCCTTAATATACGGAAAAGGAGAAGAAATGATTGAAGAAGGATACTCAAAGGTTATTCTTCAGGATCTTACTAAAAATGAATACTATGTAATAGAGCTTAATGATAAATCATCTCAGCTTACAGTAAAAGGAATAACCTGGAGGAATAATAATCATATACTTGCAATAATAGGCTATGCATACGGCATGGTCAGCAAAGGAGAATACGGTGCTGCCAGCGGAGGAAATGTATATGACTTTAACTTGGATACAAGAGAGCTTTCCCTGGTTTATAAAACTAAAGATGACTATACTCAGGTAATAAGTATAAAAAGGGGAGACGAATTTCACTATATTTTAAATCTTCAACAGATCGTAGATGCTAACATCGTAAAAGAGTATCAGGAAAATATAACATTAAAATAAGAGAATTGTATAATTACCTTATGGCTGATTTTTCAACTTAAAAATAACGAATCACCAACGTTTTTTAAAGTTGAAAAAGGTAATTTTTGAATTATGCAATTCCCTAAAAATAATCTGCTGGCGCGGATTTTCAGAAATTAAAATATTATAATTTAAATATAACATTAAAATAAGCCCCAACCGGGGCTTAATAATTTTTACATCTGGGTTTATTTCTGCCTTCTTTAACAAAACATATGGCGGCATTTATCTCTCCACCAATAAGAATTATGGCGGAACTGATAAAAAGCCAGGTAAGCAGTATAAATATTGCTGCAATACTGCCATATAGTTTGGAGTAATTTGAAAAATTATTAATATAAAATGAAAATCCTAAAGAGCATATAACCCAGCTTATCGTTGAAAATAAGGCTCCCGGCAGTACAGAAAACCATCTTATCTTTCTGCTGGGTGTATATTTGTAAATAAATGCAAATATACATATAAGTGAAATACTGAGTAAAAAATATCTGCTGAAAATTGATGTATATTCTATTGTCCTTGTATATTTAAGATACTTTTCAAGAATAAATTTAAGCTGAAGAGAAAATATCTGAAGAAAAAATGATACAAGAATTATAAATATAATCCCCAGGGTAAACAAAATTGATAAAAGCTGTACTTTAATAACTGATCTTTTTTCACTTTCATCGTAGGCTCTGTTTAATCCCTTAATAACTGCTCTGAAGCCTCTTGATGATGTATATAATGTAATTAATACAGAAAAGGATAATAAATTAATGCTGGATGTTTCAAGTATTTCATTTATGATTTTATATACAAAATCGTAGACTGATTTTGGAAGTACGCTGCTTAAGTACCCTAAAACACTGACGTCTCCTATTGGAAATAAGCCAATTACAGTTAGCAAAAAAATTAAAAAAGGGAAAAAGGAGATTAATAGGGCATAGGATAAATAAGAGCTCAAGGCCATTATGTCATCATCTAATATTCTATAGCGTAGGTCACTGAAAAATGATGAAAAGCAAAATTTATTTTTCATATGCGTCCTCCTGATAATATTATATCTCAAATGAAAAATAATATTAATTGTAATATTGGGAAGAATAAAAATTATTAATATGTTAAAATTATATTGACTTATTGTCTAAAAAGAACTATTATTAAAGTATAGATTATACCCTATAGGGGTATCAAGGAGGATGATGTTTATGATACATGTATTAGATTCAACATTTGAAAATGAAGTTATTAAATCAGAAAAGCCTGTTCTGGTAGATTTTTGGGCAACCTGGTGCGGACCCTGCAAGATGGTATCTCCTGTTATAGAAGAACTTTCTAAAGAATATGCAGATAAAGTTAAGTTTGCAAAGGTAGATGTAGACCAAAATCCGGTTATATCCAATTCTTTAAAAATAGCGTCTATTCCAACTATAATGATATTTAAGAACGGCAAGGTAGTTGATACATTAGTTGGTTTCAGACCTAAGGAAGCATTTAAGCAGATCATAGACAAAAATATATAGGTGAAGAAATGAGATATGACATAGCTATTGTAGGCAGCGGTCCCGCTGGGATCTCTGCCGCTGTTAATGCAAAAATAAGAAATAAAAATATAATATTTTTTGGAAATGATATTTTAAGCGCAAAGCTTATAAAAGCACCTTTGATAAACAATTACATTGGATTATATAATAGTACAGGATCAGAGCTTAAAGAAAAATTTAAAAAGCATTTGGACAGCATGAAAATTAACATAACTAAGGAAAGAATTAATGCAGTTTATGCAATGGGTGATTACTTTGCTTTAATGGTAAATGACATAACCTATGAAGCCAGCAGCGTAATTATTGCATCAGGCATGGAATATCAAAAGCCTATAAAGGGTGAAGAAAAATTTTTAGGAAGAGGCGTAGGCTACTGTGCTACCTGTGATGCTCCACTATATAAGGGGAAAAGAGTTGCAATTATCGGAGGAAATGAAGAAGCTATTGAAGATGCAAATTATGTAAATGAGTTAGCAGGTAAGCTTTATTATATCCCTGTAAATAAAAGAGCAAAGGGATTAAAGGCTGGAATAGAGATAGTTAATTCAAATCCGGTAGAAGTAATTGGAGAAGGATATGTAACCGGATTAATACTAAAGGATATGAGAATAGATGTAGATGCAGTATTTATACTTAAGGATTCGCTATCTCCCGCGGAACTGGTTCCGGGCCTTATTATGGAGGATGGACATATATTAGTCAACAGAAAGATGGAAACTAATATTAAAGGATTATTTGCAGCAGGAGATTGCACTGGAAAGCCTTACCAGTATATGAAGTCTATGGGTGAAGGTCAGGTAGCAGCCTTAAATGCTGTTTCATATTTGGATAAAATATAGGAAGCCTTTTGGCTTCCTTTATGTTTTGAAAAATATATGGTTTCCTATTTTTACTGTATCCTTTTTATTTATTTTATTCGTCCAAGCAGAAGTTGCAATAGCAGGATTGTAAAAAAATGTTGAATCAGATGTAGGGTCTGCTCCTGACAAAGCTGTATAAACTGCGTCAAGGGAATCATTATCAGGCTTAACATTTATTTTGCCATCATTAATACAGGAAAATGCATTAGGCTGGAAAATTACTTCAGCCACTGTATCAGGGAATCTATCGCTGACAAGTCTGTTAAGTATTACAGAAGCTACAGCTACCTTTCCGTCAAAACCTTCACCCCGGCTCTCGCAGTATACAACCTGAGCCATCAGGTAAATGTCATTTTCTGAAATATTAAAGCTTTTAAATACTTGAGCTGCTTCACTGTCAATGATAAAAAGATCCTTTGATTCATCACCTCTGCTGCTGGTATTTATAGAATATGCGTAAACATCTGCTTTCATTGCAATAATAATCAGTAATGTAATAAGTAAATAAAAAGGATTAATCTTTATATTTTTCATAAGATTCACTCCTTGTTATTTTAGATTAATCCTATTATTCCACTAATTTAAAAATTAATACAAATTTTTTATTATTTTTTATTTTTTAAATTTTCAAGATTTGAAACAAAAGCATTATATTTTTCACTTACTAAACTATAAGCAGTTTTTGAGTCTTTATATATTGAATCAATTTCACCGGCCGATAGAGTATCTTCACTGTTTTCTTTCTTTGCAATTTCAGTACTGACAGAAAAGGATATGGATTGAAGATAGCTGTCATAAGAGCTCAGCAGAGCCTTCAAACTGTTATAGGTGTTGTTTGCATCACTTCCCGGTACAGATATTTTTGCAAAGCTGGATTTAACATTTTTAAAACTAACTTTATTATTATTTATTGAAACAATAACATCTGCTAAATTTCCATTAGCATTTCTTGTATTATAAGCTTCTGTATAGAAATCCTTTTTTAAATTAATATAACTGTTTATTACATCAGATACACTATTTATAAAATCTTCCATTTGAGATGATTTTATTTCATTATCTTTGTTTATCCTGGAATTCTCATTAGAAAATTGAATAATTTTATCGATAAATGCTAATAAGCTGTCAGGCAGACTGATTTTGCTTAAGCTTAGAACTTTATTGTAGCTTGTCTTTGTTTTATCCCTGTAATTTCCTAAGGATTTAGATGAATTATCCAAATCAGAACCTTTGGGATTATTTAGTATTCCCTCAGTCTGCTTATAAATCAGTATATTGCTTTCTATTCCATTTATAAGACTTTCCTGCTCTTCCCTATACTTATCTGAAGGATTTAAAGAGGTAATCTGACTTTTTATCTTTGTAAGGCCGGATATTTTTTCGTCCAAAGTCTTAACTAAAGAACTGATATTTTTAGTATTTAGTTCCTCTTTAAATTTAATATCATTAATATTATCTATTTTTGTAACATAAGCTTTAATAGTTCCTTCATAGCTGCTGTATGATTTATTTATGAAAATCATATAGGAAATTTTAAAAATCAAATAGGTAAGTACTAATGCCATTACTATAATGATTGCGGGAAACAAAATTTTTTTATTTACTTTACTCAAAGAAATCCCCCCTTAATATATTATAAAATTTTAAATAATGAATATAAAGCTATTTTAAATATATTTTAACTAATTAATAAAAATTCTTCAACAAAATATTTTTACTATTAAAAACTATGGTGTATAATTATTATTGATGGATGAAATGTAAGGAGTGAATTATTTGGAAACAGTAACCATGGTAATAAATACAATTAAAAGCATAAATATTTTTTCGGTTTTGGATATTTTAGTAGTATCCTATTTATTTTATAAAGCATATAACCTAATGAGGGAAACAAGGGCAGAACAGCTTTTAAAAGGAATGTTGCTGCTTGTACTTTTAATTCCTATCAGCAGCCTTTTAAGACTTAATATGCTGTACTGGATATTAAGTAATACACTGACTATAGGCGTTTTGTCTATGGTTATAATATTTCAGCCGGAGATAAGAAGAGTTTTGGAGCATTTAGGAAGGGTTACCTTCAATGAAGTTCATATATTAAATGATGAAGAAAAAATGGATTCTGTTGTGGGAGAAGTATCAAATGCAGCATCAAACTTATCAAAATTAAAAACAGGAGCATTAATTGTAATAGAGCAGAGAACAGGTCTTGCTGAAATAGTAACTACAGGTACTAAAATAGACGCTGCCATATCTTCCGCACTTTTAGAAAATATATTTGTTGTTAATACCCCTCTTCATGATGGGGCTGTAATAATAAGAAATGACAGGATTGCAGCAGCTGGATGTTTTTTGCCTCTTACAACTCATGATGACTTGTCAAAAAGCCTGGGTACCAGACATAGGGCGGCACTGGGCATATCTGAAAATTCTGACTGCATTGTTATTGTAGTGTCTGAAGAAACAGGAACTATTTCACTAGCAGTAAATGGGAGTTTGACTAGAAATTATGATAAAGATAAGCTTAAAGATATTTTAATAAGAATCCTGAAGAAGAGGCAGGATAAAAAGAAGACTTACAGAGAGCAGGTGATTGAATGGCTAAGAAAAATGAAATTATTGTCAAGATAACTTGTGTTATAGCAGCATTTGTATTATGGCTTTATATATCAAATACAGAAAATCCATCCATGGATTATGTTATTAAAAATGTTCCGGTAACGCTGGTCAATGATGATAGGCTTAAGGAATCTGACTTGGCGCTTCTGCCAAATCAGGACCTAACAGTTTCCTTGTCAGTTAAGGGAACCTTGGCAGAGGTATACTCCTCAAAAAAGGATCAGTTTAGTGTTGTGGCAGATTTAAGCTATTATGCATTAAAAAAGGGAGAGAATAAGATTCCCGTTATATTAAAGACATCACCAAATAATATACAGATATTAAATAAGGATAACCTTTATGTAACTTTATATTTAGATGATGTGGTAGAAAAAACCGTACCGGTAAAAGTATCACTAAGTACTAAGGTTAAAGATGGCTTTGAAGATTTTTCTGCTGTAGCTAAGCCTGACTCCGTTGTAGTTTCCGGAGCTGCCACCTATGTGGATAAAGTATCCTATGCAGAGGCATCAGTTAAGCTGGATAGTTTTACCTATGATTTAAATAAAAAGGTAACGCTGACTGCAAAAGAAGTAAATGGCGAATCCATAAGTGATGAATATGTAACTATAAAACCTTCAAATGTTGATGTTTCAGTTCCTATAAATATAGTTAAAACAGCCAAGGTGAATATTAAAACCACCGGAGAACTTGGGAATAATCTTAATTTGGTAAGCATTACCTCAGATCCTGCAGAAGTTAAATATGCATTTAATGTATCAAATAGTGTTAATATAACTGAAATTGACACAGAACCTATTGATCTCAGCAAAGTAAAGACAAATAATGCAGTATTAAAAGTTAAGCTGAAATCATTAAATAATATTCATTTTGTGGGCTCAGATGGAACAGTAACAGTTACAATTAAAGCAGACAGCCTGCTGAGCAAAAAAATCAGTATTCCTATATCTGTAATTAATGACAGCGGATATACTTATAATACAGTAATAACTTCAAAGGAAATAACTCTTCAGGGTTTCGAAAGTGTAATAAATAAAATAAATAAAGATAATGTAAAGCTTGTTCTTGATATGTCAAAGGCAAAGGGAGAAGGAGAACAGACAATACCTTGTACCCTGGAAAATTTACCTGATGGGGTAACTGCTCCTAATCAGGATGAACTTAATATAAAGGTAAACTTAACAAAAAAATAAAATAATTTAATTCATTTAACTTAAGGTAGGAATATCTTAAGTTAAATTTACCTTAGGAGGAAATTATGCCAATTAGAATAAATAACATAATACTTGGAATAGAGGAAGATATTGAATGCTTAAAGGAAAAGACAGCAAAAAAATTAAAAATAGATGAAAAGAATATTTCAGATTTTAAAATTTTGAGAGAATCTGTCGATGCCAGAAAAAAAAGAGATATAAAATTTAACTATACTGTAGAAATAGACTGTGAAAATGAAAAAGAATTAGTTAAAAAACTAAGCAGCAATGACATCATTTTAGAGGGAAACAGGTGGGATGGAAAAGTAACCCACGGAAATGAAAAAATGAAGGAAAGGCCAATAATTGTAGGAATGGGTCCAGCTGGTTTATTTTCCGCCCTTATGCTGGCTGAAAATGGATACAGGCCTATAGTAATAGAAAGAGGAGAA
>JBAXYJ010000052.1:0-13709 GCA_041670885.1 Clostridiaceae bacterium
GTTCTTGAGAATAATATCTATATCCATTTGTAGATGTATGATGCGGTTTAAGTTTATTTTATCATCCCAATTTCTTAAAGTTTGTGCTGATACATTGAGTATCTTTGAAAATTCGTTTATAGTATAATATTTCATTGAATCATCTCCTCAATATTAATAATACACTATATAGTTATAAAAGCCAACACTATTTTATAACTTTTTATAAGCTATTAGAAACAGTTGCTAGCCTCGTATTCTTGTAAACAAGTTAAATTATGCAATCCTCAATATATTATTTGCAAAAAAAAAATAAATATTAAAAATAGGCAAAAAAAATAGCGGATAATCCGCTATAGAGAAATCTCATTTTTAATTAAATCTTCGTAGCTTTGTCTTCTGCAGACTAGTTTCGCCTCACCGTCTTTAACAAATACTACTGCAGCTTTCCTAATCTTATTATAGTTAGAGGACATGGAATATCCATAGGCTCCGGTTGAAGGCACAGCCAGTATATCCCCGCTTTCAGCCTTTGGAACACTAACCTGTTCTAAAAGAATATCAGAAGACTCACAGCATTTGCCTGATATTGTAACCTGCTCCTGTTTACTTCCTTCTACTCCATTAGCAATAGCACATTCATACTCTGCATCATACAGCGCCGGTCTTATATTATCGGTCATGCCTCCGTCAACGGATACATATTTTTTCACATTTTCTATGTCCTTTATTGAGCCTATTGTATAAAGCGTTGTCCCTGCATTTCCCACAATGCTTCTCCCAGGTTCAATAATCAGCTTTGGAAGCTTAATATTTAGATCTTTTGAAAATTCAGTACTGTGTTTAATTATAGCAGTGCATATATCCTCAATTTCTTTAGGTTCATCTCCATCTTTATAATATATACCAAATCCTCCGCCTAAATCCAGCTCCTGAACTTGAACTCCATAACCATTTAAAAGTCTGCTGCAGTAAGATAAAAGCACCTCTATTTCCTGAAGATATGGCTCCGTTTCAAATATTTGAGATCCAATATGGCTGTGAATTCCACAAAAATTAATGTTTTTAAGCTGTGATGCTTCCTTAATTGCTTTTATGGTATCCTCAGAGAAAATTGAAAATCCGAATTTTGAATCCACCTGGCCGGTCATAATATATTTATGAGTATGGGCTGAAATTCCGGGAGAAACTCTCATTAAAATATCCTGAACTATTCCCTTTTCCATGGCAAATTTATTTATAAGCTGAAGCTCATAATAATTATCAACTACAAACCTGCCTACTCCATTCTCTATACCCATTATTATTTCATCTTCTGTTTTATTGTTCCCATGGAAATATACCTTATCCATAGGAAATCCGCTTTTTAAAGCAGTGTAGAGTTCTCCTCCTGAAACCACATCTAAAGATACTCCTTCTGCTTTAAGAAGCTGACACATAGCAATAGTTAAAAAGGCTTTTCCGGCATATGCTACTTCATTTATGCCCTGATTAAATGAAGCTTTATATCTTCTCATATTATCTATTAAAAGGGCTTCATCATATACGTAAAGAGGTGTTCCAAATTTTTCAGTTAATTCTTTTGCAGATATCCCTCCGATGTACAGATTATTATCTATTATTTCCATAGAACCAAACATTTTCATAATATCACCTACAAATTAAATTCTTCAGCTACAAGTTTAACTGCTTTTTCTTTATCTTTTCGTTTTATAGCAACAGTTATTCTAATTTCTGAAGTTGTTATCATTTTTATTTCTATTCGATTTTGGCTGAATATCCTAAATATTTTTGCAGCTACCCCGGATGTGGTTTTCATCCCTATTCCTACAGCTGAGAATTTTGTTATGTCTTCATCTATAAAGATATTTTTTTTGCTTGTATACTTTCCAATTATTCCTTTTATCTCTTCTAAATCAGCTTTTGGAACTGTAAAAGACAGCTGAGTATATCCCAAAATAGAGGTTGACTTGCAGATCATATCCACATTTATTTTTCTGTCTGCAATATTCTGAAATATTGATGATATAAGATCAGTATCCTGAGGCAGGTTTGATATGGTAACTGATAAATCACTGTCTGAGGTTGCTAAGCCTGTAATTGGTTTTTCTTCAATATTCATATCCTCCGTCTCCTTTATAATGGTCCCTTTAATATTGCTGCAGGATAACCCCACATAAATCGGTATTCCGTATTTCTGACCTATCTCTATGCTCCTTGAATGCATAACCTGAGCTCCCAAACTGGAAAGCTCAAGTATCTCTTCATAGTCTATATAATCCAGCTTTTTAGCATTATTATATACTCTTGGATCTACAGTATATATTCCCGATACATCTGTATATATTTCACATTCTCCCTTAAGTTTGCAGGCTAGAGCTACAGCTGTGGTATCTGATCCTCCCCGTCCTAAAGTTGTTATGCTTCCATCCTCAAAAACTCCCTGAAATCCGCATACAATTACTGCCTTTCCTTCTTTAAGACTTTTTAAAATTATCTTTTCTTCCATATCTACTATAAGAGCTCGTCCATGTTGCTCAGTTGATTTCAGCCCAATCTGAAAGGCATTATAAGATACTGAGTCGCACCCTTTATCTTTAAGTGCCATAGCAAGCAGTGATGCTGATATCATTTCACCTGTAGATAAAAGTGCATCAAGTTCCCTTTTATCAGGGTTTTCAGATATTTGATCTGCTAAGCTTAAAAGATCATCTGTAGTATCACCCATAGCAGAAACTACTACTACAACTTTATTTCCTTCATTTTTCTTTTTTATAATAAAATCTGCTACATTTCTAATTTTATCTGCTGAGCCTACAGAACTTCCTCCATATTTTTGTACTATAATGCCCATTTTTTCCTCCTTATTAAAAAAATCATAGACAAAGGTATTACTTTATCTATGATTAATATTTAAGTAAACCACTGCAGCTCTCCACAAAAGTGACAACAGTTCAAATATTCTTTGAACAGCCAGGCAAAATACCCACCGGCATTTTCCTTCGGCTGATACTCCTTTCCTTATCATCAAAGCCCGTCAGCTCCAACAAGTACTATTAGTAATCAGCACCTCTACATTAGGTAATATTCAGTTTTGCTTATAATAGCATAAATATTCAGATTGTGCAATCAAAATTTATAGATTATAAAAACTTATAAATAATTTAATAAGGTAATAATGGTCAAGTACTCCTCCCAGCTCTCTTATGGAATGCATTGCAAGAATCGGCGTCCCAATATCCACGGATTTTATATTCAGGTGTCCTGCTGTTATTGGTCCTATAGTTGAACCGCCTATTTCATCTGACCTGTTTACAAATGTTTGATAAGGAATATCAGCTTTTCTGCATATTAATTCATAAATTGCTATAGATTCTGAATCAGATGTATATTTTTTATTGGCACTTATTTTAACAACCGGTCCCTTATTTATTATTGGTCTGTTGGTTGGATCTGATTTTTCCGCCACATTAGGGTGAACTGCATGAGCCGAATCTGAAGAAATTATAAATGAGTTTGCTAAGGCTCTATAATATTCTTCTTTTGTTTTTCCAAGGGCTATAGCAATTCTCTGAAGAGCTGTTGACAAAAATGTGGAATCAGCTCCCTGAATAGTTTTGCTGCCTATCTCTTCATTATCAAAGCAGGCTAAAACCTGAACGCCATTTCCATTTTCACTTTTTATTATTCCTTCCAGACCTGCCTGCAGCGATGAAAGATCATCCAGCTTTGAAGTGGAAATAAATTCTTCATTTATTCCTAAAAGGCAGCCTTCACTCCATTCATATAAGAATAAATCAAAGCTTAGAATATCTTCTTTGTCTGCTCCCAGCTCCCTGCTTAAAATTTGAACCAGATAATCATTTTTTTCTAAGTTTTCACTTACTAAGCCAAGTAGAGGCAGCATATCCTTTTGAGGGTTAAGCTCTATTCCTTTATTTACAGTTCTGTTCATATGAATTGCCAGGTTTGGGATTATAACAATAGGCTTTCTTATATCAATAAGCCTAATATCCGGCTTTAAGGGATTATCAGATACTAATGAGACTCTTCCTGCTATAGAAAGAGGTCTGTCTAAAAATGTATTTAAAATTGGTGCTCCATATACCTCTACATTAAGCTTAATATATGAATTTTCAGATATTATTTCAGGACTTGGTTTAATCCTGAGTGTTGGGGTATCTGAATGGCATCCTATTATTTTATATCCTTCTTCTTCAATTTCACCATTTCCTGTTTTAAATGCAATAAAACCAGACATATTTTTTGTAAAGAAATATTTACCGCCTTTTTTCAAATCCCAGGTATTTTCCTCTTTAATTTCTATAAATCCATTTTTTAAAAGTCTTTTCTTTGAAGCTGAAACTGCCTGATAGGAGCTTCCGCTTTTATTAATAAAGCTAATAAGATCTTTAGCATACTCTTTAGCTTCCTTCATAAAACCACCTTCTTAAATTAATATTCCTTTATTATTTGCTTATAATAGTATAACATAATAATATTTTCCTAACTATGATATAATAATAGAAAGGCTTAAAATATATTTATTAAGGTGATAAAATGACTGATTTATTAATAAAATTGTTTATTAAGGATTATAGAAATGTAAAAGATGAAGGTGTTAGAGATTCTTACGGCTATTTGGCAGGAATTGTAGGTATGATAGCAAATATTATACTTTTTGTGATTAAGTTTATCATAGGCTTGATTACATTCAGTATTGCTATAACTGCAGATTCATTTAATAACTTATCAGATTCTGCTTCTTCCTTAATTACCATACTTGGATTTAAGCTGTCTTCAAAGCCTGCTGACAGTGAGCATCCCTTTGGTCATGGAAGAATTGAATATTTATCCGGATTATTTGTATCTGTTTTAGTAATTTTAGTTGGGGTTGAGTTTATAAAAAGCTCTTTTAACAGGATACTTCATCCTGTTAAAATTAATTTTCTTATAATTCCATTCTTACTTATAATTTTATCAATATTTCTTAAAATCTGGCTCAGCAAATTTAACAAAACAGTAGGGAACAGGATAAATTCTACAGCTCTTAAGGCCAGTTCCTTTGATGCTCTTTCAGATGTTTTTGTATCCTCAACTACTGCTTTATCCTTTATAATTGCCAGATGGACATCGCTTCCTATAGATGGCTATATTGGTCTTCTTGTATCAGGATTTATATTGTACTCAGGAGTAAGCCTGATTAGAGATACTTTAGATCCGCTGCTTGGTCAGGCACCGGATAAGGAGCTTGTACAAAAATTAGAAGAAGGCGTAATGTCTTATAATTATATTTCAGGAGTTCATGATTTGATAATTCATAACTATGGACCCGGCAGAACAATGGCCAGCCTCCATGCAGAAGTTCCTGCCTCTGTAAATATAATGAAGCTCCACGAGGTAATAGACAAAGCAGAAAGGGAACTTTCAAAAGCATTAAAGCTGGAACTGGTAATTCATATGGATCCAATTAATATGGACTGCAAAGAATTACTTAAGGAAAAAGAGGAAATAGAGAGCTCACTTACGAAAAATTTTCCTGATATAAAATCAATTCATGATTTTAGGATAGTAGGAGAAGGAGAAATAAAAAACCTTATATTTGATGTAGTTGTAGGATTTGATAAAAATTTAAACAGACTGAATTTGATTAAATTTAAAAAAGATATTGAAGAATTTATATTAGAAAAACATCCAGGTTTTAATACAGTAATAACTATAGACCGAGATTTTACAAAATAAGAAATGCTCATATGGAAACCCATATGAGCATTTCTTATTTTTTGTTTATTATTATCAGCTTGTGGAGAGCTCTTGTACACATAATATAAAGCAGATTATCCTCAATTTCTCCCATTTTAGGGATAACAACTGCATCAAACTCAAGTCCTTTAGCAAAATAGGAAGTTATAATTGATACTCCTTTTCTTAAAATCTTATCCTCAGTATCTATAAGACTTACGCTGATATCTTTTTTCAAATATTCATAAATAAATTTTGCTTCCTTTATATCTCTTACTATAACTGATATGCTCTCATAACCAGAACTTATGAGAATATCTATTTTTTCATCTATCATTTTCAGCATTTCATTTTCATCAGATACGAAAATCTCTTCTACCGGATCTCCGCTGCGGACTAAGGGAAGTATCTCCTTAGACTTTGTATATTTTCTTGCATACTCCATTATTTCTTTCGTGCTTCTGTAGCTCTTATTTAAATTATATTTTACTATTTCTAAAGTTAAATGCTGATCTAAATTCAGCATGCTGACACTGCCTTTTAATGGGGTAATTCTCTGATCATAGTCTCCTACTATTGTAAAGGAGGATACTTTAGTAAGCTCTTTTAAAACAATAAACTGAAGAGGGGAATAATCCTGGGCCTCATCAATTACTATATGCTTAATATCATTTTTAAGCTTTGCTTCCTCCAGTTTGATTTTAAGATACAAAATAGGTGCAAGATCATCTATGGTAAGTTCTTCATTTCTATTAAAATTATTATATATATCTATAACATTTCCCTTCTTTAATACTATAAGACCCTTCTTTAGTTCAATTATATTTCCCATCAGTTCTCTTATCTTTAGTTTTCGCATAAACAGAAGATTATTTTTATCCTTGTCTTTTTGCTTTATACAAAGCTCTTCATATTCTTTATTAATATTTGAAATAAGGATATCTCTTACGTCCTTTATTTTTCTGTAGACTATTCTCTTAATCTTGCCAAGCCTTTTAAATAAGGGCATATTTTTATAATAATTTGAGAATAAATCATTTAATTCTTTTTTTTCTATTACCAGATTGTCAAGCAAATAAATATCTTCAAATTTATACTTTTCTTCTTGCATAGATACCAGATTATCCAGCTCAAAAATATATTCTTCGCTGGTTTTTCTAATTATCTTTTGGATGAAATCAATGTCTTTTTCTAATATTTTCTCCATATATTCTCTATATGGCATAATATTATTAAGTCCAATGAATTCCATTGCTAAGTCCTGGAATGTTGTCTGAGGGATTCCTTCTTCCCCAAGTGAAGGAAGAACTTCTTTTATATAGTCTATAAATACACTGTTAGGCCCTAAAATAAGGACTCTTCCCTTTAATGTGTCCCTATAATTATATAAAAGATAGGCAACCCTATGAAGAGCAATAGTTGTTTTGCCTGATCCTGCTACTCCATTTACAACTACTGTTATGTTCTTCTTTTCTCTTATAATATCATCCTGTTCTTTTTGAATTGTCGTTACAATATCTTTAAGTTTTTCCTCTGAATTTTGACTTAAGACCATTTGCAGTATCTCATCTTTTATGTCTACAGAAGAATCAAACATACCGTTTAGCTCTCCTTTTTTTATCATAAATTGTCTTTTAAGAGATACATTAACCGGAATATCACCAAGAGGTGCTCTATAATGGGATTCCCCCATCTTATCATCATAAAACAGAGAGGATACAGGCGCTCTCCAGTCTATTATTGTAGGTTCGGTTTTTTCTTCAGATATAAAACCATACCTGCCAATATAAATGCTTTCTAATTCATCCTCATCCTCTTCTTTGAAATCTATTCTTCCAAAATAAGGTGAATTGATAAGATAAATAAGCTCTTTCAGCCTTTTATCTATTGCTTTATAAGCCTCTTCCTTAATAAAGTTTTCATGGTCAAAATATTCGGCAATTTTGTCTTTATCCTCTTTGTATTCTTCAAGATTATTTTCTCTGTTTTTAAGAATCATTTCTGCAATATTTTTTCTGTATTTTATACCTTTTAAAAGATCATCATTTAACTCTATAAGTACATCCCCCAAGTGTTCTTTTTCCAATTCCAGCTGAATAGCTCTCTCTAATTCTTCCTTTAGAATATCACTCATTTTAAGCCTCCTTTGAATTAAACTTTAAAATCAGGTTTTTAAATTCTTCACCTGTTATTGTTTCCTTTTCAAATAAAAAGTTTGCAATATAATCAAGAAGATCATAATTTTCGCTTAATATGGTTTTTGCTTTATCATGAGACCCCTTAATTATCTTCAGCGTCTCTTCATCTACTTTAGCAATAGTATCTGCGCTGCAATTGCTTACATTTCTTCCATCTAAATATCTGTCTGCAGCAGATTCAATTCCCATCATATCAAAGGTATCTGTCATTCCATATATGGTAATCATACTTCTTGCAGATTTTGTTGCTCTTTCAATGTCGTTGGAAGCTCCTGTAGAAATTGAATTAAATTTAACTTCCTCAGCTGCTCTTCCCCCCAGCATAACCACTATTTCCTCTTCCATTTCTTCTTTTGATACTAGATATTTTTCTTCTGCAGGCAGCTGCATGGTATAGCCTAAAGACCCCATTGTCCTTGGAACTATAGTTATTTTATGAACCTTATCTGTATGTTTTAAAAGCTGTGCCAAAAGTGCATGACCTACCTCATGATATGCAACTCTAAGCTTCTCATCCTTTGATAAAATCCTGTTTTTCTTTTCTTCTCCTGCAATTACTATCTCAACTGCTTCTTCCATATCCTGCTGCGCAACTTTAGCTCTTCCCTTTTTTACTGCTCTTAATGCTGATTCATTAACTATATTTGCCAGATCTGCACCTACTGCTCCCGGAGTTGATTTTGCCAGGCTGGAAAGGTCCACATTATCATCAATCTTTACTCCCTTAATATGTACCTTTAATATTTCCTCTCTTCCTTTTAAATCAGGCCTGTCAACTATTATTCTTCTGTCAAAACGACCCGGTCTTAAGAGTGCATGATCCAGTATCTCCAGCCTGTTTGTAGCTGCCAGGATAACTACTCCCTTTGATGAATCAAATCCATCCATTTCAGACAGCAGCTGATTTAAAGTCTGCTCCCTTTCATCATTTCCTGTTGGTATGCTGCCATCTCTTTTTTTGCCTATAGCATCTATTTCATCAATAAATATGATGCAGGGTGCTTTTTGCTCAGCCTGTTTAAATAAATCTCTTACTCTGGCTGCTCCCATGCCAACAAACATTTCAACAAAATCAGAGCCTGAAATTGAGAAAAATGGGACCTTTGCCTCTCCTGCAACTGCTTTAGCAAGAAGAGTCTTACCTGTTCCCGGAGGCCCTACAAGAAGTGCCCCTTTGGGAAGTCTGGCACCAATATCTTTATATTTTTGTGGGTTATGAAGAAAATCAACTATTTCTATAAGAGATTCCTTCGCTTCATCCTGTCCTGCTACTTCTTTGAAGGTAACCCCTGTCTCATTTTCTCCATATAGCTTGGCAGTGTTTTTGCCAAAGGACATAACAGAGCCCCCCATCTTTTTATCCATTTTCCCGAATAATATTTTTCCTATAAAATAGAATCCTACAATAGGAATTACATAAAAAAATATTAAATCTTTAATTGAAGAATTTTCGTCTATTTTTCCTCCATCATAAGTCACATTATACTGTTCCAGATATTTATATAAATCCGGGTCGTTAATATTTGTTGTGTAATAAATTTTACGTGATTTATCCTTTTCTTCCTTTGGCAGAATTACTATCTTTTTAGTTTGAATTTGTACCTGTTCTATTTTGTTTTCCTTAACCATTTTCTTGAAATCTGAATACATTATGTTTTCTGTCCTTAAATCAACAATAAGACTGTTAAGAAAAAGTATTATTACACCTGCTACGGCAGCATACATAAGAGTATATTTGTATTTCTTATCCTTAAACATAATTTTATCTCCTTATCATGTATATCTGGCATTTTATAAATAATTTGATTATATACTTTTTATAATAAAATTAATATTAATATTAATTTTTTATTAAATTATACTTCTTATTTTACTACCATTATATTATAACCTTTTCCTGTGTACAATAAAATGAATACGAAGTAAAGTAAAATAAGTCGCCCTGTTTTAAGGGAGACTCAATTTATAATAAGCTTTACCTTACCGCTTTTAGGATCTCTATAAAGATCATTTACGGGATTTATTTTAAATTTAATATTATTCATGTTTTTGCAGCTTAGAAAAACATGAAGCTGTTTTTCTATCTCTTTTTCTATATTTTGATCTTTAAGTATGCAATTTAGTGTAAATGAATTATCAGAGGCTTTTACAAACTGATATTTTAATAATCCCACAACTTCCAAGTCATCCAGAAATAATGGGTGAAGGAAATCTTCTTTTCCATTTTCATTGATAAACCACATAAGGTCTTCTTTCCTTCCTAAAATTCTGTCTATATGAGTATAAGGAAGATTGCCGCAGCCTTCTTTCTTAAGATTTTCAGCAATGTCATTAGTTTTATACCTGATAAGCGGAAACAGCTTATTATAAAATGGAGTTATTATAAGAGTATTTTTCTCATCTGTCTCAATATAGTTTATATCATCAAACAGATAAATTCCATTGTAAGAGCTGCCTCCTGCCCCTATGAATATGGATTCTGTACATCCATAATAATCTACTACGTCAGCTTTAAAGGTGTCCTTAAAATATTTAATATATTCTGTGCTGAGAGGTTCCCCCCCGGTTATGATTTTTTTAGGCTTAATATTTATTTCACCATTTTGCTGAAGTTTTGCAATAAGGTTGATGCAGGATGGATATCCGGATAAATATAGAGGATTATAGCCCTTTATTTTATCCTTCCAGTCCTCTAAGGGCACTCTGGCATCGATTAATATATTTTTGCAGTGATATTGCTTCATTCCAAACAGGGCAAGAGCTGTACAGGCATATCCGCTGCCCACAGGGGCTATATATAAACTTTTTATAGGGAAGTCTTTTAATGACAGTTTATTTTCACCAGTTAATGATAATCTGGCAAAATTGGACTCTAAGCTAATGAGAGCCTGCTTACTGTACAAGAATGGGCATGGAGTTCCCGTACTCCCGGATGTATGGACTATATAAATATTATCAAAAGAAGGAAGCATATCTCCCTCTTCCAAAGCTATTTTATATTTATCCCTGTCAATTACTTCTGTTGGAATTTCAAAAAAATTGTCTCTTACTGTTTTCTTATCTATTATTGGCAGATCATCCGGGGAAATTTCATCCAAATCTTTGTATTTTATATTATAGCTTCTATAGTATTCCTTATAAAACGGACTCTTTGTATAAGCCTGCTTTATTATATTTCTAAAGGATTTAAGACTAATATCTAATATCTCCTCCCGGCTTTTTTTATCATTTTCATAATAAAATCTGCCCTGCTTTACTATATCAAATAACACAAAATCATCTCCCAGCGAAAAAGAAAAAGGATACATTATATATCCTTATAAATTTCAACTCTATTTCTTCCATTTTGTTTCGCCTTATATAATGCTCTGTCTGCTCTAAACAGCAAATCATTTTCACTGTTTAGCTCTCCCGGTATCAGAGATGCCACTCCTATAGTTGCAGATACAAAATGTGATACTTTTGAATGCTCATGAGGAATTTTTGCTGAATTTATGGAATCTCTTATTATATCAGCAAATTTAGCCGCCTCTTCTATATTCGTTTCCGGAAGCAGCACTATGAACTCATCACCGCCATATCTGGCAAGAAAGTCAGAGCTTCTTCTTACATTTTTATTTATAATTTCAGCTGCCTTTTTTATCACATCGTCTCCTTTTAAATGGCCATAATTATCATTATATTCTTTGAAATTATCAATATCTAATATCATCAGTGATATTGGAATTTTCTTTCTTCTTGCTCTATTCCACTCTTTGTCTATGATATAGTTTAGCCTTCTTCTGTTTGCTATACCTGTAAGCCCGTCTGAATTTGAAAGCACCTCCAGCTTTCTGTTTAACTTTCTAAGTGAATTTGATTTTTTTGCATTGTTTAAAGCTATTGCAATATATGATGCCAGGGCATTTACAGACTCTAAGCTAAGTTCATTATAAGCATTTTCCCTAGTGCTCTGAACTGTCATAACACCCATAACTTTATTTTCAATAATAAGGGGACAATATATAAGAGATTTTACACCTGCTAAATTGTCAAGATTATTATTGTAATCTGATATATAGTTTGAAAGCTCATTTAAAATATTATTACTGAATATAATCTGTTTATTTCTGATTGAATAGGCTGCTATGCTGTTAGGATTATCTATTGAAGCTGCAGCAGCATTAACCCTTTTACCATCCTCTATGAAAAGATCATAACATATAGATTTTCTATGATCATCATAGGTTGCAACGCCAAAATTATGTGCATCAACTAACAGATTTATCTTATGGTAAACCTTTGTAAGAGTCTCCTCAAAATCCAGTGTTCCGGTAATATCCTTTCCTATTTCTGATATTACTTTAATATTTCTGTAAGATTCTTTTAAACTTTTTGACTTCTCTATAAGCTCCTGATTTTTTTCCTCCATTTCTTCTTTTTCTCTGATACTGTTATCTACTTTAAAAATTATTTTTACCATTTCCAGATTTTTTATGTCATTTTCCTTTTCCATTTTAACAGTACATTCCATATAAAGCTTATAAAACATATGAAGCTTTTCATAATCATTATCTTTTTCGTACAATTTTATCAGACTGCTGCAAATAACAGCTGTCTTTTTATAATTTTTAATATCCTTAGCTATATTCAGAGCTTTAATAAGCCATTTTTCACCTTTTTCTTCAAGGCTTATGTTATTTAAGAAGTCAGCAAAATCTACTATTATGTCTATTTCATCTAGTCTATTCTTCATAATTTCTGTTTTTAATATACCAATCAAAAAACTTTCTGAAGCTTTTTTATAATCCTTCAGCTTATAATAGCAAAGACCTAAATAATGAAATAATTCTCCTTCAGCATGGTTATTTTCCAATTCATACATAATTTTTTTCGACTTATTCATATAATCAATGGCAGTACTATATTCTTCCAAAAAGTAATTAATTTCACCCTGATTTAAATAAAGAATACATATTATATCTTTATCCTCTGATTTTTTTGCTATTTTTTCGCTTTCTTTATAATACTCCAGCGCCTTTTTATAATCCTTAAGCTCTTTATATACTTCCCCTAAATTATTCAGGCAGGTAGTTATTATCTTTTCATTATTAATTTTTTTGGCTCCATTGAAAGCCCTAAGATAGTAATCAAGACCTTTCTTATAATCTCTCATGTCAAGGAATATGTTTCCTAAGGAATTTAAAGCTCTGACTTCAATTGTCCTGTCAGTAAAATTTTTTTGTATATCAATAGCCTGAAGATGGTACATTACAGCCTTTTCCAAATCTCCATAAATCCAGTAGCAATTACCTATATGAAATGATGATTCTGCTTCACCCTTTTTATAATCTATCTCCTTTGAATAGGATAATGCCATTTGTGCACAGTTTAATGCCTTGGTAGCATCCTTCCATCTTAATTCACTAGATTTAGATATTAAATCATCTATATATTTTTCTGTTATGATATATGTATCTGGCATATTAATCTCCCTCAAACATATAGTAAGCTGCGCAAAATAAATCTTATAATAGAAATGCTGTTAAAAATTTCTATATGGATATATTATCCATATTTACATTATTTCCTTATGACAACTAAATTTTTTTTATTTCATTCATTATACAATTTTTTCACTTAAATGTAAAATAAATCATTATGTAATTAGCATTTATAATTTTTGTTGCTAAATTGAAATTTTAAATTCCACCCCTCACATGGGTTATAGAGGAACTTACCTTTACAAATGGTAAGGTGGATTTTATCTTTACAGATTTAATGCTATTCTTATTTTGTGATGCTGGTATA
>JBAXYJ010000053.1:0-13509 GCA_041670885.1 Clostridiaceae bacterium
TGGTGGGAAAAAAGTATAAAAGAATCCTCTTGAAAATTTCCGGGGAAGCATTATCCGGTAAAAAAGGTTCAGGCTTTGATTTTGATTTTACAAACAGAATATCAAATGAAATCAAGGAAATAGTTGATATGGGAGTTCAGGTGGGCCTTGTTGTAGGCGGAGGCAATATCTGGAGAGGCAGAACAGGAGAAGGAATGGACAGAACTACAGCAGACTATATGGGAATGCTGGCAACCTGCATAAATGCACTGGCTCTTCAGGATTCACTGGAGAACATTGGAGTTTTGACCAGAGTTCAGACTGCCATAGAGATGAGAGAAATAGCTGAGCCTTTTATCAGAAGAAGAGCTATGAGACATCTGGAGAAGGGAAGAGTTGTTATATTTGCAGCGGGAACAGGGAATCCATATTTTTCAACTGATACAACTGCAGCACTTCGAGCAGCAGAAATAGAGGCTGATGTCATACTTCTGGCAAAAAATGTGGATGCTGTATATGATAAGGATCCACATAAACATAAAGATGCAAAGAAATACGACAAATTAACTTATATAGAAGTATTAGACCAGGGTCTTCAGGTAATGGATTCTACCGCCACATCACTATGTATGGATAATAATATTCCTATCCATGTATTCGCCTTAGAGCAGGAAGGGAATATTAAAAGGGCAGTTTTAGGAGAAAAAATAGGGACACTAGTTTCTAAAGAGTAGAGGAGGTATATTATGACTAATGAAGTAATAAAAAGCTGCGAAGAAAAAATGGTAAAGACTATAAACGTATACAAGCAGGAGCTTAAAACGATGAAGGCAGGAAGAGCGAATCCTTCAATTCTTGATAAAATTGAAGTTGAATATTACGGAACACTGACACCACTCAGTCAGATGGCAAATGTTTCCGCTCCGGAGCCAAGAATACTTTTAATACAGCCATATGATAAAACCTCAATAAAGGGTATTGAGAAAGCCATACTCTCTTCCGATTTAGGATTAAATCCTTCAAATGACGGAATTGCCATAAGGCTTATTATACCTGAGCTTACAGAGGAAACGAGAAGAGACTTAGTTAAGAAGATAAAGAAGCTGGAGGAAATTGCAAAGGTTGCCATCAGATCCATAAGACGTGATGCCAATGAAAAATTCAAAGCCTTTAAAAAGGATAATGAAATAACAGAAGATGAATTTAAAAAAGCAGAAGAAAAAGTTCAGAAGGTTACTGATTCCTATATAAAAGAGATAGAAGGAATAACATTTGTTAAAGAAAAGGAAATAATGTCAGTTTAAAACCTACCTTTGGTAGGTTTTTGTATGATTTTTTATATGCAGTAAGCAGTAAGAGGAGATATGAAATGAAATTTTTCTCTAAAAATAAAACTGAAGGAATAGATTTAGACTTAAATAATATTCCAAAGCATATTGGCATAATAATGGACGGGAATGGAAGATGGGCTAAAAAAAGAGGTCTTCCCAGGTCCATGGGCCATAAAGCAGGTGTAGAAGCCATCAGGGAAATTGTTAAAGAATGCAGCAGATTAGGAGTGAAGTATCTGACTATTTATGCTTTTTCAACAGAAAACTGGAAAAGGCCTAAAGATGAGGTAAATACTCTTATGAGTCTTCTTGCTGATTACCTTAAAAATGAGTTTGAAGAGCTGAATAAAAATAATGTAATAATAAATCATCTTGGCAGCATATCAAAACTTCCTCAAATATGCCAGAATGAATTAGTTGATGCCTATGAGAAGACAAAGAAGAACACTGGCCTTACTCTTAACTTAGCACTAAATTACGGAGGACGGCAGGAAATAATAGAGGCAGTTAAAAAAATAGCAGCGGAAAAATCCCAGGATGAAATAACAGAGGATAATTTCAAAGAATATCTTTATACTAAAGGAATACCTGATCCTGACCTAATAATAAGATCCAGCGGAGAAA
This sequence comes from Clostridiaceae bacterium, assembly GCA_041670885.1. Taxonomy (GTDB): domain Bacteria; phylum Bacillota; class Clostridia; order Clostridiales; family Clostridiaceae; genus JAJBWD01. The sequence continues at coordinate 1,935 of JBAXYJ010000053.1, forward strand.
TGAGACTCAGTAATTTTCTGATATGGCAGTCTGCTTATTCTGAGTTTTGGGTTTCGGATATAAACTGGCCGGATTTTAGGAAAGAAAATCTTCAGAAGGCAATATGGGATTACCAGAGAAGAGACAGAAGATATGGCGGAATTAAGTAGGAAGTTTTATAAGATAGAGCAGATAGTTATACGATTTCGTGAATAAGTGGGGTGGGATTTTGGATAAAAGATATTTAGGTGCTCTTATACTAGCTCCTTTTGTTATTTTCATTTTTCTTGGAGGTATTTATTTAAAATATGGAATTATGCTGCTGTCCATTTTGGGGCTTTTTGAATTTTATAAAGTCTCCAGGGTGAGAGGAGTTAAGCCCTTAAATATAGCAGCTTACCTTTTAACGATATTTTATTATGTAATAATAAATACAAAATATGATATAAATAAATTTATTCCAATAGCTCTTCTGGTACTTTTAATACTTATGTGTATACCGGTTATAGATGTTAAGTTTACTTATTTTGATGTTGCAATAACAGTTCTTGGCTTTTTATATGTACCGGTATTATTCAGCGCAATTCCGCTGGTAAACGGAAAAGAGTATGGAAAGTATTTGGTATGGCTTATTTTCATCTCTTCCTGGCTTTGCGATACGGCTGCTTACTATACAGGAAGATTCTTTGGAAAAAGGAAGCTTTGCCCTAAGGTAAGCCCTAAAAAGACGGTAGAGGGATCCCTGGGTGGAGTTTTGGGAAGTGTACTGGGATGTGCTGTATATGGATTTATATTAAATCATTTTGTTCTTGATATTCCAATGTATCATTATTTAGCAATTGGATTGATTTCGGGAATTTTATGCCAGTTTGGAGACTTAACAGCTTCCTCAATAAAGAGGAATTCAAATGTTAAAGATTACAGCAATTTAATTCCAGGTCACGGCGGAATTTTAGATAGGTTTGACAGCATACTTTTCTCAGGTGCAGTAGTATACTATTATTTAACCTATATTATTGGATTATAATATCTAAAGCTAAAAAATAAGTGCAAGCAGTAAATTTCCTGTTTAATAGATATCAGGCAGTTGCTGCTTGCTTTATCATTTATTTATGACTCACATTTTTATAAGTATGAGTACATATTTATGTTTCAGGTTACATTGATTTTCCACCTGAAGTCCCGATGTTCAGTGCAGCTAAACTAGTTCACTTTGACATCCAAATATGATATAGTAAGATACAGTAATCAACTAATTCATTAAATTTTAAATAGGAACTCCTTTTTGTATAAACAGGAATTTTTAATATTAATAAAATATTGGAGATAATATAATGAAAAATATATGTATTTTAGGAGCTACAGGCTCTATTGGAACTCAAACTCTTGATGTAATAAGAAGTGACTGCGAAAATTTCAAATTAATTTCAGTAAGTGCTAATAATAATTACAAAAAGATAATAGAAATAATAAAGGAGTTTCATCCAAAGTATATAGCTATGATGGAAGATGCTGCCTGCAAAAATGTATCAGACTACTGCAGAGAAAATAATGAAAATGTAGAGGTACTTCAAGGTATAGATGGATTATGCACTATAGCATCTATTTCTGAAGTTGATATTGTAGTTACATCAATTGTTGGTATGATTGGCTTAAGGCCAACCTTAGCTGCTATAAGAGCTAAAAAAAATATAGCTTTGGCAAATAAAGAAACTCTAGTTGTGGCAGGTGATATAGTAATAAAAGAAGCCATAGATAATAAAGTTCAGATCCTTCCTGTTGATTCTGAGCACGGAGCCATATTTCAGTGCTTAAACGGAGAAAAGTACTCTGATATTAAAAATATTCTGCTTACTGCCTCCGGGGGGCCCTTTAGAGGGAAAAAACTTAATGACTTGGCAGATGTCAGTATAAATGAGGCATTAGCCCATCCTAAGTGGAACATGGGAAGAAAAATATCTATAGACTCTGCTACACTTATGAATAAAGGTCTGGAGGTAATAGAAGCCCATCACTTGTTTAATGCAGGCTTTGATGATATTAAGGTTATAGTTCATCCTCAAAGCATAGTTCACTCTATGGTTGAATTTAGAGATGGAAGTATTATAGCTCAGATGACACAGCCGGATATGAGGCTTCCTATACAGTATGCACTTAATTATCCGGTAAGAAAAGAAACGATTATAAAAGCTCTTGATTTTTATCAGGTTTCATCCCTTACCTTTGAAAAGCCTGATATGGAAACATTTAAATGTCTCAAGCTATCATTTCAGGCAGGAAAAACAGGTGGACTTATGACAACAATTTTAAATTCTGCAAATGAAGAAGCAGTAGACATGTTTTTAAATAAGGAAATAAAATTTCTTGATATTGGGAATATTATAGAGGATTCTCTGGGAAAATTTGAAAATGGGCCTATTTCTTTAGAAAGCATATTAGAGACAGATCTAATGGTAAGAAGCTACATAAAAAATAATTTTAGGAGGTACTAATCTTGAGTTTTAGTTTTATTTTGTATATATTACTGGCTTTGGTATTCATCGGAATCCTGGTTTTAGGCCACGAGCTGGGGCATTTTACGCTGGCTAAAATTAATGGTGTTAAGGTTGAGGAGTTTTCAATAGGAATGGGACCTAAACTTTTCTCAATCAAGGGCAGGGAGACCAGGTACTCAATCAGAATAGTCCCAATAGGCGGATATGTTAAGATGCTGGGAGAACAGGAAAAAAGCTCTGATGAGAGGGCTTTTACAAATCTTCCTCCTCTTAGAAGGCTGAGCATTATAGCTGCAGGACCTTTCATGAATTTTGTAATTGCCATAGTTTTATTTGCTGTACTTGGAGCAAGCCAGGGATTTATGACAAATAAAGTAAAATCTGTAGTTCCTGATTCTCCGGCCTACAAGGTTGGTTTGAAAAACGGAGATGAAATAATTAAAATAGGAAGCAGTAAGATTTCAACCTGGGAGGATTTTGTAACAGGTATATATAACAGTAATGGTGCTCCGGTTAATATTACAGTTAAAAGAGACAGCAAAGAGATTAACTACACTATAACTCCTGTTAAGGAAGATAACAGACTTATTATAGGAGTATATGCCCAGGAAGGAAAATCAGGATTTATTTCCTCAGTTAATTATGGCTTTAGAGAAACCGGCTTTATAATAAAACAAACCTTTAACTTTTTCGGAACATTATTTAAAGGAAAAGCCACAGCAAATGACTTTGGAGGACCTGTTACTATAATTAAATTTTCAGCCCAGGCTGCTAAAACAAGTCTGTGGAATCTGGTATTTTTAATGGCGGGCTTCAGCGTTCAATTTGGAATATTTAATATTATTCCTTTCCCTGCATTAGATGGAGGATATATTTTCTTATATATTTTCCAGATAATAACCGGTAAGGAAATAGATGAAAACAAAGTAGGAGTAATAAATTATTTTGGCTTTATACTTCTCATGCTGCTTATGGTAGCAGTTACATTAAAGGATATATTTTATCCAATCAATTTATAGGTGAAATTATGGAAAGAAAAAAAACTAAAAAGATAAAACTAGGAGATACCTTTATAGGCGGAGATTCAAAAATAACAGTTCAGTCTATGACAAATACAGATACAAGAGATGCTCTTAAGACAGTTAATCAGATACTGGAGCTTACGCAAAAAGGCTGCGATATTATAAGGTGCGCAGTAGTAGATGAGGATGCTGCAAAAGCAATCAGGGAGATAAAAAAGAGAATAAAAATTCCGCTGGTGGCAGATATTCATTTTGACTATAGGCTTGCTCTGTTATCAATAGAAAATGGTGTGGACGGCCTTAGGATAAATCCCGGAAATATTGGAAGCAGGGAAAGGGTAAAATTGGTGGCTGAGGCAGCTAAAGCTAAAAATATTCCTATCAGAATAGGAGTTAATTCAGGATCTTTAGATAAGACTCTTTTAGAAAAGTATGGTAAAGTATGCCCTGAGGCTCTTGTTGAAAGCGCCCTATCTCATATAAACATACTGGAAGATGTTAATTTTGATGATATTGTCATATCTATTAAGTCATCAAATGTTATTCAGACAGTAGAATGCTACAGACTTATATCAGGTAAGGTAAGCTATCCTCTTCACCTGGGAGTAACAGAAGCAGGAACGCTTATAAACTCATCAGTTAAATCATCTATAGGAATAGGCTCTCTTTTACTTGATGGAATAGGAGACACCATAAGAGTTTCCATAACGGGAAATCCTTTAGATGAGGTTAAAATAGGAAGAGAAATATTAAAAAGTACAGGAAACCTGAAAAGCGGCATAGAATTTGTATCCTGTCCAACCTGCGGCAGAACAGAAATAGACCTTATTAAAATAGCCTCAGAAGTTGAAGAAAGACTTGCAGATTACCCTAAAAGCATAAAGGTAGCTGTAATGGGCTGCATAGTTAACGGGCCGGGAGAGGCAAGAGAAGCGGATATTGGAATTGCCGGAGGAAAAAATGAAGGCCTTATTTTTAAAAAGGGAAAAATAATAAAAAAGGTTAAGGAACAGGATCTGGTCCGGGAGTTAATTAATGAAATTAAAAAATTATAAAACTTATTATGGCTGCACCAATTGTTAATTTAATGGTATGTTTAAACAGCCTGCCGGAGACAAATCAGTTATCCTTATTTTAGCTTGCATTTATTAATAATATATGGTAACATAAACCTGATGAATACTTAATATTTTTACGTAAGAGTGGGAAATACCCACTCTTTCTATTTGAATGAGCAGAGGAGGTATAAAATGAAAGAAAATAAAATTATAGATAAAGTCGAAAGCATAGTAAAGCCCGCTGTCGAAGAATTAGGATACGAATTATATTATGTTGAATATGTAGTTGAAGAAGGAGAAAAATACTTAAGAATATATATAGATAAAACTCAGGGAATAAATTTAAGCGACTGTGAAAAAGTAAGCAGAAAAATAAGCAGTCTTTTGGATGAATATGACCCAATTGAGGAACACTATATGTTAGAGGTGTCTTCCCCTGGAATTGAAAGGGGTTTATTTACAGATAAGCACCTGCTTAGGTATTTAAATTCTCAGGTAAATGTCAGCTTAATTAATGAAGCTATTAAAAAGACGGGAAGCTTAGTTTCCTTTGACGACGAAGAGGTGACTTTATCCATGGGAGATGAAAAAGAGAAAATTAAGAGAGAAAATATTTCACGAATTAATTTAAAAGGGGATTTTTAGGAGGTAGCAGATGAATAGTGAATTTATAGAGGCTCTTAAATTAATAGTTAAGGAAAAGGGGATAAAAGAGGATCTTATTTTCTCAACTGTTGAAGATGCCTTAGTTTCAGCTTATAAAAAGAATTATCAGCAGCAGGGAACGAAAAGTGAAGAAGTAAAAGTAACTATGAACAGAGAAACAGGAGAAATTCATGTTTACTCAGTAAGAAAGGTAGCAACCGACGAAGAAGTATCAGAGGATGAAACAGATTCTTTAATATCAATGGAGGAAGCAAGAAAAATAAACCCTACCTACAATTTAGGAGATCTTATAGAAGAGGAAGTAACTCCTAAAAACTTTGGAAGGGTGGCAGCTCAGTCAGCGAAGCAGCTTGTTGTCCAGAGGATAAAGGAAGCCGAGAGAAACATAATATATGAAGAATTCATAGAAAAAGAATTTGACACTGTAACTGGAAAGGTTCTCAGAAAAGATAAAGGAAATGTATTTGTGGACCTGGGCAGAATAGAAACCATACTGGGACCTGCAGAACAGATACCAAAGGAAGAGTATAATTTTAATGACAGGCTTAAATTCTATATAGTAGAGGTTAAAAAGACTACAAAGGGACCTCAGATTGTAATTTCAAGGACTCATCCGGGTCTTATAAAAAGATTATTTGAACTGGAAGTTCCCGAAATAGCAGACGGAACAGTTGAAATAAAGAGCATATCAAGAGAAGCCGGCTACAGAACTAAAATTGCAGTTCATTCCAATGATGAAAATGTTGACGCCATGGGAGCCTGTGTTGGACCTAAGGGAGTCAGAGTGCAGACCATTGTAAATGAGCTTAAGAATGAAAAGATAGACATAATTAAATGGGATAAGCTTCCAGAAAAATATATAGCAAACGCACTAAGTCCTGCCAAGGTTTTAGATGTAGATATAAATGAGGACAATAAGTCAGCAAAGGCAGTAGTAGATGATAATCAATTATCCTTAGCCATAGGCAAGGAAGGGCAAAATGTTAGACTGGCAGCAAAATTAACTGGCTGGAAGATTGATATAAAGAGCAAATCTCAGTCAGAGGCAGAGAAGGCTGCGAATTAGAGGTGATATTATGAAGGTCAGAAAAATTCCTCAAAGAATGTGCAGCGGTTGTTTAGAGAAAAAGGACAAAAAAGAATTAATCAGGGTAGTTAAAAATAAAGAAGGGCAGATTTCTATAGATTTAACCGGTAAAAAGCCAGGAAGAGGAGCCTATATCTGCAGAAACTTATCCTGTTTAGAAAAAGCAATAAAAGCTAAAAGACTGGATAGAAGCCTGGAGGTTAAAATAGATGAAGAAACCTTTGCCAGGCTTAGAGAGGAAATAGGAAATGAATAATCCATTTCTCCAATTTTTAGGAATATGCAAAAAAGCAGGCTGTTTAGTGGAAGGCTACAACAAAACTGAGGAATTAGCACAAAAAGGCAAGGTTAAATTACTTATACTATCAACCGATGCTTCAGAAAATACAATCAAAAAATTTACAAACTACAGTATCAGATACAAATTTAAAATGATACAAAATTTTAAGAAGGAAGAGCTTGGCAGCTCTATTGGAAGACCTGAAATATCTTTAATAGGTATACTGGACAGGAATATGGCAGCAAAACTTCTTTCAATATATGAGCAGGCTATTAATTCGGGGGTGAATATATGTCAAAAATCAGAATATACGAATTGTCAAAAGAATTAGGTGTTACAAGTAAATACTTAATAGAACTTCTGGCTGAGCAGTTTAATATAGAAGTTAAAAATCACATGAGTATGATTGAAGATGAAGAGGCTCAGCTTATAAAGGAGCTATTAGCAGAAGAAGAAGAAAAGAAAGAAGAAGTAGTAGTAGTAGATAAATATGAAGAATTAGCAGAAGAAGAAATTAAAAAATCTATCAAACTAAAAAAATTGAAGAAAGCAGAAGAGGAAGAGATTATAGAAAAGAAACCGCAAGTAAAAGATATTCCAGCTCAATTTGTAGAAATAGGAGAAACTATAAGCGTTAAAGAACTTTGTGATAAAATAGAAAAGCCATATAACGAAGTTATCAGAGAGCTTATATTCTTAGGAGTTATGGCTGCAATAAATCAGGATATTGATTTTGAAACAGCAGAAAAGCTCCTTAAGAAATTTGAAATTACAGCAGTAAAAATAGATGACACCAGCTGCGTATTAGAAGAAGTAGATGAAGACTCTGATGATAAGGATACTGAAAAGAGACCTCCGGTTATAACAGTTATGGGTCATGTTGACCATGGTAAGACATCACTCTTAGATGCTATAAGAAAGGCCAGAGTTACAGAAACTGAAGCCGGCGGAATAACTCAGCATATTGGAGCTTACACTGTAACGATTAATGGAGAAAAGATAACATTTTTAGATACACCGGGCCACGAAGCATTTACATCTATGAGAGCAAGAGGAGCACAGATAACTGATATTGTTGTCCTTGTTGTTGCAGCAGATGACGGTATTATGCCTCAGACTATTGAGGCTATTAACCACTGCAAGGCTGCTAATGTTCCCATGATTGTAGCAATCAATAAAATAGACAGACCGGGAGCTAATATTGAGAAAGTAAAGCAGGAATTAACTGAGTATGAATTAGTAGCTGAGGACTGGGGCGGAGATACTGTATGTGTTCCAGTATCTGCAAAAACAAAAGAAGGTCTTGACAGTCTTCTTGAAATGATACTCCTTACAGCAGAAATGCTGGAGCTTAAAGGAAACTCAGCAAGAAAAGGAAAAGGAACAGTTATAGAAGCAAGACTTGATAAAGGTAAGGGACCTGTAGCTTCACTTCTTGTTCAAAACGGAACTTTGAAGGTAGGAGAAGCTATAATAGTTGGAAATACCTATGGAAGAATAAGGGCAATGCTTGATGATAAAGGAAATAAGATAAAATCAGCAGGTCCTTCAATACCTGTAGAAATATCAGGTCTTTCTGATGTTCCGGCGGCAGGAGACAGATTCTATGTGGTGAAAAATGAAAAATGTGCAAGAGAAATGGCAGAAGGACGTCAGCAGAAGCTGAGAGAGCAGCAGATGAAATCCTCAAAAAATGTTTCTCTTGAAGACTTATACAGCCAGATAAAAGAAGGAAAGGTTAAGGAACTTAACATTATAGTAAAAGCTGATGTTCAGGGATCTTCTGAAGCTATGAAACAGTCCTTGGAGAAGCTTTCCACAGAAGAAGTCAAGGTAAGGGTAATCCATGCCGGAGTTGGAGCTATCACAGAAACTGATATTACCTTAGCAACAGCATCAAAGGCAATAATAATAGCCTTTAATGTAAGACCTGAAACAAACGCTGTAATACTTGCTGATAAAGAAGGCGTAGACATTAAAAACTATAGAGTCATATATAATGCCATAGACGATGTTAAAGCTGCTATGATAGGAATGTTGGAGCCTGATTTTAAAGAGGTTATTTTAGGCAGAGCAGAAATAAGAAAAACTTACAAAATATCTGATTTAGGAACAATTGCTGGCTGCTATGTAGTTTCAGGAAAGATTACAAGAAACAGCAGTGTAAGAGTTATAAGAGATGGTATAGTAATATTTGAATCAACTCTGGCATCCTTAAAGAGATTTAAAGATGACGCTAAAGAAGTTCTGACGAATTTTGAATGCGGATTATCTGTAGAAAAATTTAATGATCTTAAAGAGGGAGACATTATAGAAGCCTATACCATGGAAGAAGTTAAAAAACTAACTCTATAGAAGAGGTGATATAATTGACTAAATACAGAAGCGGAAGAATTAACGAAGAAGCCAAAAAAGAAATCAGCAGTATTATCCAAAATGACATAAAAGATCCCAGGCTTACTGCCATGGTAAGTGTGACCGATGTAGATATTACTAAGGATTTAAAGTATGCTAAGGTATTCTTAAGCATTTTTGGAAATGATGAAGCTAAAAAAAATACAATGGAGGCTCTTAAAAGTTCAGTTTCCTTTATCCGGCGTGAAATGTCTCATAGAATGAACTTAAGAAATACTCCTGAGATAGTCTTAAAAGAAGATACTACTATGGAAAAAGGTATGCATATAGATTCCCTTCTTCAAAAAATCAAGGAGGAATCGGGCAGTGGAACTAAATAGTATAATAAACAAAATTATGGAAAGTGATAGTATAGCCATCACTTTCCATGTTTCTCCTGATGGAGATTCTCTGGGAAGCAGTCTGGCTCTATGGGCAGCTCTTAAAAAGCTTAATAAAGATGTTAAAATAATCTGCAATGATGTTATACCGGATGTGTATAATTTTCTGCCGGGTATTGGGAATATATCAAAGGATAATAAGTTATCCCCAGGTTTTGATCTGGTAATTGTACTTGACTGCGGAAATAAAGATCGGATATGCTCTGATATTAAATTTGACGGAAGCTGTTTTATAATAAACATAGATCACCATAAATCAAATGATAATTATGGTGATATTAATTACGTGGATTCCACAGCTGCTGCTGTTGGTGAAATAGTATATAAATTAATAGAAAGTCTTAATGTATCCTTAGATCCGGATATTGCTTCAAATATATATACATCCATTCTAACTGATACAGGAGCCTTTAGATTTTCAAATACCACAGCAGACACGCTGAGAATTGCATCAGAGCTTTTAGATAAAGTTAAATTCGATTTTTCTGATATATATAGAAGAATATACTACAGCAAGGATATTAAAAGGATTAAGCTGTATGGTCTTGTAATAGACAGTATGAGGCTTATTTTAGATGGCAAGGCAGTTATTATGACAATCACCCGGGATATGCTTAAATCATTAGAAACGGAGCTAGGTGACACCTCTGATGTGATTAATATAGGCATGGAGATTGATTCTATAGATACAGGTATATTAATAAAGGAAACAGAAGAGGGTCTTAAGATAAGCTTAAGATCAAAATACCTTTTTGACGTTTCAAAGGTTGCCTCCAAATTTGGAGGAGGAGGGCATATAAGAGCTGCAGGACTTACCTTAAACACAACAATAGAAGAAGGAGAAAAGCTTCTTACGGAGGCTTTTATAGAAGAATTAAATGCAGGGAATAATAAATCTATATAAACCAAAGGGCATAAGTTCCTTTAAAGCTGTGGCGCAAGTTCGGAAGCTTACAGGTATAAAAAAAGTAGGTCATACGGGAACATTAGACCCTATGGCCAGTGGAATTCTCCTTATATGCATAGGATCCGGAACTAAGTTTTCAAATTATATCATGTCCGGCGAAAAAACATATACAGCAGTTCTTAAACTGGGTATAACTACAGATACCTATGATGAAGAGGGTACAGTTCTGGAAGAAAAGGATGTTTATGTAAGTGAAGCTGAAGCTGAAGGTGCAGTTTTATCTTTTGTTGGTGTTCAAAACCAGCTGCCTCCTATGTATTCTGCAATTAAAAAAGATGGAAGGAAGCTATATGAACTGGCCAGGCAGGGGATAGAAGTTGATAGGGATGAAAGGCAAATAGAAATATTCAGTTTGAAAATTCTAAATATAAACCTTCCTTATATAAAATTTGTGGTTCACTGCTCCAAGGGAACCTATATTAGAAGCCTTTGCAAAGATATAGGAGATAAATTAGGCTGCGGCGGCATTATGAGCGATTTAGAAAGAACAGAGAATGGACTTTTTAAAAAAGAGGATTCTGTAAATCTTAAGGATTTAAATAATGATAATATAAATGACTATATTAAACCAATAGACTCTGCTCTTCTTAATTATCCCAGATTAGATTTCTCATCAAATTATAAAAAGATTCTTTTAAATGGAGTTTCAATTAATGATAAAATATTAATAGAAAATCTCACATTAAGCCAGGTATATAGAGTTTATATAGAAGGCAGCTTTATAGGACTGGGCAGATGTGAGATAAGCTATTTTAAAATGATTAGATTATTAGTATGAGGTAATTATGTTAGTTTCAGCAGATGATAAAGATATAAATTTAGAAAAAAGACCATATATTGCTTTAGGAAATTTTGACGGTATACATATAGGACACAGAAAGCTGATTAATAAGGCCTGCTCTTTAGCAAAAGATAATGATGGCTTATCTATGATATATACTTTTAAGGAGCATCCATTAAAGCTTATAGATGAAAGCTGTGCTCCTCCGCTTCTGATGGACAATGAAAGAAGAATAGAAGTATTCGAAGCTCTTGGCATAGACGCAGTTAAATTTCAAGAATTTGATGAAAATATTATGAAAATGGATCCTGAGGAATTTATAAAAAATTTAACATATCAGTATAATCCTCTGGGCATAATAGCAGGCTTTAATTTCAGATTTGGCTATAAAAATTCAGGAGACATAAATTTAATCAGAGAATTACAAAATAAATATAAATATAAA
>JBAXYJ010000054.1:0-13484 GCA_041670885.1 Clostridiaceae bacterium
GGGGTAGCCCTGTGGGAGAGCGGGTCATCGCCAGGTTATGTTCCACGATAGCTCAATGGTGGAGCACTCGGCTGTTAACCGATAGGTTGGAGGTTCGAGCCCTCTTCGTGGAGCCATAATGAATGTAAGCACTGCTAGTCAGTGCTTTATTTTATTTCCATCAGAATGCAATTCTATTGTTCCATCAATATCAGTTCTGAAAAATAGTATATTTCTGTTTTTCAATCTATTTACTACTATCTTACTTGGATGATTAAAGGAATTATTAAGCCCACAGCTAATTAGCGCAATTTTAGGTGAAACAGCATCTAAAAATTCATCAGAGGTGGAGGTAGAACTGCCGTGATGAGCTATTTTTATTACATCTGATTTTAAACTCACTTTTGATTCTAAAAGATTGTCTTCTATTTCTTTTTCTGCATCTCCCATAAATAAAAATGTGTTATTACAATAAGTCAATTTAATTACTAATGAATTGTTATTTAAATTATCCTTATTAGAATTTTCCGAGGATAATATTTGAAAGAAAAAATACTTATCTATTATGATTTTATCACCTTTAGTTAAAACAGCAGCTTTTATGCCCTTTTGCTTAATTAAATTAGTAAGCTTTATATAAGCCGGAGAGTTAGAAGCTGACCCTGAAGAAAAGATATTATCAACTTTATATTTTAATAATATCTTTGGTATTCCCCCTATATGATCCTCATGAGGATGAGTAATAAAAATGCAGCTGAAATTTTTTATTCCGCTTAAATTAATATATTTTAATAGATTGTCACTTTCATCTAGTGGACCTCCATCAATTAAAAAGTTTTTATTATTATACTGAATTAATATGGAGTCTCCTTCTCCAACATTAATACAGCTTATTTTAAGGCCTGTGTTACTAGTTTTGAAACAACCTGAAAATATTAATATAACAATTGAAATTATTACTAATTTAAACCATTTCATATATATCACCATTATAATTATTTACTAAAACTATTGAAATAAACAGCAAACACATAATATAATATAATTAAACAAATTAAGAAATATATTTAATAAACCTGATAATACCGTTAAAAAATTACAAACTGTATCAAAAAAAATATGAACTTTATCAATATATTGACTTAGCCGTTTGCAAATGTTAACATATTAACAAAGAGTATGGGAGGTAGGCTAAAATGATAATTGAAGTTTGTGTTGGAAGTGCATGTCATTTAAAGGGATCATATAACGTTATTAATGAATTTATGAGAATAATAAAGGAAAAAAAAATGGAAGATAAAATAATAGTAAAAGCAGCTTTTTGTCTTGGAAACTGTACTAATGGAGTTTCAGTCAGAATTGATGAAAAAGATGTTTTATCCTGCAGTGAGAATAATGTTCCGGGGTTTTTTGAAGCAAATGTTTTTGGGAGGTTATAAGCATGAGTGCCATGAACTTTTCAAAGGCTAACTGCAAAAATTGTTATAAATGCGTGAATTCCTGCAGCGTAAAAGCTATTAAAATGTTTGAAAATCAGGCTGAAATAGTAGATGACAGGTGTATTTCCTGTGGTCATTGTCTTGTTGTCTGCCCACAAAATGCAAGAAGCATAATAAGCTATAGAGAAAGTGTTAAAAATGCCATACTGTCCGGCAAAAATGTAGTTGCAAGCATAGCACCATCCTTTGCCGGCTTTTTTCAGCACTGTCCTCCTGAACATTTAGTGGCAGCACTTAAAAAATTAGGTTTCTCAAGAGTTGAAGAGACATCTATTGGTGCCGGAATTGTAAGTAAATATTACAGTGAATACATTAATGATAATGAATTTGAAAATTTAATAACTACTTCATGTCCGTCAGCTAATTTACTGGTTGAGAAGTATTTTCCATCTTTAATAAAATATTTAGCACCGGTAGTCTCTCCTATGGCAGCCCATGCCAAGATAGTTAAGAAAGAATTAGGTGAAGATACTTATTTTGTATTTATTGGCCCATGTATATCAAAAATTAATGAGGCTGCAAGGGAAGATTCAAAGGAAGTTGATGCAGTATTAACCTTTGAAGAGCTGGTTGAATGGATTTATGAAGAAAAAATAGACGTACTTAATATAAAACCTGCTGCTTTTGATAGAGTAGGCGGCTCTAAATCAAGTGGTTATCCTATAATGGGCGGAGTTTTAAACACAATAAATAAAAATGAAAGAAAACTTAAGATGATAGAAGTGGACGGCACTGATGAGTGCATTGAGATATTTAAAAGTATAGAAAAAAATGATATTTCAGGTGTTTGTATCGAAGCAAATGTATGCAAGGGGGGCTGCATTGGAGGTCCTTATGCAGCTAAGGATAAAACAGGTTTTTATAATAGGATGCTGAAGGTTAAAGAATATGTAGAATATAAAGAAAAAGCAGAGAATACAGAGGAGATAATAATCCCTGAAGGAATTAATTTTAAAAGAAATTTTGAAGATAAAGGAATTAAAATAAAAATAGCCTCAGATGATGAAATCAGGGAGATTTTAGAGAAGATGGGTAAATTCGAAAAGAGTGATGAGCTTAATTGCGGAGGCTGCGGTTATAATTCATGCAGAGAACATGCTCAGGCAGTTTATGAAGGAATGAGTGTGGCTGAACTTTGTCTTCCTAATTTAAGAAGTAAGGCAGAAAGCTTTTCAAATGTAATTTTCGAAAATACTCCAAATTTACTTTTCATTCTTGATAAAGACTTATATATTAAAGAATTAAATCCGACAGCATTAGAACTGCTTAAATTAAGAGAAGATCAGGTAAAGGGGAAATTAATTAATAAAATTTTTGATGAAGACTGTTATACGAAAGTAAAAGATATAAAAAAGGATTTAATCCGACATAAGCTGTATATTAAAAGATATGATATAACAGTACTTTTAAGTATAGTATATGTTCCTAAGCAAGATATTTTCATAGTAATAATGATAAACATAACAAAAGATGAAAAAAATAGAGAAGAGCTTTTGAAGGTAAGAGAAAATACAGTGAATGCAGCTTCTGAGGTTATTGAAAATCAGATGAGAGTTGCCCAGGAAATAGCATCACTTCTTGGTGAGACAACCGCTGAAACTAAGCTTATATTAACAAAGTTGAAGAAAATAGCTTTAGAGGATTCGGGTGATATATAATGAAGTATTCTGTAGAAACTTCTTTTTCCTCTTTAAATAAACATGATGAAGAGTTGTGCGGAGATAAAGTAGAAATAATTAATACAAAAGATAAGGTAATAGTAGTAATGGCAGACGGTTTGGGTAGCGGTGTTAAGGCAAACATTCTATCTACAATGACTTCAAAAATTGCAGCCACAATGTTAAGCGGCGGTGCTACCTTAAGCGAGACTGTAGATACAATTGTTCATACTCTCCCTGTATGCAGCGTAAGAAAGTTGGCCTATTCTACATTTACTATAGTTGTTATTAATAATGATGGGGAGTGCTACATAGCTGAGTATGATAATCCGCCTATATATTTTTTTAGAAGAGATAATTTCCTGATAGTGGACAAAAAGGAAGCTGAGATAAATGGCAAAAAGGTTTTAGAAAGCAATTTTAAGTTAAAAGAGGGAGATAAATTAGTTATAGTATCAGACGGTGTAGTCCATGCTGGCGTGGGAGGGCTGCTAAATTTAGGCTGGAGATGGGAAAATGTAAAAGATTTTCTAGGCAGAGAGGTAAAAAGCTCAAGCAACTCTAAAATATTAAACAGCAGGCTTATTGAAAAATGCAGGGCTTTATACCAGGACTGCCCTGGGGATGATGCCACAGTAGTTTCAATAATAATAGATGAACCAAAAAATGTATGCATATTTACAGGACCGCCAAGAGATAAAATATATGACAGCCTGGCAGTTACAAAATTAATGTGTTTTAATGGGAAAAAGATAGTTTGCGGAGGAACTACCGGGAAAATAGTTGAAAGGCAGATTCATGGAGAAATCCATGTTCTACTGGATACCATGACCAGAGAAATTCCGCCTATGGGATACTTAGATGGTATTGATCTGGTTACAGAGGGAGTTATTACTCTTTCTAAAACTTTAGAGAAGCTGAGAAAATATAAAGAAAGCAGTATAGATGAAGAGATAGAGGAACTATTTTCTAAAGATGATGGTGCAAGCTATCTGTCAGAGCTTTTAGTAAAGGACTGCAATAATCTGAAGATGATAGTAGGTACAGCTATTAATCCGGCATATCAGAATCCTAATTTCCCTATAGATTTAAGCATAAAATTAAAGCTTATTAAAGAAATAGGTAAAATATTAGAAGAGCTAGGAAAAAATGTGGATATAGAATATATAGATTGTTAGGCGATATAGATAAAATAAACCTAACCATAAAGTAAAAGTCTTAACCAAGACTTTTATTTTTTTGATATTTAATCTATAATGATAAAGGAATAACTTATGGAGGAATAACATGAAAACTATAATAAAGTATATAAGATTTATATTCTATATGATTGGGACTATGTTTAAAAGAATAAAATACGAAAAAACAGCAAAAAAATTCGGCAAAAAAAAAGCAGAAGAGTATTTGGACAAGATACTTTTAGATTGGGTGAAATTTTGTATAAGGCTTCTTGAAATTAAAGTTATTACTATCGGTGCAGAAAATATTCCGGAGGGTAACTTTCTTATAGTCGCTAACCACCAGGGAAATCTTGATATACCATGTATTATGTATTCTCTAAATAGAAAAGTAGGATTTATAGCTAAAAAAGAAATGGAGAATATACCGCTTATTAGCTATTGGATGAAGAAAATAAACTGTGTTTTTATGGATAGAGAAAATATAAGAGAAGCTGTAAAGTCTATTAATAAGGGTGTAGATTTGCTTAAAGCAGGTAAGGTTCTGGCAATATTTCCGGAGGGGACCAGAAGCCGCGGAAACAAAATGGGAGAATTTAAAAAGGGAAGCCTAAAGCTGGGGACAAAAGCTAAGGTGCCTATACTTCCAATAGCAATAAATGGATCTTATAAGATAATGGAAGAATCTCATGGATGGATAATAAAAAAAGGTGATATAAAGATAAAAATATCAAAACCAATAATTACTGAAAATCTTTCAATGGAAGAAGTAAAAGAACTTCCATCTAAGATTGAAGGAATAATAAGAGAGAATTTAAATGAGCTTTAGGCTCATTTTTTTTGGAAGATTGCATAATAACCTTTGGTTGATTTCATCTTGAAAATAAATGATAAATTATGCAGCCTCTTTTTTATAAAAAGAAGATTGATATTTAAGCAGTTTCCTGATTTGATTGTATTAGGAAGTAAATTCATGTATTACCATAAAAACTAGTAATATGTAACCGTTTAAATAAAAATATTTGAAAATTCTTATAAAAATGCTTGCATAAATATAAAAAAATATGTATAATTACAATAAAATTTTTATTAAGCAGCAAAAAAATGAGCCGTTGTGATTATAAGATAAAACATTACTGATGGTTCATAATTGATTATTTCAAAATAATTATAAGGGGGACTTAAGGTGTATATTATATCTGTTATGCCTGAACTGCATATGGTAATAAATCAAACTGAAACAGCAAAATTAGCTTGCCTTGGTATTTTAGTATTATCCTCCACAGTTAGTTTATATAGGATTTTTAGGGGTTCGCCCCGTATATTTTATATTTAAACAAACTAAACTTTGGAAAAATACTAAATTTATAGGAGTGATTTTAATGAAAGAAAAAGTAGTTCTTGCCTATTCAGGCGGACTTGATACATCAATAATAATCCCATATTTAAAAGAAAATTATGATTTTGACGTAATTGCGGTATGTATAAATGTAGGGCAGGATGATGACATGAAAGAGGTTGAAGAGAAGGCACTTAGAACTGGAGCTTCAAAGGTTTATATTGAAGACTTGACAGATGAATTTGCAAGTAAATACTTATATAATGCAATCAAGGTGGGCGGAATCTATGAAAATAAATATATGCTGGGAACTTCCCTGGCTAGACCAAGCATGGGAGAAAAACTGGTTGAGATAGCACATATTGAGGGAGCTAAGACAATATGCCACGGCTGTACAGGAAAAGGAAATGATCAGGTTAGATTTGAAGTTGCAATAGCATCCATTGACCCTACAATTAAAATAATAGCTCCCTGGAGATTATGGGACATAAAATCAAGAGAAGATGCTATTGATTATGCTGCAGCAAGAGGAATAGATGTTCCAGTAACAAAGGAAAAGATATATTCAAGAGATAAAAACCTATGGCATACAAGCCATGAAGGCGGAGACATTGAGGATCCGGCAAATGCACCAAAGGATGATTTATATCTTATGGTAACGCCTCCTGAGAAGGCAAAGGATGAGCCATCTTATATAGATATATATTTTGAAAAGGGAGAAGCTAAAAAATTAAATGGAGAAGCTTTAACTCCTAAGCAAATGGTGGCAGCTCTTAATAAAATTGGTGGAGAAAACGGCGTAGGAATAATCGATATGGTAGAGGACAGACTAGTTGGAATGAAGTCCCGTGGAATATACGAGACACCAGGCGGAACTATTCTATTCTATGCTCACAGCGAACTTGAAAGATTGACCCTTGATAAATATACATACCAATATAAAACATTAGTTGCACAAAAATATGCTGAGCTTATTTATGACGGACTATATTTTACTACTCTTAGAAAAGCAATAGAAGCATTTGTAGATGCTACTCAGAATAATGTTACAGGAAATGTAAAACTTAAGCTTTATAAAGGAAATATGATAAATGCAGGTACCTCATCTCCTAATGCATTATTTGATGAAGGAATATCCTCCTTTGGAGCAAGCGACCTTTATGACCATAAGGATTCAGAAGGCTTTATAAATCTTTTCTCACTTCCATGTAAAATAAAAGCATTAAAGAAGGTAGATATTTAAATGAAGCTGTGGGGCGGAAGATTTAGAGAAGCAGAAAGTGCTGATATGGAAAGCTTTAATAGCTCCTTAGATTTTGATAAAAGATTATATAAGGAAGATATAGAGGGGAGCATGGCCCATGTAAAAATGCTGGGCAAATGCTCCATTATATCAAATGAAGAAGCGGAGAAGATTTTTTCAGGCCTTAATAGTATAAAAAATGATATTGAATCAGGAGAACTTATTATTTCACGAGACTATGAGGATATTCACAGCTTTGTAGAAATTAATCTTATTAAAAGAATAGGAGAAACTGCAAAAAAACTTCACACTGCAAGGAGCAGAAATGATCAGGTAGCTTTAGATTTTAAGCTTTTCTGTAAAAATTCAGCAAAAAACATTATAGATAAGACAAAATACTTTATAGAAGTTTTGCAGAAAAAAGGAGAAGAGAATAACCTGATTATACCTGGCTATACTCATCTTCAAAGAGCACAGGTAGTTACATTTAAGCACCATTTAAATGCTTATGTGAGCATGTTTAAAAGAGACATAAAAAGAGTTGAAAATGCCATAGATTTGCTCGATGAAAGTCCACTGGGAGCCTGTGCACTATCTGGAACAACCTATGATATCGACAGGGAATACACAGCTTTACTGCTGGGATTTAAAAAACCTGCTGATAACTTCATTGATGCAGTTTCAGACAGGGATTTTGTAATAGAACTGACCTCCTCCTATTCAATAGCGATGATGCATCTTTCAAGATTATCTGAGGAGATTATACTATGGAGCAGCAAGGAATTTGATTTCATTATTCTTTCAGATCTATACTCTACGGGAAGCAGTATAATGCCTCAAAAGAAAAACCCTGATGCTGCTGAGCTTATAAGAGGAAAAACAGGCAGAGTCTATGGAGATTTAGTCAGAATACTAACTGTTATGAAGGGGCTTCCTCTGGCTTACAATAAAGATATGCAGGAGGATAAGGAAGGATATTTCGATGCCTATGATACGCTGCTTAGCTGCCTTAAAATAATGGCTGGAATAATAGATACCCTTAAACTTAAAGAAGATAGTATTAAAAAAGCTGTAAAACAGGGCTTTTTAAATGCTACATCCGTTGCTGATTACTTAACTAAGAAGGGAATACCTTTTAGAGATGCCCACAGAATAACCGGAGAAATAGTTATTTATGCAGAGAACAAGGGAATCGCAATAGAGGATATGAGTATAGAAGAGCTGAATAGTATATGCAGTGATATAAAAGAAGATATATTTGACTATATTGACTACGAAAAATCAATTAAAATGGGAATAAAAAAATTGTTATAATAATCATTATAAAAGCTGTGCCTTTTGGCGCAGCTTTTATTTTTCTTTATATTCTTCTCTGTCCCTGCCAAGAAATGATAGGGAGTATAGGCCTGCTATTCCAACCAGTGCATATATAATACGACTAAAGTTGGTCATAGTTCCAAATAGGGCTGCTACCAGATCAAACTGGAAAAATCCAATAAGTCCCCAATTAACAGCTCCTATTATAACTAATAATAGCGCAATAATATCTAATGTTTTCATACGTACATCTCTCCTTTTAATTTAATACAATATTATTATTCTCAATTTTAAAAAAATTATTTATAAATTTATTTTTTTATATAAACTGTTATTTAAGGAGATATTATATTTACTATCATCAATATGATTAATATTTGATATATTATTTATAATCGTACTATTTAAGGATTTTAATGATTTTTCTATAAGCTTGGCTAATATATTGTAGTCACCGGATAGGGCATGCAGCTCTGTGATTCCATCTATTTTATAAAGAGCTTCATATACCTGACTGAAATACTTAAGACTGACCTTTATCTGAATAAAAGCAGTTACAGGATACCCTAATTTTTCATAGTCTAAATTTAAACATGATCCTAATATTATTTTATTATTAATAAGGCTTTTTATCCTAAAATGGATAGTGGAGTCTGATACGTTAAGAATTTTTGAGATTTCAAGATAAGGTATCTTTGGGTTATCAGCTAATATATTTATTATTTCAATATCTAAATTATCCATAATACCCTCCGTTATGAAATATAATAGCATAAATGTTAAAAGATGTAAAATAATAAATCTTGATTTAATTTGAATTATATTTAATAATATAATAAGAGAAAAGAGGAGGATGACTTTATGCAAATTGTATATTTTGTTGGTGAAATTTTATTAGCTGTTTTTATTTTAATAGTTGGCTACAATTATCTGAGCAAATATTTATTTTCAAAGCTGAAAGTAAATAAATGGCTGGTTTTAGCAATGGGAGTATTATTTTATTTTATACCAACTATACTTACTTATTTTGGGATAAATATATTCAATTCTTATTATTCCTTTATTTTTTCTATTATATGTGGTATTTTTCTTTTATGGTTTTTTGATCTTCAGGGTTGGACAAAGAGAACTGTCCGAGAGAGAGAGGCTAAAAAGAATGATATTACAATAAGGCCAAAGGCTAAACCAAACAGAGTAAAAAAGGATAAGAAATAAAGATATGAGGTAACTCATATCTTTTATTTTTTAGTGAATTTTATTGCCGTATTTCTTGCTCAAATTCATCAACGCTCTTATTATAGTTTAATGACTTATTTATTACTCTTTTATTAACTGCGTCTAAATCAAATTGCCCTTCATAGCTATTTATTGCACAATACATTCTTAAAATTATTCCATTTACTAACACTCGGTCAGTTTTAGCAAATATTATATATTCTTTTGACTTTTCCATTAAGTCATTTTCTCCAATAGTTACTTTTGCTTTTGCATTTTCAGGAATATCTTTTTCAGAGCTTTTATCAAAATCTTTTTTATTATTTTCACCAGCATTTATTTTTAAATACTGTTTATAATCTACAATTCCGCCTCCAGCTGCTATTGATATTATATCTCCGGTTTTTGCATTATTATTGTATGATTTACTTACTTTTAATTTATATTCTGTAATTACTCCAGGTCCGGAAATATAAGATGCAGCAGAGAGTACAACTCCTCTTACTATAATTTCAGAATCCAGCTTTAAACTCTTAATATCTTTATGAGGTTTTACCAGCAGCGAATCCATTTGCATATTAATAATTTTTGCATTTTGTTTATTCATAAGATCAGCAACTGCGTTATTAACAACTGCAGATGCAGCCTTATTTTTATTAATCATAATGTCATTAATCTTATTCTTGCTTTTTATAGTAATACCATATATTATACCTGTTATTACTGCTATAGCTATTAAAAATGCTGATGTTATCTTCTTTTTCATAAAATAATCACACCCTTCTATTTATGATTTTTGACAATAACTCCTACATTTAAACTTGAGCATGTTAATTCTATGAAAAGATCATAAAAAGTAAAAGAATTAAATAATTAACAATAAATGGGTTACATAAATACATAGGATATCCTTAAGCTCTTATAAATGTAATAAGATAATAAGTTTAATAAAATAACTTCTACAATTGTACAATAGGAAAAAAGCAATAAGAACCATATGAAGTAAGACCTTTGTATCCACCCTGGGATAGGCTTTAGGTGAAATCCCTTTAATTTACTCGATTAAGAAAGTTGATATTATAAAATAAAAAATGGAGTATAAGCTAGTTTAGTTTAAAATTATATAACCTATATTTGGGTTTACATCCAAAAATTATAACAGTATAATAAAATTATAAAAATAGGAATGATAATCAAGTTATGTAAAAAATGCAATACAGATGAAAACGATTTACTAAAGATATATAGTGGGACATCCTTTATTTACAAGTTAACAATAATAGGATGTCTTGAATTGTTTACTTATTAAAGTGGGGGGAATATAAATGGTATTGTTAAAAACAAATTACCTGACAAAAACTTATAATGCCTTTGGAGAAAATGTTGTTAAAGCACTAAAGCCTACGGATTTAACATTAGAAAAAGGTGAATTTACTGCCATAGTAGGGCCAAGTGGTTCCGGTAAAAGCACACTCCTGCATTTATTGGCCGGGCTTGATAAACCCTCAGCAGGACATGTATATATTAATGGTGCTGATATTTATGCCATGAGTGAAAAAGAGCTGTCAAGATTTAGAAGAAAAAACATAGGTTTTATTTTTCAATTCTTTAATTTAATTCCCATATTGTCCGTAGAAGAAAACATTAAGCTTCCGCTGTTAATGGATGGCAAAGACGTTGACGAGGATTATATTGATGAACTTATGGAAATTTTGGATATAGGAAACAGGAAAAATCATTTGCCTGGGGAAATCTCAGGAGGACAGCAGCAGAGAGCTGCCATTGCAAGAGCACTGGCCAATAAGCCTTCAATAATATTTGCAGACGAGCCTACCGGAAACCTGGACAGTAAAAATAGCAAGGAAGTACTGGAGCTTCTTACTAAATCCATAAAAAAATATAAACAGACCCTTGTTATAATTACCCATGACTCTCAGATTGCTTCCTGTGCAGACAGAATTATTACCCTATGTGACGGGGAAATCACAGAGGACAAGAAGGTGAATCAATGAAAAGCTTCTGGTCACTGATTCCAAGGAATATATTTAAAAACAAGAAAAGAGTTGTATCCATAGCAATAAGTATTATACTTTCTATGAGCTTAATTATAGCCTTAAGCGTAATGCTTGATATATATAAAAAAGCCACCTATGAAGGTATGATTAATGATATAGGTGGTGTATACGACATACAGTTTTTTACTTCAGATGCAAAAGCTCTGGATGCATTTTCAAAAGATCCTGTTATTAATAAAACATCAATTGGTATAAATTTAGGAATTTATGAAATACCAAATACTAAATATACTGTAGAAATTAACGGTTATGAAAAGAATATACCTGAATTTATTAATTTCAAGCTGGTACAGGGCAGATATCCGGAAAAAGATAATGAAATAGCTGTGGAGGACTGGTTATTGGATAAACTGCCGCAAAAGTATAAATTAGGAGATGAAATCACCTTACCTTCAGTTTTATCTTATACAAATTCAAAACGCAAACCTGTAAATCTGAATATAGAAAACAAATTTATCTTAGTAGGCACTTTCAAATATACTTGTAATCAAAATGGTGAAAAAAGTAAAGCAATTGCTTATGTAACCAAAAAATATGCTGAATCCAAGCTTCCACAAGAAGCCAATAAATATTTTGGATATTCCAGCATAAATAATGAATATTCTTTAAATAAAAGCTTGGAATTATTGACTATGACTGATCAATATCAAAACATATTTATTAATACAAATATTGTGAAAGAATATCTTCCAAAAAGATTTAAAATCATTGACTTTATAAGTGCAGTCTTATATCTGATTATAAGTATAGTAGCAGGTATAATAATTTATAATATATTCAATATTTCAATTACTGAAAGAATTAAGGAATTTGGCATGCTAAGAGCCATAGGAAGCTCTCCGGGGCAAATTAAAATGCTTGTTCTTGGTGAAGGAATAATTTTAGGCTGCATATTCATTCCAATAGGCATAATCTTAGGTAATTTTATTATTAAAGCCATGGTTATATTAATCTCCGGTTATAAAGATGTAAGAGGTATAATGTATATCCCCGGTTCCGGTATAACAGCCTCTGTCATTGTGGGCTTCTTAAGTATTTTAATGGGAACATATTCACCGGCAGGAAGAGCTTCAAAAATATCTCCCGTTGAAGCAATAAGTTCAAATAACAATTTAAAGCTTACAGGCAGCAGCATAAAGAAAAATTTGCAAAAGAAAAGCTATATGGGAAAGTTATTTGGATTTACGGCAGATATGGCCTATTTAAATGTTAACAGAAACAAAAAAAGATTTATAACCACAGTAATATCTTTAAGCATAAGTATAATAATGTTCTTAGCTGTAAGCTATTTAATTAATTGTGCTGATCCAATTAAAAACCTAAAAAATGAAATGGGCGGAGATTTTGTTATAACTTCAGCCAGTATTTCCCGTAAAGAGGCATTAACAGATAAGGATATTCAGGATATTGAAAATATAAAAGGTATAGGTAAAATCAGCAAGGAAAAAAATGTGCAAACGCTTATGACAGTTCCTGAAGGAAAAGTTACTGATTATGCTATAAAGTTTCTTAGAAAGAAAAGTTACATGACACCTTACGCAAAACAGCAGTTTGAACAAAAAATTTACACCTTTTATGCAACGGTAAATGGACTTGCAGAAGAGGATTTTAATTCTATAAAGGGTCAGATAGTTCAGGGAGAAATAGATAAAAATAAAATGGACAAAGAACCTATTGTAATTCTAGCCCAGAATTTAAATTACACCAGCTATACTAAACTAAATGTAGGAGACAGAATAAAGCTGATACATCCTAATTATGATGAAGATGGAAATTTTATAAATGAAACGGATGAAACATTTACCATTGGGGCAATACTGGACAATGATTTTATGTCTTCTGGCATAGATGTAAATAACGTTGTGTTTATGAGTTCTAAAACTGCTGCAAAATATATGGAGCTAAATGGCTATCAGAAAATAAAAATAAGTTTAAGTAAAAATGCAAATTATGGTGAAATAGAAAAAATATTAAAAGAAAA
>JBAXYJ010000055.1:0-13369 GCA_041670885.1 Clostridiaceae bacterium
CCATGGTATAACTCTAAAAAGAAGGCATCACCGCATTTTTTCATAGGAACAATATCTTCTGTATCAAACTTATTAGTATATGCTTTTTCTATACAATCTTTAAGCTCAAAATCCTCATAATCTGTCAGATACATTTTAAGTATATAAAAGCAAAGCTGACAATAACTTAATCCCTTTAACTCATGAAGTGGTTTGTCTATTTTAGGGATTACCTCCGGTATATAAAGACCTCCATTTTCTCCTATTCCTCTTATAATAGCTTCGCTTGCTGTAATTAAGCTGTCTCCTCTTGTACTTTTATACCTTATTCCCATATCATTTCTCCTCTCGTTTTTTTGTACAAAAAAACTTCCGTCCCAAAAGGGACGAAAGTTAAGTTTCGCGGTTCCACCCAAATTATAAATTACTAATTAATTTATCACTCAAAATTATAACGTAATCAACGTACAGACCTAATAAATTCAGCCTGTCAGCTCGAAAGTGGTTTTCAGCCTATCGTGTATGGATTTGCTTGCAGCCAATGGCAACTCCTCTCTTAATACCGTATTTAGCTTACTCTTCTTCGTTATTGCTTTTTAAAATTATATACAATTCCAAATATTTTGTCAACATAATTTTATACAAATTAAATCAGTTAATTTTGTCCTAGTCCTATTTCATCTGCTACTTCTCTCATACCTTTAATAGTATGTTCTATTACATAGTCAAGATCCCAGCCCAGCATATCAAGTCCGTTTTGAATGACATCTCTTGATACTCCAGCTGCAAATTTTGGAGTTTTGTATTTTTTCTTTACAGATTTTACCTCTAAATCTAGAACACTTTTAGATGGCCGCATAATTGCAGCTGCCGTTATTAACCCACAAAGCTCGTCTATAGTATATAAAACCTTCTCCATCTTATGTTCCGGTTTTACATCAACGGTTAAACCATAGCCATGACTTACTACTGCATGAATGTACTCCTCATCTATGCCCTTTTCTTTCATAATATTCTGAACCATTATGCAGTGCTGCTCAGGATACATTTCATAATCTAAATCGTGAAGCAGTCCAACTACCCCCCATTTTTCCTCATCTTCTCCTAAAAGCCTGGCAAAATATCTCATAACTCCCTCAACAGTAAGGGCATGTTTTATCAGATATTCTGTTTTATTATACTCATTAAGAAGCTTCCAGGCTTCCTGCCTTGTTAGTATTTTTGACATTATAGCACCTCCGTATGCTGTAAATAAATATATTATTGCAATTTTAATGTTTTCTTCCTTCAAGTATTATATCTATAATAGCAACATTTAATTAATGGTTCAACATTTAATTATAAAATAACCATAATAGCAGTATTATATATCAATTGTAAAAATTTATATCTTCACTTACTATACAAAAAATGATAGAATATAGACAAGCATTATATGCGGAGGTGAAATCGAATTAGAAATTTATATTTAGTACTTACACAGACCGGTACATTGCCTTCAAAAACTTTAAAACTATATACCAGAGATCCATATAATCATATATCCATAGGATTTGACAGGAATCTTGATGTATTATTTAGCTTTGGCAGAAAAAAACTTAATAATCCCTTAAACGGCGGATTTGTTCAGGAAGGAATAAATAAAGGTTTATATAGTATATTTAAGGGTACAATCTGCTGCGTTTACAAAATTGAAATAACAGATGAAGAATTTGAAAACCTTAAGTCAAACATCGATATTTTCAACAAACAAAAAGACAAGTATAAATATAATTTTTTAGGTCTATTTACAGCTTTGTTTGGGTTTCCTCTACACCGACAATATCATTATTACTGTACACAATTTGTAGGGAAGGTTCTATACACCAGTAAAATAGTTAAGTTTGAAAAAGACTTTTCATTTTTAAAGCCTGTTGATTTTTGTGATTTAAGAGATTCAGAACTTGTATACCAGGGACTGCTTTCAGAATATAAATATAAGGGTGCCTAAATAACTATGCTAATCAGCATAGTTATTTTGTTTATTCTTAATAAATTTGCATATATTTATTTTTGGCGGGTAAATTATCTTATATAAAACAAAAAGGAGTGTGTAACTTGGACAATAATAAAAATCTCAGAAAAACTGATAATAAATCAAATGCAGAATTAAGGAAGATGTTTCCTCAAGGCGGCAGTACTATAGGTATAGAAGGTGGAGAAAAAATAGATGCCAATGATGACAAATTTACCAAACGTTCTAAACTATCTCATAACAATTAAAAATGGCAGGCCTGATATTAGGCTTGTCATTTTTTAATCAGCCTCTTCAAGATAGTCCAGCTTCTTTGTCAAGTGAACTCGCTTTGCTTAAGCGAAGCATCGAAACTTCATGTAAGACTTAACAACCTGAAGTAGAAATTGGAACCTCAACTTATAGATGTTAAGGTCTTATACTTTAGATAAATGGAGAATAAATTCACTTATCTATTATTAGTTCATATTATATAGTGATTAATTACAATATTTATGGAGGATACATGGCAAAGGTAGCTCAACAAATAGTATTAAATTCCGGAATCAATTACCCTGAGCTTTTAGAACTTTTGATTAAGAACGCAGCGGCAGAGCTGACCACCTTTTACTATTATACAATTCTTAGATCTAATTTAATTGGAATAGAGGGTGAAACTTTAAAGGAAATAACCGAAACTGCCAGAATTGAAGATAGAAACCATTTTGAAGCATTAGTTCCTCGAATTTATGAACTAGGCGGCAGATTACCTGGTAATATGGTAGAATTTCATAATATATCGGCTTGTCCGCCAGCCTATCTTCCAGCAGACCCTACAAATGTAAATGCCATATTAAAAGTTTTAGTAAATGCTGAAAGATGTGCAGTATTAGGATATAACAATATTTGTAATATCACTTCAGGGAAAGATCATAGAACTTATGACTTATCTTTGGCAATTCTTAATGAAGAAATCCAGCATGAATCCTGGTTTGCAGAGTTTTTAGGAGAAGGACCATCAGGACATTTTATGCGAAGAGGAGAAACCTCCCCCTTTGTTTCTAAATTCTTAAGATAAAATGCTAAGACCATACCGTTTCCAGTATGGTCTTATATTTAGTTAATTTTTTACTTGCTGGTTTGTTTGCTGATTTACTTGATTGGGTACCTGCTGAAAATAACAAACAACCGGAGTTCCTGCTGTAATATTATTAAATACTGTATTAGCTACATTTTTTGGCGCATTTACACAGCCATGAGAACCTCTTGTCAAATAGATATCCCCGCCGAAGGCTTTCCTCCAGGAAGCATCATGAAGCCCAATATTCCCATTAAATGGCATCCAGTAGGTTACAGGTGTGTTATAATCCTCGCCATTTAATATGGCATCCTTTTCTTTATAGTTTAATCTATAAACGCCTGTTGGTGTGGAACGATTCAAACTTACATTGCCTGTAACCACGTCTCCATCAACCACCAGGGAACCATTCTTGTAAAACCATAAATGCTGCTTAGCTAAATTAATTTCCACATAAGTGCTGCCAATATCATTAACATTATTTGTTTCTGCAGTCTGAGCGTATTCAGGTTTCTTATTTATTGTTTGTCCTTTTTTTATGTCTGAAATTAAATCCTGAATTTCTCCATTTACATTAACCTTCCATCCATAATTACCTCCGCTTACTTCTACTGTTGTTCCCGATGTTGTGGCAAATTTTCTTGTCTTGCCTAATGTATTATAATTTTTAGCCAGCTTATTTACATAGCTTTTCATTTTTTTCTGATCAAAAGAAATTGTCAAATCACTATCAACATTGAGCCAATTATGTATTGTAGAGCCGTCTAATACTGTACTGCCGCCGTTATAGGTATAAGTTATTTTTGAACTTATATATTTATTAAGTGCATCTTTAGTTTCCTTGGTTTTCTGAGAATTTGAAGTATACTTTGGATTTTCGTAACACTTACTTGAATCCAGATTTAATTTTGTTTCTCCACTTTCAATTGCATTTACTACATTTGAATACAAAACCTCTTTTTTAACTTTATTGCCATTAACTTCTTTTACAATCTGATAACCACCCTCTGAATATATTGCGCTGGCATTTTTAGGTTCAGTTACCTTTTTGCTGTCAAAACAAGCTAGTTTATCAAAGCAGTCTTTTAATTTCCCTTCATCATATGTAACTAATTTATACATTTTAGACTCTTTTGATTTAAAAATAGATGAAATCCATGGAGAAGAATTCTGCATTTCTTTTAAGGCCTGACTTTTTTCCTCCCCATCATATTTCAATCCTATTTCAGATGCTTTGATTTGCTCTCTCACATTTTCTCTTTCGTCCAATTCCAGTGTATATGATGTAATTTTTGCTGATAATTCTTTATCAAGTTCCTCAACTGTTTTACCAGTTGCATTAATGCCATTAATTACAGAACCAAAATAAAAATGATTGCGAAAATACATTGACATACCAAAATATATAATAAGCATAACAGAAAGAGAGATTATGCTGTATTTAATAAATTTATTACGTTTCTTTTTTTCCATTTTCATAAGAAGTTCCCCCTTCCTGTAATATTATACTAAAAAAAAAAAGAAACTCCAATACCTATTAGCAGTATTGAAGCTTTTTTTTAAAATAAACTTATATAAAGTGCCATGCGTTCATTTTTATCTTCTGTTTCTTTTTTATTTTCTGCTTAGTAATTTATCTAAATATACTGATTTCATCTGTTTGCTGGCCATGGCTCTTTTTACAGGAGGAAGTTTTAAAATTGCTGATAAAACAGCCGCCATAGCCCTATGGCTTAAGAGTGCCTTATTATCAAAAATAAGTTCCTGCAGCTTTCCTTTTTCAATTGCCTGCAGTACTATCCTGTGGGTTGTATTAGCCGGAGTTATTATTTGCTTGTCTCTTTTTTTTAAATAGATACTTTTCTTAAAACAATTTCTAACACAAACTCCACAGCCAAGACAAATACTTTCATCAATCTTAGCTTTTTTAGATTCCGTATCAACTTTTATTGCACCTATTGGGCAGGCTTTTGCACATTTGCCGCAGCCTATGCAGCTGTCCTCAATAACCTGTGGAATAAATGCTGTAGTCTGGATTGGATTTAAATAGCCAAATTTTTTAATTGCCTGCATGCCTTCACAGCAGCAGCCGCAGCAATTGCACATAAATACTGATCCGTCTCTGACATTTTCACCGCATTGTACTAAATTATAATCATAAGCCATGCTAAGTATTTCCAAACCTTCTTGAACATCTATGGCTCTTCCATACCCATGCTTGTTTAAAGTATAAGCAGTATTTCCAAGGGTCAGACAGGTTTCCATGGGGGCATAGCACTTTTTGCCTAAATGCTCCATCTTATGCCTGCAAAAGCACATACTTACAGTAATAAATTTAGCATCTTTAATTACATTACTGGCTCTGTCATAGTCCATTATCTCCAGTTCATTTTTTCTTGAAAGGACTCCTTCCTGTACAAAAACCTTTCCGAACCTGGTTTCAGTTCCCAAAAACAAGTCTTTAATGAAGTCCTCTTCCACGTTCAGATATTGAAAATATAGTTCTGACAAAGTTTTCTGATCAATATCATCTCTGGTTCTCATAAGAGAAAATTCAAAAAATCCAATCATAGGAGGGGGAAGACAATACTCCTTATTACCATCAAAATCAACATCAAGAAGAATAGCTTTTGAAGCCAGCTTCTGAAGTATGTTTTCAGTCTGTACTTCATCCATTTTCCAGATAGTACTTGCATTTTTAACAGAAAAAGGCTTAATAGGAAGCTGAGCTGTAAGCAGCGCTTCTTTTTCAGTAAAAAGCATACTCAATATTTTAAATAATGTTTCAGAGGGTGGTGCTCCCTGGGGAAATCTATTTATTCTTTCTTCTAATCTTTTATAAGCATCTCTATTCGAAATGTGGGACATACCTTCACAACCTTTCGTATATTTTATAATTCTATATTTTTATATACTCCAAGTCAAAAGAACAATATATTTCCTTTCGTAAAAGTATAAAAATTTAATTAATCTGTTTTAAAAACTCTCATCCTATATGCATTCATTGAAGTTCTGCCCAGTTTTTTCATAAGAGAATAATTAGCCAGTCCCCCAGCAACAGCTCCGATTCCAGGAACTATCTGAAGCATCTTTGCTATATCCATATAATCCCTATATTCCTGCTGGAATAGTCTCCAATCAAAATCCTCCTGATTTTCCGGAAGATTTTTTGAATAGTTATCCCAGTCTTTTATGATATTGTATATCTCAATTTCTCTCTTTTTACTGGAAAAGGCAAGCTGAAAAACATATAAAATATAAAGCCTTTCTTTATAGTTATTTACATCAAAGCTATAAATGCCAGCCACATCAAACAGAAATTTCATCTTCAAAGATAACAGTATGGGGAAATCAGCAAGTCCCACCAGCAATCCTGCCCAGCCAGTACCTGCTCCGCTTATGGCAGCAGCTTTTTTGTAAAATTCTATTTTTTTTCTTACTAAAGTTTCTCTTTCCTCTAAAGACTTATTTTTCAGAGGCTTATCCGTGATGTATTTAGATCCAAACTGAACGGTTTTTACCATGGCTTTAATTCCTTCTGTTATTACTAAATGTACTTTTTCAGGAATAATACTATTTACTTTATCTTGTAAACCTTTGGTTATACTATTTATTGAAGTATCTTTTTTTATAATATTTTTCTGCCAATTAAGAAGCTCTTTATAAGCCACATCTTCATATTTGTTCAAATTATTCCTCCCTTATAATTTATATACAAATTATAGCATAGGCCTCGATAAATAAAAAATTTAATAATACTTTGCCTGAAGCATTACCCTTTATGCTATGTAAAAAAGCCAGGAAAATTTAATTATTTTTAATTAAAAATTCCTGACTTTTGCAAAGACTTATTAATGTTCATAATATATAACTATCATATTAGAACACCTGCTTTCATTTTACTTGAAATTCCCTTTGCAGATATAAGGAAATTTCATTTTTCTCCTCAATATTATAAATTAGTGACAAATTTATATTTCCCTTTTGATTAAATCTTATTCTATTTTTGAGTTTAGACTATTGATAATCAATATATAATCTAGTAACATAATTTAAATTATTTGTATAAAATAAAAAGTAAGAACTAATTTAGAGGTTATTAT
Source organism: Clostridiaceae bacterium (assembly GCA_041670885.1). GTDB lineage: Bacteria > Bacillota > Clostridia > Clostridiales > Clostridiaceae > JAJBWD01. The sequence continues at coordinate 7,154 of JBAXYJ010000055.1, forward strand.
AAAAAATAGATAATTTTAAAAATGCAGCCTTGTTTGAACATCCTTTTGGGCTGCAAATATTAGGAAATCATTCTCGTTTTATTCTTAATACACTCTCACCGAAGGAAACATCATTTATTCTAATTCAGCCCAAAATTCTTCATCTTTATAATCTGCAGCCAGATTTTTGAGTTCAGTTAAACTTATTTCTTCAAACAATATTGATGTAAAAAGTTTAGTATCTTCAGAAGAATATTGTGACCAGTTTTCATTTAAAGTCTAAATTTTGCCCTTCAGTGTTTGGAACCTTCAGCGTTAAAACAGTTTTGAAAAAAATTTTGAAAATATTAAATTCCTCCTTAATCCTAATTATTAATTTTAATAATAAAATCCAGAAAAAATGGCGTGTTTTTCTAAAATCACTATATGATTTAAGGCATAGCCACTATTATCAAGAAAAGCTTACCTTATATGGAATCATGAGGAATTATATTTTAAAGTTTCCCACTGTTTTTATTTTTTATAATTTCTTATAGAGCAAAAAAAGGATTTCAACACTTACGCAAGTATTGAAATCCTCATTATTTATTAATTAGCCTTCAGCCACTTCTTTCCATCAACAAATCTTGAAACTAACATTGCGCATACTGTGTTTCCTGTTGAGTTTAATACTGTGGCCGGTGCATCTATAATTGTACTGATAACAGCTATTATTGGAAGTAATTCAGCCGGGAATCCATAAACACTTAATATAAGCATCTCTCCAATCATTCCGCCCCCTGGTATTGCTCCCATAACTGCTCCTACTAAAAATGCTACTGCCAATATGGATAAAAGTGTTGGCATACTGTGAATATCCTTACCGAACAGTCCATATAGAAATACTATTTTCATCACTCCGCCAATAACAGAACCATCCTTGTGAGTATTCGCTCCAAGAGGTATTACAGTTTCTGCAATATCTTCAGGCACACCTATTTTCTTAGTAGATTCGAGATTAACCGGAATTGATGCAGCACTTGAACAAGTAGCCAATGCTGTTATTGTTGGTGGAATTACATTTTTCCAAAATGTTATAAATCCAATTTTTCCTGCTGATATATATGCATATATGCTGAAAAATATAAAATAATATATTGCTGATATACCTAAATATAAGAGGAACACTCTTAAATACCCTTGTAATATCTGTGCCCCTAGCTGGCCTATAACGGAAGCAAAATAACATCCAAGTCCTATTGGCGCATAGTACATAATAATACTTACCATTTTCATTATTACAGCTTCAGCTGAATTTAAAAACTTTTTTACAGGTGCTGCTTTTTCGCCAACTAATGCTGTCGATATTCCAAACAGAACAGAAAAAACAATTATTTGAAGCATATTACTCTTTGAGAATAAATCCGAAAAATCCCCCACTGTAATTGTTTTTACTAATTGCTGAGGTAAAGATAAGTTTTGAGTATCCTTACTAACTTCTCCTGCCTGAGATAAAATGCTTTTAATTGCCACCGCATCTAATCCTTTAGTTGGATTAAAGAGCAAAGCTCCTATGATAGCCAATATACCGGACAGAACAGCGGTAATTACAAAAATCACTACAATATTTATCATTATTTTGCCCAGTCTATTCATGCCGCTCATGTTGGCTATAGCTGATGTTACGCTAAAGAATACTAAAGGTACTATTATAGTAAACATCAAGTTTAGATATATCTGTCCAAAGGGTTCCAAAACTTTTGCCTTTGGTCCTAAAACGGCACCTATTACTCCTCCTATTATTATTGATAAGAGCAATATTAGTGTCATTTTATAATTTTTAAAAAAGTTTTTCATAAATTTAACCCCTTTCAATTTAAATATTGTTAATTAATTATTTAAAAAATATTCCTTAATTACTTCCTGGTCGCTAAAATGTATAGTTTCATCTTTTAATATTTGATAATTTTCATGTCCCTTTCCTGCAATTAATACTGTATCATAAGCTTCTGCCATGCTAAGCGCTTTAAAAATTGCTTCCTTTCTATTTTCTATTTTTTCATAGCTGCAGTTAGTTTTAATCATTCCTGCTTCAACATCTTTAATTATTAAGTCCGGCTCTTCTCCTCTGGGATTATCCGAGGTAATAATACAATAGTTACTATATTTTCCTGCTATTTCACCCATTATCGGTCTTTTTGTTGTATCTCTGTTTCCACCGCAGCCAAATACTAAAATTATTCTGCCTTTAGTGATCTCCTTAACCGAAGTTAGTATATTTTCCAGTCCATCCGGTGAATGGGCATAGTCAACTACAGTTAAAATGCCTTTGCTGTTTGGTATAGCCTGAAATCTTCCCGGCACTCCTTGTATGGTCTTAACTCCTTCTATTATATCATCTAAATTCAGGCCAAGTACATTACAGCTGGCAATAGCAGAGAGTGCATTATATACACTAAATCTTCCCGGAATATTAAGCTGAACTTCTTTAGTTTCATTATTATGCTTAAGATCAAATTTCACACCGCTGCTTGTATATTCTATATTTGCTGCCCTAAAATCACAGTCATTTTCTATGCCATAGGTTATAATCTTACAATCTGCATAAGACATTATGTCCGCTGCTGCTTTATCATCTATATTTACTATTCCTTTCCTGCACATTCTGAAAAGTTTCATCTTGGCTTTTTTATAATTCTCCATAGTTCCATGCTCATCTAAATGATCCTGAGTCAGATTTGTAAATACTCCAATGTCAAATTCACATCCATAAACTCTGTCTTTTGATAAGGCTGCTGATGTTACTTCAACTGCTGCATGGGTGGCCCCGTAATCCAGCATTTCTGCAAAGGATGATTGAAGCTCAATGGAATCTGGTGTAGTCGGATTCAGCTTTTTAGTCTTCATTTTTTGTCCGTCTATTGTGTTTTGTATAGTACCTATAATTCCACATTTAATATTAAAGGTTTCAAGTATTTTTGATATAAAATAGGTAACGGATGTTTTACCATTAGTACCTGTAATACCTACAACTTTCAGCTTTTTCATTGGATTTCCATAGTAGTTTTGGGCTATTACAGACATGGATTTTTTTGAATCTTTAACTTTAACAACTGTAATATTTTCTGGTACATTTTCTATTTCATGCTCTATAACCAGTGCCACAGCTCCGTTATTAACAGCATCAAGTGCAAAATCATGCCTGTCTGCGTTTTTATTTTTAACTGCAATAAAAAGTGAATTTTTATCTACGTTTCTGGAGTCCCAAGTTATACCTGATATATCCAAATTAACATTTCCGGCTAAAACTTCATAATCTATTCCTTTTAACAGTTCTTTTAATTTCATAAATTTCCTCCTGATAAACTTTACTTATATTTCTACTATTATTATATCCGCTGCATTTACAATTTTTATTGTATTAAATGCTTAATTTCTTGCAAATAGTGCTATAATATAATTAATTACAAATATTTGAGGTATTTATATGGATGATAATGTTTCTATAGAAAAAGTAAAAAGAGGTTATCTTAATGAAGATTTTCATTTCTTTAATCTAAAAGATCAGAAAAAGAATGAGTTTGAATTTCACTATCATGATTTTAATAAGATAATTATTTTCATATCAGGAGATGTTACTTATATAATTGAAGGAAAGTCTTATAAACTAAAGCCCTGGGATATATTATTAGTTGGCAGAAATGACCTGCACAGGCCCATAATAAGCTCAGATGCTCCATACGTACGAATGATACTGTGGCTTAATCCATTATTTTTAGAACAGCATAATAAAGATAATTCTAATCTTTTAAGCTGTTTTCAACTGGCATCTGAAAGAAAGCTGAACCTTATCAGATTAAATAACATGCAGATAAATTTGCTGAAGCAGAACCTGGCTGACCTGGAAGGTGCCATACAAGATAAGGATTTTGGCAGCACTATATTAAAAAATGCTTTATTTCTTCAGTTCATGGTAAAAATAAATAGATTATACCGGAAAATGGATATTGATAAAGAATTAGAGGATATTAAATATGATACCAGAATAGAAGATATACTGAGCTTTATAAACTCAAATCTGGATAAGGATTTATCTATAGATATGCTATCAAAAGAATTTTATCTGAACAAGTATTATTTGATGCACTTATTTAAAGAAGAAACAGGCTACACCTTATACAGCTATATTCAAAAAAAGAGGATTATAAAAGCCTCAGATCTAATAAAAAGCGGAATGCAGGCAGGAGATGTGTGCTCTTTATGCGGCTTTGGAGATTATTCCAGCTTTGTAAGGGCATTTAAAAAGGAATTTCAGCTGTCACCTAAACAATATTACAAATCCGATGCAATATAAGATGAATAATTTATCCGGAGTATGGAATTATAACTATTGAGGAAGGTGATGTTAATTGCCAACAAAATCTGAGAAAAAAAGAAAAAATGATAATAAAACTACAAATCAAAAATCGGCAGATCCAATAACATTGGAAGTTGATCCGGATATGAGTAAGCCGGTTAGGGGGCTGCCAAAAAAATAAAGAGCTGTAAAAGGCTCTTTTAATTTGTATTTATTTACAAGTGAAAAGAATAATTTAGCTGGACATTTATAGTAAAATTGTGAAAACCTTTCACACTTAAATAGATAATACATAATATGTTAGGATTCATAGTGTATTTACAAAAATGTTTACTGTTTAAATCCTCAGATTTGGATAATGAATGTTATACTACCACCTTTTATCTAAATTTTATTACGTATTGAATCTAAATAATTAGCAATATTTTTTAAGGCATTTTCTTCTTCAGATAAACCTGATGTATTACTATCTGTATATCCCATCTGTGCTGAATATTGAGTTATTAAAGAATATTTTTCTTCATATAATTTTTTGCAATTATTAGTCGGATAATAACTGATAGTTACATCATACGTTTTTAAAGCCGTTTCTTTATTCCGCTCGAGCAAGATGAACTGCAACATCTGATTTGGAGCCAAAATAACATTATTTAAAAATTCTCCGACATTTTTATTATTTGCAAATTTTAATATAGGTGCAATTTCTATATTTTCTATTTTAGCGCCTGTTTTCCCATAATTTTTTATTCTTAAACTGAAGCAAATATCTCTAGGATCTTTATGTAAATATGCAAATATATATGGCCTACTCTCATCTTCTCTTGTATTTTGTAGTTCCTTAATAGATTTTCGATTATATATAACTATTATTATTGTTGCTACCACATAAACTAAGGTTAAAACACTCATTGCAAAGCCTTGATTATTATTCAACCAATTAACTAGTTCTATCATGAAACATCCCCCTTTTTATTTGTGATCAATTTTATAGTTTTTACCTCTATTATAAACAACCTTTCCAATTTTATGGGTAATAGAAAATTCATATCTCCAGAAGATACATTACATAATAAACATGATGGGAAAGTAGATTTTGATATAGATTAGGATTATCATTCTTCTTTCTTTATTTCAATATATGGTTCTGAATGCAACATATCAACATAGGAACCGATCCCATTTTCTTCTCCTGGTAAATACTCGATTTTTATTATGTCGCCCTCATCTAATATTTCTGCTTTTTGTTTTAACTTTTGCAGATTATTAACTTTTACTCTCTCGTATGTCCTTATTATTGGAAAATGATACTGCTCACCATATAGACGAACATGTATACTACCAATATAAGAAATGCTGTACTGAGAATCTTCCATTTCTACAATTTTTTTCTGGAGATCCTCGTTTAATTTAAACGAAAATTCTGCTTTTGACCAACTTCAGTTATGTCTTTCCCCATTTATCAATTCCGATATATAATAAATAATATCATAATCGTCTGTGCAGATTTCATCTGGCAGAATAATAGGCTTACCAAAATAATCTTCTATCAAAACAACCTTCTCTAAAAAGGCAATTTCTTCATCTGTTGTTTCAAAACCACTTTTGTATTTAAATTGATTTAGGGTACCTTCCATAAGATTCTGTCCTGTCGGCAACAATCTTATTGCAAGGTTAGCCCCACCTGAAGCTTTTTTCATAAAGCGTACATACTGAAGCAAATTCTTGTTCCTCAGTTCTTCTATGTTAATGTTGAAATCTGTTTTTTTCTCAGCTACATTAATTCTCATGCTGATTTTAAATGGACATTTTTCTTGTTCCCTATTTGATACAACTATAATACAATCTTCCAGTATTTCTTGCGTTCTCAGAAGAATATATTCGAACTCGACATTTCCATCAAG
>JBAXYJ010000056.1:0-13301 GCA_041670885.1 Clostridiaceae bacterium
ATGGCTTCATATCTATACATTGATGAGAGACAAGCTGAGCTGCATCCACATGAATTTTAGCTCCGTACCTATGAGCCAGCTCTGCAAGCTTATATATTGGATTAATATATCCGGTTACATTAGAAGCAGCAGTAACCGTGATCAGGGAAACCTTACCGCTCCATTTAACAAGCTTTTCCTCCAGGTCCTCTATTAATAATCGGCCTGACTTATCAATTTCAATATAATCCACAATAAACTTATCCCTCCAGGGCAGGTCATTTGCGGCATGTTCCATCCAGGTCGATATAACCATATTTTTTTCACTTTTTTTCTGAGCAAGCACATGAGCCAGGATATTTATTGAATCAGTTGTATTTTTTGTATAAATAACTATATCTCTTTCTTTATCAGCGTTTACAAAGCTTTTAATAATGTTTTTACCATGCTCATATATGTTTGTAGACAGTACTGATTTATAACCAGCTCCCCTGTGGACAGAGGAATACCAGAAAGCAAATCTATTAATCTCTTCAATAACCGACGCAAAGGGGGGAGTGGTAGCTGCATTATCAAAATTAATAATTCTTCTATATAATCCGTTTAGAAGCGGAATTTTAGTATCTGCTCCCACTACCAATTTTCTATAAGGATTAAAACTGCTTATAGTTTGCATTTTATAACTCCTATATAATCTATATTATATTTATATTCATTTTTATTATATTTGGTATCAAATGCTTTTTAAGTTTAGCCCTGTCCCCAACCTTAAATAAAATAAAAAAAGACTTAATATGCAAATACTAAGTCTTTTAAAATAATGCCGCTATAAACTTTCCATAGCATTTTTTGCCTAATTTGAATCTTTAAGTATTGCCCGGGCAACTCCGATTAAATCTGCTTTGTCATCTGATAAAATTTCTTCTGCAGCTTGAACCTCTGTTATTCCTCCTGCAACTATAACAGGGATTGATACAGCTTCCTTTATTGCTTTAGACAGAGGTGTAAAACTATGGCCGGCAAGAGAGTATCTGCAAAATCCTCCTGAAATATCAAGCATATCAAGGCCAGCCTTTTTAAATTCTGCTGCAGCTAAAATACTATCTTTTATAGTGATGCCGCCCTCCATATAATCTGAAGCACCAAAGCGAAGAAGTATTGGGTAGTCCCGGCCTACGCTGCTTCTGACTTCCTTAATAATATCCAAATGAAGTTTAATTCTCCCAAGTAAATTACCGCCGTATTCATCAGATCCTTTATTGGTAATAGGTGACATAAATTGATTTAAAATATATCCGTGAGCTCCGTGGATCTCAACTCCATCAAAACCTGCAGCCTTAACCTTTAGAGCTGCATTTTTAAACTGGTTTATTATATCTTTAATTTCCTCTAAGCTGAGCTCTTTTGGAACAGTATCGCTTTTAAATGGGTTGGGTACTGCAGATGGACTCACTACATATAAACCAGTTATTGCTTTGCCGGCTGCGCTGCCCGCATGATTAATCTGCATAACAGCTTTTGAACCATTTTTATGAATTATATTTGCTAAATCCTATAATTTTCCTATATTATTTATGTTATACCTATTTATAGTGAAAATAAATAGGCATCATAATGGAACAGAAATATTAGCATGCTTTGACATAATTTAAGAAAAACATTAAAATTAATATGAACTGTAAAAGTTAGGATTTAACGATGACCTTCATGTTAACTTAAATATTTAACTATGAACTTCTTTAAAAAAATATTTGTTAACGAAATAATAAAGGAGGCAAATAAATGAAAGCATTAGGAATTTCATTTAGCTCAAGACAAAACGGTAATTGTGCCAATTGTGCCAAGTATTGTTTAGAAGGATTCAAAAATGAAAGCTATGAAACTGAAGCAATAAATATCTATAGTTATAACATAAGCCCGTGCAGTGACTGTGATTACATTTGTTTCCGCAATAAATGTCCAAAACAGGATGACATGGACATAATAATAAACAGATGTATTGAATCAGATATTATTATACTGGCTTTGCCCACATATAGAGGACATTTGCCATCATCATATTTTACTTTTTCTGAAAGGCTGCAGGGATATTTCAAAACTGATAAAAGCTATGAGGATGATTTCTTAAAGAAAATAAATATAATATTAATAGGCAATCTTTCTTCAGGTGGAGATATGGCACTTCATGAAGCACTTTATGGGTTTTTAAACAGAGAATTCTATCCTGAAACGATTCTGCTTTCTTCAAGAGATTATGACAGAAAATCAATAAATGGAGACCTTATCGATGATGATTTAGTAAAAGGAAGGCTGGATAAATTCATTCAAAAAATCATCAAAAGGGCAGAATAGAGAGATAAACATAGTTTTTTTAATATTTTTGGCATATGATTATACCATAGTGAAATCAATGCTAAAATATGTATATATATAGAAGAAAGGAATAGAATTTATGATATCAAGAAGTAAAATTACAGTAAGATATGCAGAAACAGACAAGATGGGAATCGCTCATCATGCAAATTATCCTATCTGGTATGAGGTGGCTCGGACAGATCTAATTAAGAAGATCGGTATGACTTATACTGAAATGGAAAATATGGGAGTTGGAGTTCCTCTTGTAGAGCTGCAGTGCAGATATATGGGCGCAGCTTACTATGAGGATGAGTTAACCGTAGAGGCTAAGGTTTCAAAGGTTACACCTGTAAAACTGGAATTTGAATATGAAATATATAAAAATGGAAATGAGAAACCGATAAATACCGGACGAACGCTTCATGCTTTGGTAAATAAGGACTTAAGGCCGGTAAATGTGAAAAAGAATTACCCTGATTTATATCAAAAGCTGGAAGCAGCTTTGGAAGAACCTACTAAAGAATAAAAGTGTGTACCCAATAGTTGCCTGTAACAGGCGATTTTTCTTGAATTATATACATAGACAGTATAATATTGTAAGTAGGATTGCTAGTTAATTAAGGGGGAGATTAGGATGGGAACTCACAAAAGAAGATTTGGCGACAGAAATGACGGCAGACTTATCAGAACATTAGATCCTTTTTTTAAAATAATACCATACATTATGAGGACAAGAATTGATGCACAAACCTATTATGATGATAAAATAGAATTTGATAATATTGAAGAATACATAAGAGCAAAAAGAAACGCAGGTATTAAGAATATTGGTTTTCTTCATGTAATAATAGCGGTGCTTGTAAGAACACTATCGCAAAAGCCTGGGCTCAACAGATTTATAGCAGGCCAGAGGATTTATGCCAGAAATGAAATTTTAATTTCATTAGCTGTAAAGAAGAAGCTGCATCCGGACAGCCCTGAGACTACTATAAAATTAAAATTTAACCCGGAGGATACGATCTTTGATGTGGTTGAAAAGCTTAATGCTGCAATAGCTGAGAATAAAAAAATTGATAATTCTAATGATACGGACAAGATTGCTAAGCTTATTATGTACTGCCCCGGATTTATAGTTAAATTTCTTATATGGACAATAAGGGTACTTGATTATCACAGATTAATGCCAATGGCTCTTAATGAGTTAAGTCCTTTTCATACCAGCGCATTTGTCACTGATTTAGGATCAATTGGTATACAGCCTGTATTTCACCATTTGTATGAGTTTGGAACTACCTCCATATTTGTAGCTTTTGGTGCAAAAGTAAAGCAAAGGGTTATAGATAAGGAAAATAATATAGTTGAGAGAAAATATATTAACATCAAGGCTGTAACTGATGAGCGAATAGTAGACGGGTATTACTTTGCAAGTTCCTTTAAGCTTCTCAGAAATTTGATGCAGCATCCTGAAAGTCTTGAATTGCCTCCGGAAAAGGTATATGAGGACATAATGTAAATTTATTTCACTGCTAGAAAAATAAAAGCCATGTTGTGGCTTTTATTTTTTATTTGTTATACTGTATATTATACTAGTAAAGTGCAATAATCTTAATATCAGGAAATTTACCGATATAAATTATTGACTAAATTTGGAGGCAAAATTATGGAAACATCTATTCAGGTTCTTAAAAAATATTTTGGATATGACTCCTTCAGAGCGGGCCAACAGAAAATAATAGACAGCATTCTAGGAGGATCAGATACCTTTGCGGTTATGCCCACAGGTGCCGGAAAGTCAATCTGCTATCAGGTTCCTGCCATGCTTTTCTCAGGAATTACTATTGTTATTTCTCCTCTGATTTCACTTATGAAAGATCAGGTAGATACCCTTTCTAGCATCGGGATTCCGGCCTCATTTATAAATAGTTCATTAAGTAATATGGAAGTTCAAAACAGGATTGAAAGAGCAGCCAGAGGGGATTATAAATTAATATATGTAGCTCCTGAAAGGTTTGAAGCAGGCAGCTTTTTAGAACTGACAAGAAGCCTCTGCATATCATTTATTGCCATAGACGAAGCTCACTGCGTCTCACAATGGGGGCACGATTTCAGACCGGGGTACAGAAACATACCTGGCTTTATAGAAAGTATAAAATCAAACCCTGTTGTAGGAGCATTTACAGCTACGGCAACTGAAAATGTAAGGATTGACGTAATAAACCTGTTGAAACTTAAAAATCCAAATGTATTTGTAACCGGATTTAACAGGGAGAATCTGACTTTTTCCGTAATCAGAGATGAAAATAAAACAGATTTTCTGCTGAAGTATATAAATAATAATAAAGGGAAATCCGGGATAATATATGCTGCCACAAGGAAAGAAGTGGATAATCTGCATTCTATTCTTACGAAAAAGGGATTTCTGGTTGGAAAATATCATGCTGGGATGAATGAGAAGGACAGGATAGAAAATCAGGATGATTTCATATACGATAATAAACATATAATAATTGCTACAAATGCATTTGGAATGGGGATAGACAAATCAAATGTAAGGTATGTAATTCATTATAATATGCCTAGAAATATAGAAAGCTATTACCAGGAGGCGGGACGTGCGGGAAGAGACGGCGAGGCCTCAGAGTGCATTCTACTTTTCTCTGCCCAGGACGTATTCATTCAGAAATTTCTTTTAGAACAGACGCTCTTAAATCCTGACAGAAAAAATAACGAATACAAAAAGCTGCAGAACATGGTTGATTACTGCCATACTGACAGATGTTTAAGGCAGTACATTCTGAAGTATTTTGGTGAAGAAAACGTGCCTGATAACTGTGGAAATTGCAGCAGCTGCAATAACGATATAGATTTGGCGGACGTTACACAAGAAGCCAAGATGGTATTTTCCTGTATACTTAGAATGAAGCAAAGGTTTGGTATCGGGTTGGTAGGAGAAGTACTTAAGGGTTCTAAAAATAAAAAAGTATTAGAACTTGGATTTAATAGCCTATCTACCTATGGCCTTTTAAAAACTTATAATTTAAAACAGATAAAGGATTTAATAAATGTTTTCATAGCAGAAAATTATCTTTCTCTTACAGAAGGAGAATTCCCTGTGGTCAGGTTAACAGAGAAGGGTATTTCTGTTTTGAAATTAGAAGAGAAGGTATTTCAAAGAATTACAAAGCATAATGTAAAAGTGAATACTGATAATGGACTTTTTGAAGTATTAAGATCTCTCAGAAAAGAAATAGCTGAAAAAGAAAAGGTACCTCCATATATAATATTTGCTGATTCTGCTATTAATGAAATGTGTAAGTATCTCCCAAAGGATGAAGAACAATTAAGTAAAATTAAAGGAGTAGGGGAGATAAAACTAAAAAAGTATGGAGAAGTATTTATAAATGCAATAAAAGACTATGCAGGCAGCAGTGCCTCTGAGCCTGCAATACCAGCAGAAACTGAGGAAATAAAGAGCCATATAGAAACATATAATATGCTCCAAAATGGTATGCCTCTGGAGCAGATTTCAAAGGAAAGAAACCTTAAAATGCTTACAGTTCAGGATCATATAATAAGGTGTGCCGCAGAAGGCTATAAGGTGGACTGGAGTTTGTTTATAAAACCTGGACATGAGGAAATTATACTAAATGCAGTTAATGATATAGGCTCCTCTAAGTTAAAACCTATAAAAGAAGCCCTTCCCCCTCAAATTGACTATATGGAAATAAAATCTGTTATATGCAAGCATAAACTTTAATATAAAACAGGCGGCTCATCGGCCGCCTTAATTTTTGATAACATCCCAGATTTCATCCGGACTTTTAATACATATTTTGCATCAGTAATACCATTAGATGATTTAGCTCCCCATAAAGCTAAAGCGAAATCAATTCCGGCACTATTGGCACACTTCATATCATATATGGTGTCTCCTATATATAATGTAGAGGAGGGAGAAACTTTGCTTATTTCAAGAAACTCAAGAAGGGGCTCCGGTTCCGGCTTGTGCTTTTCTGTATCATCAGCAGAAGTTATTGCCCTCATATATTTTTGAAGACCGAAAGGGAAAAAATCGTTCTCCAGTTCCACCAGCGTTCTTGAAGTAACAATACCGGTATAAATTCCTGCACCCTTAAGTCTAATCAGATTTCTCTCTATTCCATCATAAACTTTAACAAGATGGGAGTAGTCCTCTCCATATTTAATCCAGTTCTTATTAGCTTTAGCTATATTTTTTATTCCCAGCTTACTGAGTGCTGCTGCACCTGTGATGCCAAGAGCAAATCTAAGCTTATCTAAATCAATATACTGTTTTAATTCCTCTTTTACCACTCTTTGCAGAGAAGCTAATATTCCTTCTTCCGTATCAATAAGAGTTCCATCAACATCAAATATTACGCATTCATACATAAAATAACCCCTCTAATATATTAATATAAAAATTGCAGCTAAATTTCTTTAGCTACAATTTAAATTATAGAAAGTCTTAAGTAACGCCAGCTTAAGCTATAACGCCTTAAGAGCTTACATAACATTAAGTATTAATAAGCTTAATATTTGAATTAATAAGCTTAATTGTTAAATATGCCATTCCAGTGAGAAAATCTTTTCTTGAATCTTTAGATAAGATAATCTCCGGGATGATATTGTCAGCCATATATTTATTGCTGCACTTTTTTATATCGTCCGTCAGATTATTCCTGAATTTTTCTCCGCCAATTACAATGAATTTTGGATTTATAACACAATTTATAATTGCCAAAACCTGGGATACTAAATCAATGTAAGTTATGTCATCTATGTCATCATTTAATATGCGCTCAAGATGTCCTTTATGTCCAATGGGAATAAAGCCGATTTCACCGGCAAAATTACTTTCTCCGTGAATAAGATTCCCATCTGTAATTATTCCGGCTCCTATACCATTTTTAGAAAAACGTATATAAATCATATTTAAATCGTTTTTGCTGCTTATATTCATTTCTTTGCTGTAATTCAAACTAAAGCCTAAGGCAGCAGCATTTAAATCATTTTCAAGTATAACAGGAATATTGTATTTTTTTTCTATATATTCTCCGATATTGTATTTTTCCCAGCCGCTAAGCTCCCTGCCTGCAAAATAGCTTCCGTTTTCAACTACGCCGGGAACACCGATGCCAATTGCCTTTATAGGATATTTACTAAGGATAGTATCTATAAAATCTTCAAAAATTACCTGAAAATCATCTTCTATGATTGGAGTAGTGCTGTCCTTTATTACATTTTCCAAAGGATCGACTACCAGATAGTTTAAATTATTACCTCTGAGATAAAAAGACAAAGCTAAATTATCGTTTAAATTAAGGGCGTATATTTCTGCTCTTCTGCCGCCGCTGGACTCATCAAAGCCCAGGCTTACTATTTCAGAGTTTTTAAACAGCTGATTTAAAAGAGTTCTGACGGTGGTAGCGCTGATGCCGGTACTTTCAGATATTTCAGCCTTTGTAGCTGACCCTTTTTCCTTTAATATCTGTTTTATTAGTCCACTGTTTACTTTTTTCATAACCTGAGGCTTACCTGATAGATTATCCATATACTCACACCCTTTGAAACTTATATCGGAAACTTATAAAAGTATCTGATATAAGCATATCATCTTTTTATTACAAATGCAATAAAAAAGAGGACCTACCAAAAAATGATAGGTCCTGGGATTTAATTTTTAAGCTGAAAGCTTTTGTGAAGTTTCTTCTTTTGTTAGCAGCTTCTTGAAACAGGATATGGTAACAAGAATGCCGAGAGTTACAAGAAGAATTGCAAATATCAGCTGCAGGCCATCTGTCATTATAACAAAATTATGAGTTACAAACAGCTTTGTCAGTATTTTAATAAGAGCCTGAGTCAGTGCAGTAAATGTAACTGTCAGCATTATGCACATAGGTACCCAAAGCATGAAGCCGGACCTTCCTGTGGTTTTAAGGAAAACCGAAAGTGCAATAAGTACTAATGCTGAAAGCAGCTGGTTAGCTGAACCAAACAGCGGCCATACATTATTATAGCCTCCCTTTGAAAGGAGATATCCTACTACAAGAGTTAGAACAGTTGAAAAATACTTATTTGTCATCAGCTTTTTAATAGGAGAAAGCTTGCTTCTGTCTAATGACCCATCAAGGAAAAATTCCTCAAAGGACATACGGCCAATACGTGCAACAGAATCAAGTGATGTTAAAGCCAGAGCTGAAACGCACATGGTCATAATACAGACTGCAACGTATTTAGGAATTCCAAGCAGTGATAGGAATCCTGCTATTGCTGAGGCAAACAGTGAAAAAGGTGTCCCTGCTGGTATTTTTCCGCCTACTGCAAGAGAACCTACAGCAACTAAAGCTATTACTGCAAGAAGTGATTCAATAAGCATAGCTCCAAAACCAATTCCCAGCATGTCTTTCTCATTTTGAACCTGCTTTGAGGAGGTACCGGAAGAAACAAGGCTGTGAAAACCGGATACAGCTCCGCAGGCAATTGTTACAAATAGTGTTGGGAAAAGAGCTTTGCCTCCCACATTGAAACCATTAAAGGCAGCCAGGTTCATTGTAGGTCTGGCAACTATTACTCCTAAAACAGCTCCAACAATCATACCGATAAGCAGGAAGGAACTTAAATAATCTCTTGGCTGCATTAAAAGCCACATAGGTGTAATGGAAGCAAGAAATAAATAAATAAAAACAATTATAATCCAGGTTGGTTTGCTGAAATAAAGGGGAAAACTAATCCCAACTGTCAGCATTAATAATAAAAGAATAATTCCGATAATGGCTTCCAGCTTCTGACTTGGCTTTTTATATCTGATAAACAGACCAAATAGTACTGCCACTACAATATAAAGCATTGATATGGAAGCTGCTGCTGCGTTAGGTGAGCTTTGAGCACCATTTAACTTATAACCATTAAATGTAGTAGCTACAATGTCTGCAAAGGCAGCAATAACGAGTAATGAAAATATCCATGCAAATAGCAAAAATAGTTTCCTGCCTGTTTTGCCTATGTACTGCTCAATAATAAATCCAATAGATTTTCCTTCATTCTTAACGGATGCATAAAGTGCACCGAAATCATGAACAGCACCAAAGAAAATACCACCGATAAGAATCCATAGAAGTACCGGTAACCAGCCGAACATTGCGGCGATAATTGGACCTGTTACCGGACCTGCACCGGCAATTGACGAGAACTGATGTGAAAATACTACAGCTTTTGGAGTAGGAATATAATCTTCTCCATCCTCCCTGGAATAAGCAGGCGTTTTTGCTTTTGGATCTATGCCCCATTTATTGGCAAGCCATCTGCCATAAATAAGGTAAGCTCCCCCTAGAACTGCAATTGCAATTCCTATAATTAGTAACCCACTCATTTTAAAACCCCCTTTATGAATTTTTTGTGATTTCTCAACATCATATCTTAAACTATAATCTTTGTCAACACCTAATGTAATCGATATTTTTCGTGTAAACGTTAAGATAATATGAAATACATAAATATTAAAAATTCATGTTTTGGAAAACTTAAAAAAATGAATTTGGGGTTCTGTATAAACTAAGGTGTTTTGCTTTTCCTGCTTGAGTAATATCTGACAGCTGTAATTAACACTCCAAAGATACATAAAAATGCTGCAGATATATAAACAAATTTCATCCCGTAAATAAATATATCATCTCTTCCTTTTACGTAATCTATTACCCTGTATCCGGCTTTCTCGCTCATCTTATTATAAAGCAGCATGGTGGCCAGAGAAGTTCCTATAACCATTCCTAAATTTCTGATAAGTGCATTTACGCTTCCTGCAATGCCTAGTTTATCCTTTGTAACTGTAGACATAACCAGTGAATTATTAGGAGACTGGAACATTCCATTTCCTGCAGACATAACGGCAATAAATGCTATTATCAGAAAAACTGTGGAGGTTTCATTTAAAGACGAAATAAGAAATAAGCCTAATCCGGTAAGTGCAAGACCTATCAGTGTGAGGACTTCCGATCCTATTTTATCTGAAAGATAACCGCTGTATGGTGCTGCAACGGATAAAACAATAGGTGAGACCATCATGAAGAACCCCGCTGCAGCAGGTGTAAGCTTTAAAGTATCCTGAAAATAAAAGGGCAGTATTATATTTGATGCGCTGATAACAATAAATGAAATAAAGCCGCATAGAATGCTTATGGTAAATAAGCTGTTTGAGAATATCTTTAAGTAAAGCAGAGGCTGCGGAGTTTTTGTTTCAGTCCAAATAAATAATGCGAAGGTAATAATTGAAAGGGCAAAAGAGGCTATCATATACGGATTATCATATCCAATACTTTGACCTTCAACCAATGCACCAAATGAAAGTATTGTAGCAGCTGCAAACAAAACAGCGCCTAGACCATCAAACTTCTCTCCTGTGGCAATAGTTGATTTTGGAAATATTTTAACGGAAGATGCAAAAACAAATATTCCTATAGGTACGTTTACTAAAAATATGTATTCCCAGCCAAAAGCAGATACTATAATGCCGCCAAGAGGAGGACCTGCCATAGCTCCAAGTGCTACAAAGGTTCCTAAAATTCCAAGTGCTTTTCCTCTTTCATTTACCGGGAAAGCCTGAGTAATAATTCCCTGATTTGTACCCATAGTGGCTGCGGCACCGATTCCCTGTATAACTCTTGCTAATACAAGCATGGAAAGAGAGTTTGTTAACCCGCATAGAAGTGAGCCTAAGGTAAAAATAGTTACGCCAAATTTGAAGATTTTAGTTTTTCCTTTTATATCACCAAGCCTTCCAAATATTAAAATTGCAGCCGATATGGTTATCAGAAAGCTGGTGACGACCCATTCGATGCCGGCCATACTTACATTTAGTTTATCTGACATATTGGGCAGCGCTACATTTACAATGCTTCCGTCCAGGGTAGACATAAAGGTAGCTGAAACTACAGTAAACAGAATCATCCATCTTTTCTTATTTTCTTTAATTTCTACATTATTCAATACAGTTCATCCTTTCGCAATATCCTTCTTATGTATTTTAGCATTTTTCAATACTTTTTCTAAAAATCCTATCGAAATCCTTATTAAGAAAATTGCATAATAACCTTTTAGCTGATTTTTCAGCTTGAAAATAACGAATCTACAGCGTTTCTTAAGCTGGGAAAGTTAGTTTGTAAATTGTACAATTTTCTCATTTCATATTCTTCGTATCTTTTACTAAAATATCAGTTCAATCATTAATTATTTGCTGAGTAGGTCTATAAATATTGTTAGCGTAAGAAAAAGCACTCATCTGTTAATGATTAGTGCTTTTTAAGTGTTCACAGAGTTAGGCCCATAATTACAGTATTATAATAGACACCATTTATATAGTTATCCATTGTTAATAAGCCTTCTTCAATAAATCCAATCTTTTTATATAAATCCCGTGCTTTTTTATTATTTTCGTTGGTCAGCAGTGTTATTTTTTTAGTAATATTATTTGATTTCGCCCAATTAATCAGAAGGTTCATCAATTTTCTCCCTAAACCTAATCCCCAGTATCTTTTTTCAATAACTATTCCTAATACTCCGACATGCCTGGTTCTTGTCTTTTGATTTGAATTAATTGTGGCTATTCCAATTATTTTACCTTCTGCTTTTGCCAGCAGTATTATAGAATTATTCTCCTTTTTTATATTTTCAATGTAATTTTCATATTCTGCCGGATCTTTTTTGAAGTCATCTTTCCCAAAGGACAGGAAATCTGTTTCTCCTCCAACAAAATTATAAAAATTTATCATCTGCTCAGCGTCCTTTTCTGCAGCTTCTCTGATAATTATTTCTTTTCCATTTTTTAATTGTATTTTATCTATTTAAATCAGCTCCTTAAGTTTTGTTTATAATATATGTTTATTTACTTGAAAGCTCATTTACGGATAAAGTATTAACATCTCTTTTAGCTAAAAATAAAATTATTCTATTGAAATCATCGATAATTTCCATTAGATTTCCTCCGAACATATACTCAGCTTTCTATAAATTTTATAATTTTTTCATAAGAATTATTTGTATCTTCATATCCAATTTGAAATAGCTCGTCCAGTTTCTTTGGATTTCTCTCTAACCGGCCAACATTCAAAGGCTTTTCATGTCTTATTACAAGGGCCTTTCCTTCAGCTTCGAGCTTGTCTATATAATCTAGAGTTTCATTATAATTTTTGTATCTGTTAAGTAGTGTATTTACAAGCTGGGGATATTTTCTGTACTTATATTTTATTATATCAGCATACTTTATTGGGCTTTTTCTATAGGATTTATCCCTTGTTAAAATTATTATGTTTTTTTCATTACCATCTTTTATTGACTTAACAATCGGAATTGAATCGGAAATTCCTCCATCTAAAAGTTTATGCCCTTTAAAATCCACCATGGGAGTAATAAGAGGCAGTGAGGATGTGGCTCTAAGTGCTTCAAAGCCGTCTTTTACATCCTCCTTATTTATATATAAAGGCTTCCCGGTATCACAGTCAGTAACTCCTACTATGAACTTACACTTTGCTTTATAAAAAGCATCAAAATCAAATTTGACATGTTTTTTAGGAATTTCATCAAAAATAAAGTCCATTCCTATAAAAGATTTTTTAAATAAAAGATTTCTGATACTCATATATCTCCAGTTACTGCAGTAATTAACAATAACATCTCTATTCCTGCCTTTTTGCCCTGATATGTATGAAACGGCATTACAAGCACCAGCGGATACTCCTATGATATAGTTAAAATATATATCCTTATCCATAAAGAACTCTAATGCTCCGCAGGTGTATATTCCTCTCATGCCTCCGCCTTCAAGGATCAGACCTATGTTTTCCATAATTACCTCCGTTAGTATTTTTCATATAAATAATATTATACCAATAATATTTAGCCGGTGTTAAGTTTTTTTGTTTTATAAAGCAAAAAAGGTATCACTAACCATAGAA
>JBAXYJ010000057.1:0-13205 GCA_041670885.1 Clostridiaceae bacterium
AGCTTTGGGGTTCCTTATATGGCTCCTGCAGTAAGTCCTGATATTAGTGATTTTAAGGATTTTTTAATAAGGCTTCCTTATGTTCTGCTTAGAAAAAGACCTAAGTATATGAACACCGGAGATAAAATGAGGCAGAAAAAGAAGGGTGGTGAGGGCAGCGTATGAATAAGAAATATAATATAGGTAATTTTGGCCTATTTACAACAATAATAGTTACTGTTATAGGTATAGGTATATTTTCATATCCAAGAATTGTTGTAAGAATTGTTGAAAATGATGCCGTATTAGTAACGCTGCTGGCCGGTATTATTAATATTGGCCTTCTTTTATATATAAATGGAGCAATAAAGATAAATGATTATAAGAGTTTATCTGATATAATTGATGACAATTTCGGGAAAATAGTAAGTAAAATAATTCTTTGCATATTTATTGCTTATTTTATTATTGTTATTTCATTAGGAGTCAGGACTTTTGCTGGAGTTATTAAGATGTATCTGC
The DNA here is from genome assembly GCA_041670885.1 of Clostridiaceae bacterium. Lineage (GTDB taxonomy): Bacteria > Bacillota > Clostridia > Clostridiales > Clostridiaceae > JAJBWD01. The sequence continues at coordinate 502 of JBAXYJ010000057.1, forward strand.
TTGAAAAAACACCAATTGAATTTATTATTGTAGTTTTGGTATTAACAGCAGGATATCATCTGCGGAAAGGATTAGAAAATGTAATAAACTTTAATGAATTTGTATTTTGGTTCATGTTTATACCTGCAGTTCTTTTATTAATACTACCTTTAAAAGAGGCTGATTTTACTAACCTGCTTCCTTTATTTAAATCAAAACCTGTTTCATATTTACAAGCTACATTGACATCGGTGTTTTCTTTTGCCGGGTTTGAAGCTGTATACTTTATTCTGCCTCACATGGATAAAAAAAATAAAATAAAAAAGGTTTCAATAAACAGCATGATATTTGTCACTGTTTTTTATTGTGCAGTTCTTATATTAGTTATAGCAATATTTACAAAACAGGATATAAAGATGCTTATGTATTCTATGATTACACTATCAAGAATAATTGATATACCAGGTGCATTTATTGAAAGATGGTATGGAGCTGCATTAACTCTTTGGGTTTTATTTTTCTATACCACCTTTATTAATTTTTACTATTTTGCTGCTGATTCACTAAAAAGTGTACTAAATTTTAGTGATGTAAGACTATGCCCTCTTATTTTATCCCCTATAATTTATGTTGCTGCTATATTGCCCCAAAATGTTCTGTCAGTAGAAAGACTAATGGATAGTATAACCATATACTTTTTTGCTTTTACAACTATTGTTTTTCCTTCAATGCTTTATGTGAAAAAAATACTGAAGAGTAAAAGGAGAAAAAAATGAAAAAAATTATTTTGGTATTATTAATTATTCCATTTATCCTTACAGCGTGTTGGGACAAAGTAGAAATAGACAGGAAAATTTTCATATCTACTATAGGCATTGATGCCGGTGAAGATATAGAAAAAGCTAAGGAAATGAAAAAGCTTAAAGGTAATGAACCTTTCCAGGTAAATTCAATAAAAAAGTACAATATAACTTATGCTTTCCCTAACATAAGCAAACTGGGGCCGCAGAATACTCAAGGGGCAGAGCTTCAATATATAAATACTGATGCATACTCCATGGAAAGCGGTATAGTAAACAGCCTATCCAAAACCAGCAGAACTTCTTATTTTGGTCATACCAAGCTGCTTCTTTTAAGCAATGAAATTTTAAAAGATAAGGAAAATTTTCAGGAAATTATAGATTACCTGGAAAGGCAGCATATAATGAACAGAATGATGTATGTTATAGTATGCACCGGGAAAGCACAGGATTATATTAAATTTGTGCCTGGGATGGAACAAAATGTTGAAGCTTACATAACAGGTCTTATGGAAAACAGTAAACAAAACGCAACAATACTTCCTGTTACTTTAAATGAGCTTATTATACTTCTTCGCCAAAACGGCAATGCAATTCTGCCTAATATAAATATTGATAAAGTTAAAAATGAGATTTACCTCACCGGTGTTGATTTTATCAAAGATTATGAGTTAGTGGGAAGTATGAACCCAATAGAAGTAACTGATTTAGAACTAATGAGAGGGGAGCAGCAGGCGGGATTTAAAACTGTATACATGAATGGCTTCCCTGTTGACTTGCAGATATATGGAACTAAGAGAAAAATAAAGGTTCAGGAAAAAGATAATAAAATAATTGTAGATATTAAATTAGGAATTGAAGGCGAAGTTAAAGATTTTTATATCGGAGGTAAAGCTATAGATGATGCTTTGATAAAAAAAGCAGAAGAGGACTTTAATAAATCTTTGAGTGCTGAGTTTGAAAATGTAATAAAAATATCGCAAAGTGAATTTAATGTTGATGCATTTAAAATCAGGGATCATATTGAAAAGTTTAATCCCAAAATATATGAAAAAGTAAAGAATAATTGGGATGAAGCTTTTACAAATATGACTGTTAATGTATCCGTTAAAACATCAATTAGAAGAATTGGTGCAATTAAGTGAATAAAATAGAAAAAAGTGGAAATAATATAAATATAAAATATTTAAGGAAATTACATAATTACCTTTAGGCTGATTTTTCAGTATTAAAATAACGAATTATTAACGTTTTTTTATGCTGAAAAAGTTAATTTATGAATTATGCAATTTCCTCAAACGGGGGTTTAAAATGAAAAAAGTTTTGGTTTTAGTACTTATATTTATATTTTCTGCTGTATTTTATTTAAATTTTAATAAAAGCGAAAATATACAAGAAAAAATTGCAGATAAGATAATCAGGTTTCATGTTATAGGAAACAGCGACAGTATAGAGGATCAAAGGGTCAAATTACAGGTTCGAGACAATGTTCTCTCTTTTGCAGCGGATAAGTTATCATCCTGTAAGAGTATTGATGATTCAAAAAAGGTACTTATGGCATATAATGATGAAATAGTTAATATCGCTAATAAAACTCTAAAGGATAATAGCATGGGTTACAGTGCTAAAGCAGCATTAGGAGATGATGTATTTCCTGTAAAACAGTATGGAAACATAGTCCTTCCGGAAGGTAAATACGAAGCCTATGAATTAGTTCTTGGTGAAGGGAAAGGGCACAACTGGTGGTGTGTTATGTTCCCGCCCCTTTGCTTTATTGACATCACTAAAGGAGAAGCTTCCATTGACAAAACTTCCAAAGAGATGGAAAAGGTGCTTACCAAGGATGAATATAATGCTGTTGACGGCAGCGATAATAAAATAATAATAAAATTTAAGATAATAGAAATAATTAAAAATCTATTTGAAAAAATTGAATAATCAGCTTAGGAAATAAAATAAAGACCAGAAATGGTCTTTATTTTACTCTATAGTAAATTATAAAATTTAAACTTTGTGTATAATTAACTTTTTTTCAGGAATAATAAAATAGGAATATTATACAAGAGGTGATATGATGAAGGATACTAACAAGAGGATAATATATACTTTCCTGGTAACAGCAATTATAGTATATTCCTCCTCCTTTGCAATACTTATGACATTAGAGAGGATGGATTACAGAAACTATCTTCAGGGAGAGTACAGTAAGAATATTTATGACCTGATAACATCAGTTCAAAACATACAGTCTGATTTAGGAAAGTCCGCTGTTTCTTCTTCAAAAGAAAGCAGGCAGCTTCTTTTTCAGGAGATATATAGAAATTCAACAATAGCCAACGATAAGCTGCATTCACTTCCCATACCACAAAATGTTATAGACGGCACCAGCAAACTGCTGTCCCAGGTTGGAGATTTTTGTTTCGTTCTAGTTAAAAATACCAGTGGGGATATATCCAATCAGGATTATCAAAATATTAACAGGCTTAAGCATCAGTCAGACCAGCTCCTTTTAAATCTAAACAAAGCGGCAGAGGAAATAAACCAAGGAAGAGTAAAATGGGGAGAGATAAGAAAGAAAACAATAAGTGTTCTTGCCGGAGAAAAGGAGGATACTGTAGAAAAAAAGTTTACAGAGATACAAAAGCAGGTTACCTCATATCCTGCACTTATATATGATGGACCTTTTTCAGATAACAAATTAAATATAAAGCCAAAGGTACTTTCACTTAAACCGGTTACAGAGGATAAGGCCAGGTCTGCTGCAGAATCATCAGTTAACAAGGGGAAAATAGATAGTGTAAAATTAGTAAAACAGGATGGCTCCTCTATAAAAGCAGAAATACCAACCTACAGGTACAGCATAAAAATGAAGGGAAGAAAAGATGGAGAGGATGTAATTGTTGAGATTACGAAAAATGGAGGGAAAATACTATATCTTCTCGATCAGAGAAACATTGGGCAGCCTAAGATAGATAAAGAAAAGGCTCTTAAAATCGGTAAGGATTATTTAAATAAATTAGGTTACAAAAACATGGAAGAATCCTACATATCCCAGTATGAAAATACTATAGTTGTAAATTATATTTACAAACAGAAAGATGTTTTCATATATACAGATTCCCTGAAGCTTAAGATTGCTATGGATGATGGAGAAATAATAGGAGTTGAAAGCGATAAATATCTTACATCCCATATAGAAAACAGAACAAATCTTACTCCAAAGGTAGTAGAAAGTATGGCTCTGAGTAAGGTAAGCAAAAACTTAAAGGTAGAAAATGGAAGGCTGGCAGTTATTCCAACGGAGACAAACAAAGAAGTCTTATGCTATGAGTTTTATGGCAAATACGACAAAAATGAGTATATGGTTTACATAAATGCTGCAACAGGATTGGAGGAAAGAATATTACAGATAATTAATACCCCTAACGGTAAACTTGCAATGTGATAAATTTTATAAGAAAACTCTGCAAAATTTGCAGAGTTTATTTTTTGGATAATTACCTTTAGCTGATTTTCAGCTTAAAATAACGAATTGTTAAGTTTTTTTTGAGATGAAAAAGTTAAATTTTAAATTATGTAATTTCTCTACTTGATTATTTTGTGATAAAATATAAAATAAATATTATAATAAAGATGATTATGAAATTTTCTGTAGTATGAGGAGTGTAGTTTATGAAAATAAAAGTCGCAGTTTTGTTTGGAGGACAATCAACAGAGCATGAAGTTTCAAGATGCTCTGCAGCCTCAGTGTTAAAAAATATTAATGCTGGGAAGTATGATGTATACCCAATAGGTATTACAAAAGACGGTAAGTGGTTTGAATATAAGGGAAGCTATGATAAGATAGAGGATGGTTCATGGGAAAAGGATGAATTCTATAAAGAAGATGGCTACAGGATATTATTTAATAACGAAGTAGATGTTATATTTCCTGTTCTTCATGGTTTATATGGAGAGGATGGAACAGTGCAGGGCCTTTGCAAGTTCTTAAATATTCCATGTGTTGGACCATCAGTTTTATCATCAGCTCTATGCATGGATAAGGTATATACAAAATATCTTCTTGATAAATTTAATATACCTCAGGCAGATTATGTAGCATTTAATAAGTATGAATATGCTAAGGATAAGGAAAGTTATATAAAAGCTATTAATGAAAAGCTTCCTTTCCCTGTATTTATAAAACCGTCTAACAGCGGATCTTCTGTTGGTATAACAAAAGCTCATAATGAAAATGAGCTTAAAGCGGGAATAGAAGAGGCTTTAAAATATGACAGCAGAATTCTTGTTGAGGAAGGAATTAATGCAAAGGAAGTTGAGGTAGCTGTAATTGGGAATGAAAACCCAGAAGCTTCAATTCCCGGAGAAATAGTTCCTGCTAAAGAATTCTATGATTATGAAGCAAAATACAGTAATTCAAATTCAAAACTTCTTATTCCGGCTGATTTATCAGAAACAAAATTAGAAGAGGTAAGAAATATTGCGAAAAAGGTGTATACTATTCTTGATTGTGAAGGTATGTCAAGGGTAGACTTTTTAGTTGATAAAGATACAAGTAAAATTTATTTAAATGAGGTAAATACAATTCCGGGATTTACTAAAATAAGCATGTACCCAAAACTTTGGGAGAAGTCAGGGCTTCCCTATGATAAACTTATTGATAAATTAATAGAATTGGCACTTTTAAAAAATAAAAAGGATAGGTGATAAAATGACCAGAGCCTTAGCGCTGCTGTCAGGAGGACTAGACAGTATACTTGCAGCAAAGCTTATAAAGAAACAGGGAATTGATGTAATAGGAATATGCTTTAAGTCATATTTCTTTGCTGAAAGAAATGCAGAAAGAATGGCAGCACAAATAGGTATTCCGCTTAAGATAATAGATATTTCAGAGGATCATTTAAAAATGATTGAAAATCCTAAGCATGGTTATGGCAAAAACATGAACCCCTGCATCGATTGCCATGCCATGATGCTGAGACTTTCCGGAGGTCTTTTGGATGAGATGGATGCAGATTTTATAATAACCGGAGAAGTGTTAAACCAAAGACCAATGTCTCAAAGAAGAGATGCCCTTGATATAGTAAGAAATGAATCCTTATATAAGGATAAAATATTAAGACCACTCTGTGCTAAAATGCTTCCTCCAACAAAAATGGAGGAAGAGGGTTTAGTTGACAGAGAGAGGCTTCTGGGGATATCAGGGAGAAGCAGAAAAGAACAAATGGCCCTGGCAGAGACCTGGGATATAAAGGATTATCCATCTCCTGCAGGCGGCTGCGCACTTACTGAGCCTAATTATGCTAGCAGACTAAGGGAACTGCTGTCTCATGATAAAAATCCATCAGAAAAGGATATTTTTCTTCTTAAAATAGGAAGACATTTCAGAGTAAGTGATGGTGCTAAAATAGTATCCACCAGAGATGCGAAAGAGGCTGAAATCATGAAAAATCTTTTAGATGAAAATGATTTAGTATTTCAGGCAAAGGATTATAATGGAAGTATGGTAGCCATAATCGGGAAGGCGACTAGAGAGGATATAGAATTTGCTGGGAAGGCTACAGCCAGATACAGCAAAGGAAAAGATATGGATAGTATAATTATCAGGTATGGATTTTATAAAAAATCCTATGATCAAAGATTGGAAGCAAAAAAGACATCAGACGAGGAACTGCAAAAATATATAATTTAGGTGAGGTAGAATGAATAAAAAGGCATTGATATCCGTAAAAAGCATTCAGGATGAAAAAAATGATGAAATTATTGAAGTGGTTACTCCGGGAGACTTCTACAATGATAATGAAACGTATTATGTAGAGTATGATGAGACAGAAATATCAGGAATGGAAGGGACAAAAACAATATTTGAGATAGACCCAAGCAAGTTCACTCTTATAAGAAACGGTACAACGGCTACAAAGATGGAGTTTGAAGATAAATCTGAAAATTTTGTTATGTATAATACTCCATATGGTATGATAGAGATGAAGATTATGACTCAGGAGCTTTCCATAAATGTGAATGATAATGGCGGAGACGTGAAAATTAAGTATGATATGGTGCTTCCTGGAGAAAAGCCGCTTAATACTACATTAAATGTAAATATAAAGCTTCAGTAAAGGAGATATGATGATTAATGATAATCTTATTCATTTGTTTCGATTTATAGATGAAGGGGTTATACTTGTAGATCATTTAGGAAATATTATATATATCAATGAAAGCGCAGCCTGCATTGATAACATAGATAAAGAAACATCTGAGGGAAGGCATATACTATACGTGTATCCTTCCCTTTCCAAAAAAAAGAGTACAATTATGAAGGTACTTAGAACCGGCGAAGAATTTGAAAACATAGAAAAAAAGTATAGAAACTATAAAGGTGAAGAAATAAGCGTAATCAGTTCTACCTATCCTATATATGAAAAAAATAAATTAGCTGGTGCTGCTGAAATATTCAAGCTTAAGTCAGAAAATAAGGCAAAACAAATTGATGAAAAGCTGAGCCCTATTGAAAAACCATTTAAGACAAGATACGATTTTATAGATATTATAGGTAAAAACAAAGAGCTTTTAGATGCAAAGGAAAGAGCATATAAGGCTTCAAAAACTGAATCTCCGGTTTTGATATACGGAGAAACCGGAGTTGGCAAGGAATTATTTGTAGGTTCAATTCATAACAATTCAAATAGAAAGCACAGGCCTTTCATTGCTGAAAATATAAGTGCTATCCCAAATAGCCTGATTGAAGGAGCTTTGTTTGGTGTATCAAAAGGAAGCTTTACCGGAGCTATAGATAAAAAAGGACTTTTTGAGATGGCAGACGGGGGCACTCTGTACCTGGATGAAGTTAGCTCACTTCCGGAATCCCTTCAAAGCAAACTGCTTAGAGTTCTTCAGGAAAAAAAAGTATTAAGAATTGGAGATGAAGCATACCGGGATATCGACGTAAGAATAATAGCCACCTTCAATGAAGAGCCTGAAAAGCTGATAGCTGAGGGAAGGCTTAGAAAGGATTTATACTACAGATTAAATGTAGTCAGGATAAATATACCTGCACTTAGAAAAAGGAAAGAAGACATTCCATTATTTATTAATTATTTTATAGGCTACTATAATAATAAATTTCATGGAGAAATAGAAAAAATCAATAAAGAGGCTCTGGATTACCTTATTTCCCTGGACTATAATGGCAATGTAAGAGAGCTTAAATACATAATTGAGGGCATATTCAATTTTAAGAAAGCAGGAATTATAAATAAAGAAGATATAATAAATTTAAGACCTGAGATGCTGGAAAGTAAAGTCCCATTTTGTGAAAAGATTGATGAGTATGAAAAAAAACTTATAACAGAAGCCTTGGTTAAGTGGAATTACAATGTATCTAAGGCAGCAGCTCAGCTTATAATTCCAAGGCAGACACTTCAGAGCAAAATTAAAAAGTATAATATAACATAAGCTGTTGTTTATGTTATATTTTTTTTGGATATCCTTATAAGGGTGATTTTATGAGTGAATTAAGCAAAAACTATTCTAAGCTTTTAGATTTAACCAGAGAGTGTTTTGACATAAATAGAGATGATATTTATAAAAATGAAGATATCAAGTTTACAATTGTTTTAATATTGGGGAAACATTATCCTCTGTATAATGGGATATTACGGAAAGAATTTTTAATAAAAAAAGAAGAAACTTATTTTTTTTATAATAAGGCAATGGAAAAACTTATCCTAGACAGGGAGTTTAGAGAAAAATATTTCATGCTGAGGGAGCAAATAGAAAAGTATTTATAAAAATTTATCAAAAAAATAAAAAAACTATGGAAGATGTAAAACTTATGTGATATTATATTAAATATGTTTAGACAAAAACATCTCCATTTTATTAAAGGTAATTTTTATTATATTTCAATATTTAATATTTGTCAATAGTTAAGATAAATTTTTAGGAGGAATAATTTTGAGTACTAAGTATGTTTTTGTAACAGGAGGAGTCGTTTCATCATTAGGAAAGGGAATAACTGCAGCATCATTAGGAAGATTGTTGAAGAATAGAGGACTTAAGGTATCAGTTCAAAAATTTGATCCATACATAAATGTAGATCCGGGAACTATGAGCCCATATCAGCATGGTGAGGTATACGTAACAGACGATGGTACCGAGACTGATTTAGATTTAGGCCATTATGAAAGATTCATTGATGAAAATCTTGGAAAGTACAGCAATGTAACTACTGGTAAAATATATGCATCTGTTATCTCAAAGGAGAGAAGAGGGGATTATTTAGGAGGAACAGTTCAGGTAATACCTCATATCACCAACGAGATAAAGAGTAATATATACAAGATATCTAAATTTAAAGATCCTGATGTTATAATAACAGAAATAGGAGGAACAGTTGGAGATATTGAGTCTCTTCCGTTTATTGAGGCCATAAGGCAGATAAAGTATGAGGTAGGAGATGAAAACTGCTGTTTTATCCATGTTACTTTAGTTCCTTACTTAGGAAAAGCAGGGGAGTTAAAGACAAAGCCAACACAGCATTCAGTTAAAGAGCTTAGAAGTATAGGAATTCAACCTGATATTATAGTTTGTAGATCTGAAAAGCCATTAAACAAAAATATAAAAGACAAAATTGGATTATTCTGTAATATAGATGGACATTCTGTAATACAAAACTTAGATGCAGAAAATCTTTATGAGGTTCCGCTGATGCTGCATAATGAAGGCTTAGATGATTTAGTTTGTAAAAAGATGAAGATAAATTGCAGCGATGTTGATAATAATGAGTGGATCTACATGGTTCATAAGCTTAAGAATTTAAAAGACAATGTAACAATAGGTCTTGTTGGAAAATATGTGGAGCTTCATGATGCTTATTTATCAGTTGCTGAAGCCTTAAGCCACGGCGGGCTTGCTAATGATTCTAAAGTAGATATCAAATGGATTAATGCAGAAGATTTAGAAGAAAACGGCTTGGATTCTCTGAAAAATGTTGATGGTATATTAGTTCCGGGAGGTTTTGGAGATAGGGGAATAGAAGGAAAAATAATGGCTGTAAATTATGCAAGAAAGAATAAGATACCCTTCTTTGGTATATGCCTTGGAATGCAGTGTGCAGTTATTGAGTTTGCAAGAAATGAGCTTAATTTAATTAATGCCAACAGCGCTGAAATAAACCCATCAACAAAATATCCTGTTATAGATATTATGCCTGACCAAAAGGATATAGAGAATAAAGGCGGTACTATGAGACTTGGACTTTATCCCTGTGATTTAGCTGTAGATACATTTTCGTACAAGGCATATAAAGAGGTTGAAATTCAGGAAAGACATAGACACAGATATGAGTTTAATAATGAGTACAGAGATATACTGCTTCAAAAAGGTCTTGTAGTTTCAGGATTAAGTCCAGATAAAAAACTGGTTGAAATAGTTGAGATAAAGGACCATCCATGGTTTGTAGGAGTTCAATTCCATCCTGAATTTAAATCAAGACCAAATAGACCACACCCATTATTTAGAGATTTTATAAAGGCCTCTTTACAAAATAAAAACAGTAAATAACTAAAATGTTATTATGCAATTTTATGAAATAATGAAGGAATTTTGATTCTTGTATCGAATTATTTATATAGAAAATCAATCTTATATAAATAAGGAGGTGCTGAGGTGATATTAAATACAAGAGTAACCATGGCCTTTAAAAATGATTTAGGTTTTTATGACGTTAAAAATGTAAATATTTTTAAATTGGGGAATGAAGATCCCTTTACCTGGTTTAAGCTTTCTATTTATAGAAGAAAAGAATTTCTGATAAGAGCCAAGTGCCCTTTGTGTGGAGTTTATCATAATTACAGATTTAACATATACTCTCTTCTTACAAAAGGGATAGCAATTGGAGGATGTGAACTTGTTGGAGAACCGATTGTTATTATTGGGAAAGACAGAAGTGTAATTGATTTACTTGATAAGTACAAAGAGGTAAATATAAGAATACACGCATTAATATGAGTAAAAGTTGTTCTTTTACTCATTTTTGTGCTATTATGTATTTACTAAAATTTAATATGGAGGTGTGGTTTTGGAAGATAATCTAAACAGCTTTACCTTGATTGAACTTAGAAATATTGCTAAGGAAGCTGGAATTAAGAACATATCCAAATTCAAAAAGGATGAGCTTATAGAAATTCTAAAAAACTCTAATATAGCATTCCTTAAAAAAGATGGAGATATCCAAGTAGAAAAAATATCCCCGAAAAAAGACGAAGATATCCAAGCAGAAAAAATATCCACAAAAAAAGAAGAACTTAATCAAATAATAAATGATTCTGATATTGGGAAAGGCGTACTTGAAATAAATGAGAATAATAATTATGGCTTTTTAAGAGGTCAGAATTACCTAACCAGTCCTGAAGATATTTATGTTTCCCCAGCACAAATAAGAAGATTTAATTTAAAAACTGGAGATGAGGTTGCAGGAAAAATAAGAGAGCCTAAAGAAGGAGAAAAATTTAAGGCTTTAGTTTTCGTGCAAAGCGTTAATGGAGAAAATCCGGAAATGGCAGTTGGAAGGACTCCCTTTGAGAAATTAACTCCTCTTTATCCCAATAAAAGAATACATCTGGAGACTGATAAAGAAGATTTATCATCCAGACTTATGGATTTAATATCTCCTGTTGGAAGAGGCCAGAGAGGAATAATTGTTGCCCCTCCTAAAGCAGGAAAAACAACTCTTCTTAAAAAAATAGCAGACAGTGTAATTAAAAACCATAAGGACTTAAAGCTTATAGTTTTGCTTATTGATGAAAGACCAGAGGAAGTCACAGACATGAAAAGGTTTGTAAAAGACAGCGGAGAGGTTATATTCTCCACATTCGACGAAGAGCCTCTTCACCATACAAAGGTTGCATCCATGGTTCTTGAAAGAGCAAAGAGAATGGTAGAACAAAAGCAAAACGTAGTTATTTTGCTTGACAGCATTACCAGGCTTACAAGAGCCTATAATTTAACCATAAATCCTACCGGAAGGACATTATCAGGAGGATTAGATCCAGGCGCTCTTATTATGCCCAAGAAATTTTTTGGTGCTGCAAGAAATATAGAAGAAGGCGGAAGCTTAACAATACTGGCTACGGCTCTTATTGAAACTGGAAGCAGAATGGATGACATGATATTTGAGGAGTTTAAAGGAACTGGAAATATGGAAGTTCATTTAGGCAGAAAGCTTCAGGAAAGAAGAATATTCCCTGCTATTGATATTTATAAATCAGGAACAAGGAAGGAAGATCTGCTTCTTTCAAATGATGAGATAGAAGCTTCCTATAAAATTAGAAAATCATTATACAATAATAACAACAATGTAGATGATATAACTGAAGATCTTATAAAGATGCTTTCAAAAACAAATAATAATAAAGAACTGATAGGTTTTATAAACGCTACAGAGTAAAAAATGAGAAGGCTAACCTTCCCATTTTTTATTTTTTATGTTATTTTTCTTCTTGTATGTTGAATTTCTTTCTAAATCTTTCAACTCTTCCACCGGCATCTAATATCTTTTGCTTACCGGTAAAGAATGGATGGCATTTAGAACATATTTCAACTCTAAGCTCAGGCTGTGTGGAACCTGTTGTGAATGAATTTCCACATGCACACTTAACTATCGTATCATGATAGTACTTTGGATGTATGCCTTCTTTCATATTACTCACCTCTTAATATATATTGCCCTATTGGACTATAAAATTATAGCATAATAAAATATGGCAAGTCAATAAAATTAGAGCCAATATTTTGACAGTTAGATTGCAATATAAAATGTCCAAGATTTAGAGAAAAAATAATGTTAAGCTGGAATGCAGTTTTGTTCTATCATAATAGCTGAAAGACCGCCCAGAATTCTTCTGGGATAATTGTTGATCC
>JBAXYJ010000058.1:0-13127 GCA_041670885.1 Clostridiaceae bacterium
ACCGCTTTTTTAAGATGAAATATAATTTTGAATTATGCAATCTCTTTTATTTTGTAACTGTGATATGAAACTACAGCTGTCTTGATAGTTTTCCCTATATCGTTTATTATAGAATTATGCGTAATTTTAATGAAAAGAGGAATGTATATGCATAGTTATAAACCGGTTGGAGTTTGCTCCAGAGAAATGAGATTTGATATTATTGATGGAAAAATCGAAAATCTTCATATAGAAGGGGGATGTCAGGGAAATCTAACAGGCATTATAAAGCTGGTAGAAGGTATGGATGCTAAAGAGGTTATTAAGAAGTTAAAAGGAATTCCATGTCAGGGAGATACCTCCTGCCCGGATCAGCTGGCAAAGGCATTGGAATTGGCTTTAAGAGAAACAAAATAAAATTTTAAACAGTGAGGATTTTATGGACAATACAAAAATTATGGGGACTGAGAAAATTGGAAAGCTGCTTTTTAAATTTTCCTTACCTGCGATAACAGGAATGTTAATAAATGCATTATATAATATTGTTGACAGAATATATATAGGGCATATTAAAAGTGTAGGATCTTATGCTCTTTCAGGGATGGCAATTACCTTTCCAATTTCTACAATAATAATGGCATTTGGTATGCTTATTGGACTAGGTGCTACAGCAGTTATTTCTATTAAATTAGGTGAAAGGAATAAAGAATCCGCTGAAAAAATATTGGGAAATGCTGTAAGACTTAATATAATTATTTCTATAGTTGTCAGCATAGTTGGACTTCTGCTTATGGATAAGCTTCTGCTGATTTTTGGAGCCAGTGAGAAAAGCCTGCCTTATGCTAAGGAGTATATAACTATTATATTATTTGGCGTTATTTTTCAAAATGTAGGATTTGGTACTAATAATATAATAAGAGCGGAAGGCAATCAGAAAATGGCCATGCTTACAATGATATTTGGAGCAATAATTAATATTATCCTGGATCCTATCTTCATATTTACTTTTAAGATGGGAATAGAGGGAGCTGCAATTGCTACAGTAATAGCTCAGGCCTTTAATACATTCTGGGTTTTAAATTATTTTTGCAATAAGAAAAGCGGAAGCATTTTAAAGCTTAAGAAAAAAAACATGAAAATAAGTCTGGAAGTTACTAAGGATATATTCAGCATAGGAATGTCACCTTTTGCAATGCAGGTAGCAGCCTCTATAGTTGTCTTGCTTTATAACAGGGGACTTAAAACTTATGGCGGAGACCCGGCTATAGCTGCTTTTGGAATTATTAACAGTATTTCATTGCTTATATTTATGCCTATATTTGGAATTAATCAAGGCTCTCAGCCAATAATTGGATTTAATTATGGAGCTAGAGCTTATGATAGGGTTAAAGAAACACTAAAAAAAGCAATAATCTCAGCCACAATTATATGTTTAGTTGGTTATTTTGGAGTTCAGATATTTCCTGAATTTCTTATGAAGGCATTTGTGGGGAATAATATTGATTTGATTAAACTGGGAGCTCATGGTATCAGAATAGATCTTATTTTCCTGCCTATTATTGGATTCCAAATAGTAGGAACAAACTATTTTCAGGCAATCAGAGAAGCAAAAACCTCTATGCTGCTTAGTATTTTAAGGCAGGTAGTTGTTTTAATACCGTGTATATTGATTTTTCCAAAGTTTAATGGACTAGGACTAAATGGCATTTGGGCATCTCAGCCTGCTGCTGATATTATATCATCTGTTTTAACAGCAGTTTTCTTAATAAAAAGTGTCAAAGGACTGAAAGAAAAAAGTATTGTTAGCCTGCCTTAATTATTGGCAGGTTTTTTTGTGGTTAATAATGTAATATATTGATGATATATTACAAAAATATATGAAAGTGAAAATCACAAAATTTCATATTATCAGGTATTTGTTTATAATGAGAAACCTTACCAATACAATGGAACTAAAAGCCTTATATACTACATGTAAAAAATAAATATCCGAAGAAATGAATAATTATAAAAAAAATCTTGCAATATTCAAAATACCTTGATATAATGATAAAAATAGTTTTACAAAAAACATTTCAATATTTTCAAATCACATGGTATTATCACCAAGTTCTTTCACAATTTTAAATCATTAAATTAAAATAAGGTTTTATCTTTTGAAATTTAATTTCAATAGGTATATTTCTTATAGAAAAAAACAGCTTATTAAGCAAAATTTAAGGGGGTTATTATTATGAAAACAAAAAAACTATTATCATTCATTACAGCAGCAGCACTACTTATTACTTCTGTTACCGGGTGCAGCAGCAAAACATCAAGCGAGGATGTAAAGGAAATTAAAATTGGGGCAATGCTTCCTCTTACCGGTGACATAGCAACATTTGGACAATCAGCTAAAAATGCTTTGGAATTATTAACTGAACAGGTTAATAAGGAAGGCGGCATAGATGGAAAAACAGTTAAGTTTGTATATCAGGATGATGAGAATAAGCCTGCTAGTTCAGCCAATGTTACACAAAAACTTATAAATGATGAAAAAGTTGTAGCACTTGTAGGTTCAATTGGAAGTACATGCAGTATAGCAGATGGTCCTATTGCAACAGAAAATAAAATTCCTATGGTAACACCAACTTCAACTAACCCTAAGGTAACAACAGAAGGCGGAGAATATGTGTTTAGAGCCTGTTTTATAGATCCTTTCCAGGGAACAGTTCTAGCAAAGTTTGCGTCAGAAGATTTAAAGGCGACTACAGCTGCTATTTTATATGATGTAGCAAATGATTACAGCAAAGGTTTAGCAGAATACTTCAAGGCTAATTTCGAAAAAGCCGGCGGAAAAGTAGTAGCATACGAAACCTACAATACAGGAGATCAGGATTTCAATGCTCAGCTTACAAAGATAAAAAGTTTAAATCCACAAGTTTTATTAATACCTGAT
The DNA here is from genome assembly GCA_041670885.1 of Clostridiaceae bacterium. Lineage (GTDB taxonomy): Bacteria > Bacillota > Clostridia > Clostridiales > Clostridiaceae > JAJBWD01. The sequence continues at coordinate 2,918 of JBAXYJ010000058.1, forward strand.
TATTATCAGACTGTTGGAATAATAGCAAAACAAGCAAGAACAGCAGGGATAACAGCTACCTTCTTAGGAGGAGACGGCTGGGATTCACCAGAACTATTTACTATAGGCGGAGATGCTGTAAATAAAGGATACTTCTCAAACCACTACTCACCAGATGACAAAGCAAAAGAAGTTCAAGATTTCATATCAGCATACAAAGCAAAATACAATACAACACCAGATGCACTGGCTGCACTTAGCTATGATGCAGGAAAGATATTATTAGATGCTATTGATAAAGCTGATTCATTAGATGGTGTTAAAATCATAGAAGCTCTAAAAGCTACTAATGGAACCTTTGTATCTGGCAGCGTAACATATGATAAGGATAGAAACCCAGTAAAGGGTGCTGTTATTATCAAAACAGAAAACGGAAAACAGGTATTTGAGAAGAAGGTTAACCCATAAAAAATTCTATGTGCCTTGAGAGACTCAAGGCACAATTTAAATTTTAGGGAGGTGTATATGCATGGATTTCTTGAATTTTCTACAGCAGCTAATTAACGGACTGTCCTTAGGCAGTGTTTATGCGCTGATAGCAATTGGATATACTATGGTTTATGGAATTATAAAACTAATTAACTTTGCCCACGGTGATATTTACATGGTAGGAGCCTTTATAGGTTTTTATTCAGTTACATTGCTTAAACTATCATTTATTCCCACACTAATTTTAGCAATGGCAGGAAGTGCAGTTCTTGGAGTTATAATTGAAAAAGTTGCCTATAAGCCGCTTAGAAACTCTCCAAGAATAACTCTTTTAATTACTGCAATTGGAATTTCACTTCTTTTGGAAAATGGCTTCAGATTTATATTTGGACCTAATCCAAAACCATTTCCGGAGGTATTGCCTGCAAAGATAATATATTTAGGACCAATAAGAATAGGACTTATTCAGATTATAATGTTTACTGTATCAATGGTTCTTGTTTTGGCTCTTCAGTTTATTGTTTATAAAACAAAGGTAGGAAAAGCAATGAGAGCTGCTTCTTTTGATACGGAAACAGCACAGCTTATGGGAATAAATACAAATAATACAATATCATTTACTTTTGCTTTAGGCTCAGCTTTAGCCGGAGCTGCAGGAGTTTTAGTAGGTATTGCTTATCCGAGAATCGATCCGTATATGGGAATAATGCCTGGCCTTAAAGCATTTGTTGCAGCAGTACTGGGTGGAATAGGCGTAATTCCAGGTGCGCTGGCAGGAGGACTTATGATGGGAACATTAGAGACTTTTACCAAAGCGTATATATCTACAAAACTTTCTGATGCCATAGCATTCAGCATTTTAATTATTGTTCTTATCATCAGGCCCGCTGGTCTATTGGGTAAGAAAACAAATGAGAAGGTGTAGGTGATAGATATGGGAGGAATTAAAAAAGGTCTAAATAAAAAAAGTATAATAACAGCTTTGATTCTAATACTTGTTTATATAATTTTATATTATATGATTAAAACCAGAGTAATCAATCCATATAAATCACAGATATTAATAATAATAGGAATTAACATTATTCTGGCAGCCAGCTTAAATCTGATATTAGGTTTTACCGGTCAGCTTACTTTAGGTCATGCCGGATTTATGTCTATAGGCGGATATACAGCAGCTATGATGACGCTGAAATTTCATCTGCCATTTGCAGCGGCACTTTTAGCCGGAGGATTATTTGCAGCTTTAATATCCTATTTATTTGGTCTTCCTATTCTTAGATTAAAAGGTGATTACCTGGCAATATCAACTTTAGGCTTTGGAGAAATTATAAGAGTAATAATTGTTAATCTGGATTTTATAGGAGGACCCAGAGGACTTGCAGGAATTCCAAAGAAAACTACTTTTACATGGGTATATGTAATTACAGTATTGACGGTTATTATAATTTACAATTTAATAAAATCAACTTATGGAAGAGCTATGATATCAGTCAGAGAGGATGAAATAGCTTCAGAGGCTATGGGTATTAATACAACAAAATATAAAATTATAGCTTTTGTAATTGGAGGATTTTTTGCAGGGATTGCCGGAGGGCTGTATGCTCATCTTATTATGTTCCTGGATCCTAAAACATTTGGTTTCTTAAAATCAATGGATATATTAATATATGTTGTTTTTGGAGGCATGGGATCAATAAGCGGAAGTATACTATCTGCATCTATTCTAACTTATCTGCCAGAGGTTTTAAGATCTTTCTCAGACTTAAGGATGATTATTTACTCAATACTTATAATAGTTCTTATGCTGTTTAGACCTGAAGGCTTAATGGGAAGTAAAGAACTTTCGCTGAATACTTTCAGAAAATTAAGCAATACGGGAAGTTTGAAAAGGGGTGGTAAAAAGTGACGCTGCTAAAGGTAGATAATATAACAATAAATTTTGGCGGTCTTACCGCTGTTTCACAATTTTCCATGAATATTGGAGAAAATGATCTGTATGGCTTAATTGGACCTAATGGAGCAGGAAAAACCACAATATTTAATATGCTTACCGGCGTATATACTCCAACATTAGGGAAAATAGAATTTTCAGGTGAAGATATTACAGGAATAAAGCCATATAATATAACACAAAAGAGCATTGCAAGGACATTTCAAAATATAAGGCTGTTTAAAAACCTGACTGTTATTGATAATGTAAAGATATCATTTAATTATAAATCTAAATATAGCTTATTTGACTGTATATTAAAGCTTCCTTCTTATAATAAAGAAGAAGAAGAAATGGAAAAAGAAGCTATGAAGATTTTAAAGGTTTTTAAGCTGGATGATAAGGCTAATGAATTTGCCAAAAATCTTCCTTATGGAGAGCAGAGAAGGCTTGAAATTGCCAGGGCTCTTGCTACAAAACCTAAACTTCTTCTACTTGACGAGCCGGCTGCAGGAATGAATCCTCAGGAGACTAATGAGCTTATGCATTTGATAAAGTGGATCAGAGATGAATTTAAAATAGCTATACTTCTAATTGAACATGATATGAAGCTGGTTATGGGAATTTGTGAGAAGATAGTAGTTTTAGATTATGGAAAAATAATTGCAGTTGGAAATCCAACAGAAATTAAAAATAATCCGAAGGTAATTAAGGCTTACTTGGGAGAGGAGGTTTAATATGCTTAAACTAGATAATATTAATTTGTATTATGGTGCTATTCATGCACTTAAGGATATTTCAATTGAAGTAGAAAAAGGACAGATAGTAACGCTGATAGGTGCTAATGGTGCAGGCAAAACATCCACACTTAGAGCAATATCCGGATTAAATCCTATAAAATCAGGCAGTATTGAATTTAATGGGAAAATTCTTAAGAATATTCCGGCTTATCAGCTTGTTAAAATGGGTATATCCATGGTTCCTGAAGGAAGAAGGATATTTGCTAATCTAACGGTTATGGAAAACCTGGAACTGGGAGCTTATATAAGAAAGGAAAGTAAGGCTATAAAAGCAGACTATAATCGAATTTTTCAGCTTTTTCCCAGGCTATTAGAAAGAAAAAATCAAGTAGCAGGAACGCTCAGCGGCGGAGAGCAGCAGATGCTGGCAATTGGACGTGCTTTAATGTCTAGGCCTGAAATTCTGCTTATGGACGAACCTTCTATGGGACTGGCTCCAATTATTGTTAAGGATATATTTAACATAATAAAAGAGATAAACGGGGAAGGGGTAACAGTGCTGCTCGTTGAGCAAAATGCTCATATGGCTCTGTCAATAGCTCATAAGGCTTATGTTCTGGAAACAGGAAGAATAATTCTGTCAGGAGATGCAGATAAGCTTCTTAATGATGAATCGGTAAAGAGTGCTTATCTGGGAGACAGTTAAATGAGGAAATTGCAAATTTTTAAATTAACTTTCTCAGCTTGAAAAACATAGATAATTTGTTGTTTCCAAGCTGAAAAATCAGCCCAAAGGTTAATATAAATAATATTTAATTTTTAAAAAGCAGAAAAATATCTGCTTTTTTTATTTTTTTTGAAAATTTCTCTTTATTTTTTTAATATGTAGTAGTATAATAAAAATAGAACGTATGTTCGATATATTAGAATTTGATTAATTTATATAATGGGAGGAATAGAAATGGAAAATATTAAAAAGCATTATAAAGTACGTCCATATTCAATAGCCTGGTTTGCAGAGATATTTGGTGAAGCAGCAGGTCTTTTGCTTACAATAGTAGGCGGAACTTATTTTATTATATTTATAGGTTATTAATAGGTGTACATTTGCTGATAATAATGTAAAATGATATATATAATATAATTTTATATTACAAGAAAAGCAGGTGTTTTTATGAAATGGACTTTGCCATCAGAAGCTGATATCAATTATTTTCATCAGGGGACTAATTATAATAGTTATGATTTTTTAGGCTGCCATTTAGTTTCAATAGATAAGGTTAAAGGAGCAGTATTTTCGTTATGGGCTCCTCATGCAGAAAAAGTTTGCCTGGTTGGCTCTTTTAATGATTGGAACGGCGAAAAGTATGCTATGAGTAAAATTGAGGATTCAGGAATATGGAATATATTTATTCCAGGTGTACTTGAGGGTGACAGCTATATGTTTCAGGTATACGGAAAGGGTGGGGAAAAAGTTTTAAAAGCAGACCCCTTCGCTTTTTATTCTCAGCTTAGACCGAAAAATGCATCTATCGCTGTAAGCCATAACGGATATAAATGGAAAGACATTAAATGGATGGAGAAAAGAAAAAAGCTTAACGTTTATAGTGAGCCTGTAAATATCTATGAGGTACACTTAGGTTCCTGGAAAAATCATGAAGATGAAAAAGAAGATGATAACAAAAAGTTATATACATATAGAGAACTGGCAGAGGAGCTTCCTGATTATGCTCTTTCTATGGGATATACCCATATTGAGCTTCTGCCTGTTATGGAACATCCTCTGGATGATTCCTGGGGTTATCAGACTACAGGGTATTTTTCTGTAACCTCCAGATATGGCTTGCCAGATGATTTTAAGTGTTTTATAGACAGATGTCATAAGATAGGTATAGGAGTTATTCTTGACTGGGCTCCCGGGCATTTTTGTAAGGACAGCCATGGACTTTATAATTTCGATGGCACTCATCTTTACGAAAATGATAACCCTCTCATTGGAGAAAATCTGGATTGGGGCACTGCAAATTTTGATTTTGAAAAACCGGAAGTTTCATCTTTTTTAATATCAAATGCTGTATTCTGGTTTAAGGAGTATCATATTGACGGCATAAGAGTTGATGCGGTTGCTAATATGCTTTACTTAAATTATGGTAAAAAATCAGACATATATATTAAAAATAAATATGGCGGAGACGAAAAGCTGGAAGCAATAGAATTTCTTAAAAAGTTAAACGAAGCAGTATTCAAATATATAGATAATCCGCTGGTTATTGCAGAGGATTCAAGTACCTGGCCTAATCTTACATCACCTACATATCTTGGTGGTATAGGCTTTAACTATAAATGGAATATGGGCTGGATGAACGATATGTTAAAGTATATGGAACAGGATCCCTTATATAGAAAATATAATCATAATAAAATAACATTTTCACTTTATTATGCTTTTTCAGAGAACTTTATTCTTCCTTTGTCTCATGATGAGGTAGTGCACGGCAAAAAATCTTTGCTTAATAAAATGCCCGGTGATTACTGGCAGAAGTTTGCCAACCTTAGAGTTTTCCTGGGGTATATGATGGCACATCCCGGAAAGAAGCTTCTGTTTATGGGAGGAGAATTTGGCCAGTTTATAGAATGGAATTTCAAACATGGTTTAGACTGGCTTTTGCTTGAATATCCTGCCCATAAAAAAATGCTGTCTTATGTAAGAAGTTTGAATATGCTGTATAAAAAAGAAAGCTCTTTTTATCAGCTGGATCATACCTTTGAAGGCTTTGAATGGATAGATCATTCAAACTATGAAAAAAGTATTGTTTCATTTATAAGAAAGGGAAAAGATAAGGAAAATTATCTTATATTTATCTGTAACTTTACCCCTATTGTATATTATGACTATAGAGTAGGGGTTCCGGATATGATATCTTATAAAGAGATATTTAACAGTGATAAAGCAGAATTTGGAGGTTCCGGACAAACTAATGAAGTAAATTTAAAGGCTGATGATAAAAATTGGAATAATCAGGAGTATAATATAATGCTTAAGATTCCTCCTTTAGCTATTACTGTTTTAAAACCAATTTTTAGTAAAGAAGATTAAAATGGCTGTCTCAATTGAATTGAGGCAGCCGCTTTTTCTTCCGGGATTATGAATAATGTTCCAACTAATGCTGTTCCTGCTCCAAATATCATCATTTATGACATATCTATAGGAGATCCGGTCTTTGATTTTATAAGTTCAGCTGCCTTATCTTTTATATAAATTATAAGACGCCCACTTATAGAAGTGGGCATTTTGAAACTTGGATAAATAATATTATAGTGATTAACTTTTATTTATTTACTATAATAATACAAAATCTGATGTATTTTTTACTTTATATATTGATTTTTATGTGAATATATAATAAACTATACTAGTGTTATGAACATTATACTAATATTAATATAATATAGTTCGCCCTTATATGTTTGGAAATATGGTCTAAACGTTTCTACCGGACTGCCGTAAATTGTCTGACTATGGGTGTTTATTAGTGATTATTATTGCAGGAAATTGCAAGTTTTTTAAGTAATGCATTTTCCTAATATCGCTATAAGCTCCCTTTTTAGGGAGCTTAATCTTTTTGCTCTGGAAAATAAACATTGAAAAAGGAGAAAATAATGGAACTACTTAAAGAGAAAATATTAAATGAGGGAAAGGTGATAGATGGAAGGATACTTAAGGTAGATAATTTCTTAAATCACCAGATTGATATTAATCTATTTAATCAAATGGGAAGAGAATTTAAAAAAAGATTTGAAAATGATAAGGTAGATAAAATATTAACCATAGAATCCTCAGGAATTGGGATTGCCTGTATAACAGCTCAGTATTTCAATGTTCCAGTAGTTTTTGCTAAAAAAACACAATCTTCAAATATAACCAGTCAGGTGTATGAAACTATGGTTCATTCCTTTACTAAAGAAATAGATTACAGAGTTTTTGTGTCTAAGGAGTTTATCAAAGAGGGAGAAAAAATACTTGTTATAGATGATTTTCTGGCACATGGTGAAGCATCACTGGGACTTATAGATATTATAAAGCAGGCAGGAGCAGACTTAGCAGGAGTGGGCATAGTTATAGAAAAGGACTTCCAGGGGGGAAGACAAAAGCTGGAAGATGCGGGTGCAAAGCTGCAGTCTTTGGCAATAATAAAATCCATGAAAGATGGGGAAATTATATTTGCATAAAATTAAAATTTATATATTTAAGGGAGGAAATTATGAAAAAACTATTAAGCATTTTATTAACAGTAGTTATGACAGCAGCAGTACTGACAGGCTGTGGAAAAACAGCAGTAAAAACAGAAGAAAAAAAGACAACAACACCAATTAAGGTGGGATTTGTCTACATAGGACCGGTTAATGACGGAGGCTGGACAGAAGCACACAATAATGGAGCTAAATATCTGGAACAAAAGTTGGGGGATAAAGTCCAGGTAATAAGAAAGGAAAATGTTGCAGAAGGCCCGGACAGTGAAAAAGTATTCAGAGATATGGTGGATTTAGGATGCAAGGTAATATTTGCTACAAGTTTCGGCTATATGGATTATGTAGAAAAAGTAGCTAAGGATCATCCGGAAGTTATATTCCTGCACTGCTCAGGATATAAGACATTAGATAATTTGGGCACATATTTCGGAAAAATGGTAGAACCTAGATATTTATCAGGAATTGTTGCAGGACTTAAGACAAAAACAAATAAGATTGGATATGTAGCTGCAATGCCTATTCCAGAATGTATAAGAGGAATAAATGCATTTACTTTAGGTGTAAAATCTGTTAACCCTTCAGCTACAGTTCAGGTTACATGGACAAATACCTGGTATGACCCAGTTAAAGAAAAAGAAGCAGCTAAAGCACTTCTTGACAAAGGCTGCGATGTCACAGCACAGCATCAGGATTCTACAGCAACTCAGATTGCAGCTTCTGAAAAAGGGGCATATTCTATAGGTTACGATTTAGATCATACTGATAAAGTAGCCGGATACATGACAGCACCTGTTTGGAACTGGGGACCATATTTTGTTAAGACAGTTCAGGCTGTTATAGATGGAACATGGAAATCAGAAAGCTACTGGGGCGGAATGAAGGATGGAATTGTTGATATAGCTGCTCTTACATCAGACGCACCAAAAAAAGCAGCTGCCCCGGTTGAAACTGCTAAAAAGGCTATAATTGATGGAAGCCTTAAGATATTTGCAGGTCCTATAAAGGATCAAAACGGAACTGTTAAAATCAAAGCAGGAGAAGTTATGGCGGACAAAGACATATGGAATATGGATTGGTTCGTTGAAGGAGTTATAGGAAAAACAAAATAAGGAGTTTTACTATGGTAAGCATGAAAAATAATGAAATAGCCATAAAAATGGAGAATATTTCTAAGTCCTTTGGAAATGTATTTGCTAATAAGAATATTAATTTTGAGGCTAGAAAAGGTGAAATTCATGCTTTGCTTGGTGAAAATGGAGCCGGAAAGAGTACACTTATGAACATGCTGTCAGGAATTTATTCTCCTGACAGCGGTTCTATTTTTATTGGCGGAGATAAAATAAATTTCAGTAATCCTAAGGAGTCCATTAAATCAGGTATTGGAATGATTCATCAGCATTTTAAGCTTATTGACAGATTAACTGTAAGAGAAAATATTCTACTGGGAAATAAGGGTTCTTTTTTATTAAATAACAAAAAAGAAAATGATAAGATAATAAAAGTCTGTGAAAAGTTTGGATTATATATTGATTTAAATAAAAGGATATATGATATGTCAGTAGGTGAAAAACAGACAGTTGAAATAATAAAGGTGTTATATAAAGGAGCAGATATTCTTATTATGGACGAGCCTACTGCAGTCCTTACTCCAAGCGAAATTGACAGGCTGTTTTGCATAATGAGAAAGATGAAATCAGAAGGCTGCACAATTATAATCATAACTCACAAAATGAATGAGGTTATGGAGGTTTCGGATCGGGTTACAGTTCTGAGATCCGGAGAAACTGTCAGGACAGTTAACAAAAGTGAAACTAATCCTAAAGAACTTACTGAACTTATGGTAGGAAGACCAATGGACTTATCCATCAGAAAGACCATGACAAAAAAAGGAGATCTGATTCTGAAAGTTAAGGATATTAAAGTACTTAATCCTGATGGAGGAGCAGCACTTAATAATGTGTCATTTGATCTTTGTGAGGGGGAGATTTTAGGAGTTGCGGGAGTATCCGGCAGCGGTCAAAAAGAACTCTGTGAAGTTATAGCAGGGCTGTATCCTGCATATTCAGGAGACATTTTATATAAAGGTGAAAGTATACTTGGAAAAACTCCAAGGCAGATTATAGATAAAGGAATAAGCATGAGCTTTATTCCGGAGGACAGACTTGGAATGGGACTGGTTGCTTCCATGGATATAGCAGACAATATTATATTAAAGGAATACAGAAAAAATAAGGGGCTTTTAATAGATAGAAAACCAGCTGAGAAAAAAGCAGAGGAAATAGTTAAAAAACTTGATATTCAAACACCCGGGATTCATTTTGCTGTAAAGAAACTATCAGGGGGGAATATTCAAAAGGTTCTTCTTGGAAGAGAGCTAGAGTCAGATCCTAAGCTTCTTATAACAGCTTACCCAGTTAGAGGACTTGATGTAGGAGCGACTTTTACTATATATAATTTAATTAATGAAGAAAAGAAAAAAGGCACAGCTGTTTTATATATAGGAGAGGACCTGGATGTTTTAATTGAGCTTTGTGACAGGATTATGGTTTTAAGTTCAGGACAGGTTACCGGAATGTTAGACAGCAGCAAAGCTACAAGAGAAAAGTTAGGGCTTATGATGACAGGAGAAAAGGAGGTGCAGAATTGATTAAAATTATTAAAAGAGGAAGCATATCCGAAGGAAAGAAAATAGTAATCCACATATTAGCAATAATAATGGCGCTTCTAATATCAGGACTTATTATATTGATTTTTACAGGGAAAAATCCAATAAGCGTTTATATGGCAATGCTGGAGGGTTCATTTGGTTCCAGATATA
>JBAXYJ010000059.1:0-13053 GCA_041670885.1 Clostridiaceae bacterium
AACTGAAAAGTGTGCCGCTTTTAGCCTCAAAGGATGCATTGAGAAAAAGCATGGAAGAAAACTATGGCAGCTACGTTACAAGTCCACTTATAGAAAAATGGATTAATGATCCTCAAAATGCACCTGGCAGGCTAACCTCCAGTCCCTGGCCGGACCGGATAGAAATTCAATCAATTAAAAAGATATCAAAAGTTACTTATGAGGTTAAGGGAGAAATAATCGAAATAACAAGTACTGAAATGATAGATGGCGGCTATGCAGCTAAGCGGCCTATTACGCTCTTAGTAAAAAAGACCAATAATAGATGGATGATTTACCATGTCACTCTGGGCAGTTACAGGAAAACAACTTCAATTGTATATGAAAATAAAGAATATGGCTTTAATTTTATTCTTCCTGAGAGTTGGCAGGACTATAAAATTCTAACTGATAAATGGGAAGGGTATTCAATTAAAGAAGCTAAAAGCGGTAAAATTGTTAAAATCGGTCCTGTTATATACATCAGACATCCAAAGTGGTCTGAGAAAGCTAAGCGGCAGGATATTCCAATTATGGTATTTACAATAGAAGAGTGGAACTCTTTGCAAAAGGAGGAATTCCATATTGGCGCTGCACCAATAGGCCCAAAGGAGCTTGGACGAAATTCAGAATATGTTTTTGCACTTCCGGCCAGGTATAACTTTAAATTTTATGAAGGCTATGAAGAAGTAGAATATATTATAAACAGTAATTCTCTTGAACCAACCAAATTAGAAAGGCCGGCTATAACTAGCTGGCCTGCTCTTCATTTAATTTATCCACATATTCATAAACGGACTTGGCATCTTTAAAGCATATCCCGTGGATACCTAGTTCCCTGGCTGCTTCTATGTTTTTATCAAAATCATCGATGAAGACACATTCCTCAGGTTCCAGGCTGTATTTATTAAGAAGTAATTCGTATATCTCCTTTTCAGGCTTCAACAGCTTAACACGGCATGAAATCACCATTCCGTCGGCTTCCTTTATAAAACTGAATTTATTATAGATATATTCAAAAGCTGTTTCATGAAAATTGGAAAGAAGGTAAATTCTGCATCCGCTGCTTTTTAAATAGCCGAGAAGTGTTATGGATTCTTCCATAGGAATAAGAATTTCACTCCAGTTTCCCATAATACATTTTATCTCTTTTTCCAGGGAGGGCTGTCTGCTGCAAAATCTCATTACAGCCTCTTCCTGAGAAATAGTTCCTCTGTCTAAAGACTGCCACTCGGGACTTTTAAATATAGTTTCGTACAAAGTATTAACTGTTTCCTCATTACCAAATTTCTTTTCCAAATATTCCATAGGATCAAATGATAAAAGTGTATTTCCAATATCAAATATTATATTCTTAATCATAAAAATCTCCTTAAAATTAAATTATAAGATACAAGTAACCTTTTATTAATTATACAATAAAATTACATAATTTGCAGGGATGATTAATGAAAAATTGTATCTATTGCAAATACCGCCTCTATGAGTTATCTTAAAGTATACACAAAAACAAAGGAGAAAATGAATGGAAATAAAAGAGATAAAGGGAGATACCTATTGTATTGATACAGGAATGTCGTATATACCTTTTTATAAGATTAACGATGAAGAAATAATTATGCTGGATACAGGCTGGGCAAAGGGAGAGCGAAAAGGGATAGATAAGATTTTGGAAGAAAACAATTTTAAGGTAGTTGGCATTATAAACAGCCATGCCCACATAGATCATATTGGAAATAATTCATACCTTAAGGAGAAATATAACTCCATTATTGCTATGCCATCCTATGAAGCTCTGGTATGCAGCTCTACAGTAAATCTAAAGGTTTATTACAGCAGTCAGACATTAACAGATGTCACTGAACATTATGGGCATATGGTTTGTGAAACGGATATTATGATTTCTGATGACCAGAATAAAATATATGTATGCGGAATTAAATTTAAAATTGTTCATACACCGGGGCACAGTCCTGCCCATATATGCATTATCACTCCTGATAATGTAGCTTATTTAGGAGATGCACTGATAAGCTATGAAGTTATGGAAGGTGCTAAGATGCCTTACGCTTATATACTCAGAGAGGATTTAAGCAGCAAAGCAAAGCTTTATGACTTAAAATGCAGTAAATACGTAGTGGCTCACAAAGGAATGTATGACGACATCACAAATCTTATAACTGATAATATTGATTTTTATAAGAATAGAGCAGAAAGAATTTATAATTTTATTGTAGGCAGCATGACAATGGAAGATATTTTAAAGACTGTAATTAAAAATTTCCATATTAATGTGAAAACCAGATTCAAATATGCCAAAATAGAAAGAATGTTAAGGTCTTACGTAGAATATTTGTATGAAACAGGAAAAATTGAACTGATTATGGAGGATGGATTTATTAAATATCACCCCTGGGGCGGAAAAACTAACCAAATATCATAAGTACTGTTCTGAAAGAAATGAAATGAGATGCTCCATTATAATGGAGCACCCCTTAAATTATTAAGCAATGTTTAATTTATTCAACTGGCCCGAAAATCTTGTTTGTTTTTATCTGAGCATTTCTGTCTGCTAATAAAAGGATGTTATCTCCACCGTTAATGATTGTATCACCTCGAGTGATAATGGTATCTTTTCCGCGGGAGATAGCTATAAGTGCAGCATTTGCAGGAATTATCAAATCTTTTATTGCCTTATTTGCAGCTTTGGAATGAACATCAACTTTCACCTGTACAATTGAATAATTACCGGGATTTATTTTCATCAGCGTTAATATGTTTTTAAGATCCATTCCTTCAACAACAATATGGCTCATTAAAAAACTTTTAAAAACAAAGGATATATAAGCGCAGGAAAACATTTATGATATTTATCTATTCACATCCTGCAAAATAAATATTCGCTATCTAATTTTATGGAAAATTTTAGTAGTCCTATATAAAAAATGTAAACGTTTTGCAAATAATTATAAAAGTTTTTAAATTATCAGCTTTTTTTATTGATGTATGTGGATTACTACTATATAATAAAAGAAATAATTATGAATGTTTATGCTTATAACGACAAAAATGTTCGTTAAAAAGAAAACATTAAATTTAGTTAGGAGGACTAAACATGGAATTTAAAAGAGTTCTGGTTGCAAATAGAGGGGAAATTGCAATTAGAATATTCAGGGCTTGCAGTGAGCTTGGCATAAGGACGGTAGCAATTTATTCAGCAGAAGATAAGAATTCATTATTTAGATCAAAGGCGGATGAGGCATATCAAATAGGAGAAAACAAGGGTCCTGTAGAGGCATATCTAAATATTGATGAAATAATAGACTTGGCACTGAAAAAAGGTGTCAATGCAATACATCCCGGATATGGATTCCTTTCTGAAAATCCTGAATTTGCAAGAAAATGTACGGAAGCAGGTATTGAATTTATCGGACCAACAAGTTATATGATGGATCAGCTTGGTGATAAGATAAAATCAAAAATTGTTGCTAAAGAAGCAGGTGTTCCCGTAATCCCTGGTGTTGAAAAACCTATTGAATCTGAGGAAGAGGCTAAAGAGTTTGCTGCTTCCTGTGGATATCCTGTAATGCTGAAAGCAGCTGCCGGGGGCGGCGGAAGAGGCATGAGAATAGTAAGGAAATCTGAAGATCTTATTTCTTCATACTACAGTGCAAAGAGCGAGGCAAGAAAGGCCTTTGGAATAGATGATATTTTTATAGAAAAATATCTTGAGAAGCCAAAGCATATAGAAGTTCAGATTCTTGGAGATAAATACGGAAACATAGTCCACCTTTATGAAAGAGACTGTTCAATCCAGAGAAGACATCAGAAATTGATTGAATTTACTCCTGCCATAGCAATATCTGAAGAAAAAAGACAAGCAATTTGCAAGGATGCTGTTAAAATTGCAAAGCAGGTAGGCTACAGAAGTGCAGGAACAGCAGAATTTCTTGTAGATACAAATGGAAACCATTACTTTATAGAAATGAACCCAAGAATCCAGGTTGAACATACCATAACAGAAATGGTTACAGGAATAGACATTGTTCAGGCTCAGCTGCTGATAGCACAGGGATATAAGCTGGATTCACCGGAAATTGGAATAAAGTCACAGGATGATATAAAACCAAGAGGATATTCAATTCAGTGCAGAATCACCACAGAAGATCCTTCAAATAATTTTGCCCCTGACACAGGAAAGATTGAAACCTACAGGACTTCATCAGGATTTGGTGTAAGGCTTGACGGCGGTAACGGATTTGCTGGTGCCTATATCAGCCCTTATTATGACAGCCTGCTTGTAAAGATAATATCCTATGGAAGAACCTTTGAAGATGCTATTAGAAAAGCAGTACGTTCAGTAAAAGGAACAAGCATTACAGGAATTAAGACAAATTCATCCTTTATCATAAATGTATTAAATAATGACACATTTAAAAAAGGATTATGCGAAACTAACTTTATTGCAGAGAATCCGGAGCTTCTGGATATAATTCCTCATAAAGACCAGGAGCAAAGAATTTTAAATTATCTGGGGGATATTATAGTCAACGAAGGCAGAAATAAAATTAAGGAATTTGATGTTCCGGTAGTTCCAAAGGTTATAATTCCAGATAATCTTACAGGGACAAAACAAATTTTAGATCAGATGGGACCTGATGGCCTTGTTAAATGGATACGGAGCCAGAAGAAGCTTCTTTTAACAGATACAACAATGAGAGATGCCCAGCAGTCCCTTATGGCCACAAGAGTAAGGACAAGGGATATACTGAAGATAGCTGAAGACACATCTGTTCTCGGAAAGGATCTTTTTTCACTTGAAATGTGGGGAGGAGCTACCTTTGATGTTGCTTATAGATACCTTCATGAATCACCCTGGGAAAGGCTCCATGAACTTAGAAAGAAGATCCCAAATCTGCTGTTCCAGATGCTTCTTCGGGGAGCTAATGCAGTAGGATATAAAAATTATCCTGACAATGTTATAAGAGAATTTGTAAGGCAATCGGCGGATTCTGGAATAGATGTATTTAGAATATTTGACTCTTTAAACTGGTTGGAGGGAGTCAAGGTAGCTGTAGACGAGGTACTTAAAACAGGAAAAGTAGCAGAAGTGGCTATGTGCTATACAGGAGACATTCTTGACAAAAGCAGAAGTAAATATAACATTGAGTATTATGTGAATAAAGCTAAAGAGATTGAAAAAATGGGTGCCCACATACTTGCTATTAAAGATATGTCCGCACTTCTTAAGCCCTATGCTGCATTTGAACTTATTTCTGCATTGAAAAATGAAATATCAATTCCTATACACCTTCATACCCATGATACCAGCGGAAATGGTGTTGCATCTGTACTTATGGCGGCAGAAGCAGGGGTTGACATTGTAGATACTGCTTTTAACAGTATGTCAGGACTTACAAGCAGTCCGGCACTTAATTCTATAGTTGCAGCTCTTGAAAATACCGGCAGGGATACAGAAATTAAACTTGACGGCATACAGAGAATAAGTGATTACTGGGGTGCTGTAAGACCTGTATATAAACAGTATGAATCCGATCTTAAATCAGGTACTGCAGAAATCTATAAGTATGAGATACCCGGCGGTCAGTATTCAAATTTAAAACCTCAGGTGGAAAGCTTTGGCCTTGGACATAGATTTTATGAAATTAAACAGATGTATAAGGATGTTAATGAACTTCTTGGAGATATAGTAAAGGTTACGCCTTCCTCGAAAATGGTTGGAGACTTAGCGATTTTCATGGTTAAGAATGACCTGACAGCTAAAAATATTTGTGATAAGGGAAGAGACTTAGCTTTTCCTGACTCGGTTGTTGATTATTTTAAGGGAATGATGGGGCAGCCTGAAGGAGGATTCCCGGAGCAGCTTCAAAAGATTGTTCTTAAGGGTGCTCAGCCCATAACCTGCAGGCCCGGAGAACTTCTCCCACCTGAAGATTTTGAAAAGGATGAAAAATATCTGAAAGAAAAGTATGGAACAGAAGTAGTCTCAAAAAAACAAGTTATTTCATTTGCATTATATCCAAAGGTATATGAGGACTACCTTAAGTTCAAGATAGAATATGGAGACCTTAGCAGAATGGGAAGCGATATATTCTTCCATGGACTTTATGAAGGTGAGACCTGTGAGGTTGAAATAGCAGATGGAAAGATATTAATTACTAAGCTTCTTAACGTTGGAATGCTGGACAGTGAGGGAAACAGGACTGTTACATTTGAAGTCAATGGATTCAGAAGAGAAATAAAGATTAAAGACAAAATTGCACATACTGCAGGGGTGAGCGCTAATAGCTATACACAGATGGCAGATCCTGAAAACAAGATGGAGCTTGGAGCAAGCATACCCGGAACAGTACTTAAGGTTCTTGTTAAAGAAGGGGATGTGGTTAAGGAAGGTCAAAGTCTTGTAGTCATTGAAGCTATGAAAATGGAAACAAATATTACAGCGTCTCTCCCTGGAAAGGTTGATGCTGTAACTGTAAAAGAAGGACAGCAGGTTAAAACTGGAGAACTTCTAGTAAAATTAGTTTAACAGGATTAATTAAGGTCTAAATAAAACTCAAGTGTTTACCGGTGAAGATAGTGAATTAACTATCTTCATCGGTTTTATTTTGCCTAAGAATATCAGAACTATATCTTTATTTCAGTCAGGTATCAGGGCTCTGGTGTGTGGCTTTGCAAGAACCAAAAACTGAATCACTCTTTCTGCATCTTTTGAATACTTTAATAATGAATGATGTAAAAGGAGCTGAAGATATTGCAGATACATGTTGTCAGGCCAGGGGACACCCTCTGGAGGATATCTCAAATCTATAGAATACCGGTAAATCAATTAATCCAATCAAATCAGATACAAAATCCAGGAAATTTAGTAGTAGGACAGACAATAGTTATTCCAATCTGGGGTAAATACCATTTTGTAAAGCCGGGAGAGAGCTTATACCAGATAAGCAGGCTTTACAATGTTCCAATATCAGAGATAATAAGAATAAACCAGATTAAAAATCCGAGCAGTATTCCTGCAGGTTTAAGACTTTACATCCCCCAGGCACCCCGTCCTACAGTGGATGTGGGAGCGTATATTGATCCAAGGATAACGGGAGCAAATTCACCTCAGGAAGTGGATAAGGTAGGAGAAAACCTGACTTTTCTCCAAATTTTCAGCTATGCTGTGAACCGGGATGGTACTCTGACACCTGTAATTGACCAGCCTTCAATTAATGCAGCATACAAAGATCGGGTCGTTCCTCTGATGGTACTAACGAATTTCGAAAACGGAACCTTCAGTACTGAACTGGCTACAGTGGTATTAACAGATGAAGCACTGCAGAATAAGATACTTGATGAGGCACTCCGGGTTATGGAGGAAAAGGGTTATCAGGGCCTTGATTTTGACTTTGAATACCTGGGAGCTGAAAACCGTGAGAGATATAATGCATTTTTGAGAAAAGCCAGGGTAAGGCTGAAGGAAAAAAATTATTTCATATCATCTGCCCTGGCTCCAAAGCTATCAGCTGATCAAAAAGGTGTTCTTTATGAAGGCCACGACTACAAGGCTCATGGCCAGATTATGGATTTCATTTTCTTTATGACCTATGAGTGGGGATGGTCAGGAGGTCCGCCTATGGCTGTTTCTCCAATCAATCAGGTTCGAAAAGTAATGGAGTATGCTATATCTGAAGTGCCGCGAAGTAAAATCATGATGGGTATACCCCTCTATGGATATGACTGGACTCTTCCCTATGTAAAAGGCGGCAGGTTTGCCAGGTCCATAAGCTCTCAGCAGGCAATTGCACTGGCCCTTAAATACGGCGCTGCTATTGAATACGATACAGTATCCCAGGCACCTCACTTTAATTACGTTGATGAGCAGGGGAGAAAACATGAAGTTTGGTTTGAGGATGCAAGGAGTATACAGGCAAAGTTTAACCTGGTTAAGGAGCTTGGAATAAGAGGCTTCTTTTACTGGGTACTTGGCAGGGATTTTCCACAGAACTGGCTGCTGCTGCAGGATAATTTTGTACCTAGAAAGAGAGTACCATAAATGAAAATAAGTGAGTTTTCTTGAAGCAGGTTATTAAGCAGCAGTAATTTTATGAAAAAAAGAATACCTAACGCAGTAATTTATGCATATCACCAAGGAGGTAACGATGATGTACAATGATTTTATAATTTACTATTTCCCTGATGAAATAGTATTAAAAATTGCAAAAGTTAATAGAGAATAATATGAAATGAGTTATATGAATGAAACAATCATTAAAAACTGGTATTTACTATTCGGCTGGAATTGTTTAATAAATTTTACATCCACCTGGGTATTTCTCCCAGGAGAATGCAGATTTAATAACCTTATGACATAAAATGTGATTTTTATGTCATAAGGTTACATTCATAAAGTATACTTATCAATATTCTTATGCCTCTTTTTTCATGTTATCTGAATTGGTGGTCTTATATTAAATAAACTTAAAAATTGTAAGCGGAAGTTTATATTTAAACAATCTTTAAATTCTACTTTATTTTATTAGAATTCATAAATTTTTTTAAATCCTTTTTTATCATTAAAAAATAACTTGGGACTGCATAAACTAATATACCCATTGTGAATATCTGAGGAATAGCTAAGCCAAATAATACTTCAAGTCCATCACCAAAGTAGTATGAACCCAGGCCTACTAAGAAAAGATTCAGTATATAAAATACCAGGTTTATATTAAAATTCGATATCCCTTTAGATATTAGATATACAATAAAAGCTGCACAAACTAGACCTAATATCGATGAGCCTGCTACTAATATAGGAGATTTTGATGAACTGGTTAATATAAATAATGCTGCTTCTAATAATTCTCTAAAAAATGTTATAGCAGCAATAATAAATATACCCTTTTGGCTTAAAGTTATAAAATGCTGGTCAGGAGTGGCATTGAGAGATTTGTTTTTTCTTAATAAAACTACGCTGTATAATACTAATATTGCCAATACTATCCCCAACACACCATCAAATAAGTCTCCTGCAGTACCGTTTAAGGAAGCTGCTGATGAAAATATTACAGAACCCATTATTGCTGCAAGAATCGTTCCCAGAGCTCCCCCTTTAAACACGTTTTTACTCATTCCATACATTTTATTTTTATTAAAGTAAACTACCAATGGAATGATGACTAAAAATATTTCTATACCTTCTCTTAAACATATTATAAATGGAGCAAACAATGTTTATCACCTCTTAATCGTTATTTGTAGATATATCTACTTATTATATAATATGAAAAATTTAAGGAAGGTGATTCACTTCATATGTTTGACAGGCAGTTAAACCATGGACGTTGGGTATACATATTATAAGCTTCACCGAATTTATAACAGAGGGAAACTGTAAGTCTGGATTATCATCCTAAAGCCAAAACATTTACGAATAATGCCGACAATGCAGCAGGGCTTTCAGCAAGAGAAATTATAGAAACCTCAGATTATAAAATAAAAATCTGAGGTTTCTTATGCCAAAATAAACTGGAATATAATATAAAATAATTTAGAACAGTCCTTTATTGTATATTATATTGAAAGTTTGTAAATAATTGCTCAACGAGGGAGTGATTATTAATGGTTAAAAAGTCAATTAGTTTAGTTTTGTTATTTTTGATAGTTCTTACTGGATGTGCCAACAAGTCTGCTGTAAGTAATAAAACTTCTATAAATGTAATAACTAATGAAAATAGTACCGGTAATGGTAAATTAATTCCATTTGAGTATGCTTTTACTGGTTTTGTATTTGTAGATGATGTGGTTAATGATTTGCCCATTGGTACAAAGGTTTTTAATACACAGCAGGAATGGAACAGCTTTGCAGGTAAATCTTTTCCATATGATGATATACCATTACCTGTATATTCCGGAGGCATAGATTTTACAAAATATTCACTAATATATTATTCCATACTTGATGCTAAAGGTGATTTTTATGCAAAAGCATGGCAAATAGATAAAATTACAGTAGAAAATCAGCAATTAAACGTAACTGCAAAAGAATTGGATGGTAAGTTAACAATTACAGCCAATAACTCCGAAAGAAAAGGTGGTCATAGATATATAATTCTTGCCACTGCAGAAAAAAAATATCTGCAGAATATAAAGTAATTAGTTTACAAATTTCTTCTATCAGCCTATATCTTAAATTACCGTATAAAAAAATTTTACGCCCCTGGGGTGAAAATTTGTCTTGACTTGGATTTCAAAAAGTGATATATAAAAAGTATGGATTAGCACTCACATGATACGAGTGCTAATAAAAAATATTTTTTAATTGTGATTTGTGTCAAAACAAACTAAATTAAAGTATGTATAGTTTTATAATGAAGGGAGAAATTTATATGGAAACTAAAGAATTTAAAACAGAATCTAAAAGAATTCTAGATCTGATGATCCACTCAATTTATACTAACAGGGAGATTTTTTTAAGAGAGCTTATCTCCAATGCCAGCGATGCAATTGATAAAATTTATTATAAGACATTGGCGGATGATTCTTTAAAATTTGAAAAAGAAAACTACTATGTAAAAATAACAGCAGACAAAAAAAATAGAATATTAAAGGTATCCGATACAGGTATTGGAATGACAAAAGAGGAGCTGGATGAAAATCTTGGAGTTATAGCAAAAAGCGGATCCCAAAAATTCAAGGAAGAAAATGAAATAAAGGATGGTTATGATATAATCGGACAGTTTGGAGTAGGTTTTTACTCTGCATTTATGGTTTCTGATAATGTCACTGTTATAAGTAAGGCTTTTGGAAGCAATGAAGCTTATAAATGGGAGTCTGAAGGTGCAGAGGGCTATACAATAGAACCCTGCGAAAAAGACACTTGTGGTACTGATATAATAATGAAGATAAAAGAAAACACTGAAGATGAGCATTATGATGAGTATCTTGAGGAGTACAAGCTAAAATCAATTATAAAGAAATACTCTGATTTCGTAAGATATCCAATTAAAATGGATGTTACAGGCAGCAAGCTTAAAGAGGGCAGTGACAAAGAATACGAGGATGTTACAGAAGAGAAAGTAATAAACAGCATGGTTCCTATCTGGAGAAAAAACAAAAATGAGCTTAAAGACGAAGACTACGACAATTTCTATTCAGAAAAGCACTATGGCTTTGATAAACCGCTGAAACATATCCATATAAGTGTGGACGGAGCAGTTAATTACAATGCAATTTTATATATTCCGGAAAATATACCTTATGATTATTATACTAAGGAATATGAAAAGGGCCTGGAGCTTTATTCCAGCGGCGTTATGATCATGAATAAATGCAGCGAGCTGCTTCCTGATTATTTTGGATTTGTAAAAGGCATAGTTGATTCTGAGGATTTATCCCTTAATATATCCAGGGAAGTACTTCAGCATGACAGGCAGCTTAAAATCATTGCTAAAAACATAAAAACAAAAATAAAAAATGAATTAGAAGGTATGCTGAAAAATGACAGGGAAAATTACGAAAAGTTTTATAAAGCCTTTGGAAGACAATTAAAGTATGGTGTATACAGCGACTTTGGAAGTGAAAAAGATGTACTGCAGGATTTATTGATGTTCTATTCATCAAAAGAAAAGAAAATGGTTACTTTAGATGAATATGTTTCAAAGATGCCGGCGGAGCAAAAATATATTTATTATGCTTGCGGTGAGTCAAATGAGAAAATCGATAAGCTGCCCCAGACAGATATGGTAAAGGATAAGGGATATGAAATTCTTTACTTTACGGATGATGTTGATGAATTTGCAATAAAAATGATTATGAAATATAAGGAGAAGGAATTCAAATCTGTATCCGGCGGCGATTTAGGCATAGAGGAGGATAAGAAAACCTCCAAAGAAGAAGAGGAAGTAAATAAGGGCCTTTTTGAAAGCATGAAAACTATTCTTGGAGATAAGGTTAAAGAAGTTAAAGCATCAAAAAGATTAAAGAACCATCCGGTATGTTTTTCAAATGAGGGTGAACTTTCAATAGAAATGGAAAAGACATTAAATGCAATGCCAAACAGTGAAAATATTAAAGCTGAAAAGGTATTGGAAATAAACACAAATCATGAAGTGTTTAAGGCTTTGAAGGATTCTTTTGATAATGATAAAGAGAAGCTGGAGCTATACACGAATTTATTATACAATCAGGCTCTTCTTATTGAAGGATTAACAATAAGCGATCCTGTAGAATTTACAAATAATATCTGTAAGATAATGAAATAATAAGAAGTAATTAAATACCCTATAGAGCAGAAAATTAAATCTGCTGATATAGGGTATTTTGATTTTTTAATACCTAAAGAATCAGGTATAATAACAGAGTTCATTATAAAATAAAAACCAAAGATTAATATCCAACTAATGATTTTTAATGGAAATATTACGATACTATGTTTTAAATATTTATTGGGTTGCAAAATAATTTTTAAAAGGGAAATTTTAAAATTTCATTAAAGAAGTTAATTTTATAAAATTTTATAATGAAATTGGGGTGTATTGGTAGTTATGGGTGATATAATTATATTGTGCGATTATTTATATTAGGGGGGGGAAGTTTATGGAAGACGAGTTCATTAATAATACTGAGACATTATTAGCAACTGTTGTCAGATTATTTGCTATAGATGGTTGTGCAAAAGAAGTGGCAGTTTTAGCTAATTCAAAATCATATGTTGAACAAACTGACTGTGGTGGTTGGAATAGCGATATTTATGGTTATACAATAAATTTAAAAGTTAATTTAAACTTATATACCCAGATAGAAAGTGTAAGAAATGAGATAGAAGAAAATATTAAAACAAAATTAAATTCAATTGTTGTTGATAATTGGCACTACTATGAAAAAATATTAATTTCACCTGAATTATCAAAGGATCCAGATTGGCGTGTAAAGGCAAATAATTGGTTGAAGGGGGATACAATTTCAAATCAAGGGAGAGTCAGATCAGATAATATTGCATCAAAATCATGTGATGGTTTATTATTTAGA
>JBAXYJ010000060.1:0-13047 GCA_041670885.1 Clostridiaceae bacterium
ATTTTGAATTCCACTGTATGCTTTAGACATAGAAGACGATTCAGAATAAGCGGCCTGCAAGTTTGTCATGTACTGGTGGCAGTAGTAACCGTCTCCGCCGTCTACCACATCAAATTTTTGCAGATATAATGTATTCTGCCCTACATTGATGTAATTATCTGCAATAAGACCAGCCCCGCCTGTTATAGATAACTCAGGACTTGTCCAACCATTTCTTTGAGCATAAACTGCACCATTTAATAAAGAGTTATTGTTTGTCCCGGGGACGGCTCCAAAGTTAAAATAATTAAAATATTTTTTATATGTGTGAGTTGTAGAATCATAAAGTAAATATCCTTTTGCCAGCTGGCTTCCGTAAATGCCCTGTTCCTGTCTTGCCCTTACCGCCAGATTATATGGACTCACACCTGATTTCACAGCCGCACTCATAAATACTTTGCTGAAATCCACGGTATGCTGTACATTATTAGCATCTGCATATACATATAAAGGGCTTGACATGAATGTGCCGCTTAATATGCTCTCCACTCCTGATTCAGCTTCAGTTCCACAATATGCTAAATTTTGGAACTGGAATATATATGTATCTTCCAGAAAATTTCTTGGATCTAAAAAATAAGAAGTAATTTCTTTAGAAGCAGCAACCCAGCTGCCGTCAAAGCCATGCCATGTATTAGATGCCCAGTTATAAGCACCGCTTTCAAGAGACTTCCATGAAATGGCACTGCTGCTGGGTACTAGATTTTTTCCAATAGAAGTTTCAGCATATAAAACATTAGCCCAGTTAAGTCCCACATGTTTTGCTTTAAATACCCATTTATCATGCAGCTTGTGAAGTTCTCTTAATTTAGCTCTGTAACTTTCAGGAAATCCCTGTTGATCTAGATAGGTTTCAAAGGTTGAACTATAAATAGTCTTATTAAGAGTAACATAATTTTTACTAACATATCCTTTTTTTACTGTTGAAGTTCCAAAGGTAAATTCAATTTCATACCAGTAACCTCCGGACGAGTCTTGTACAGTATTAATTACAGTTACATTATCACCTTTATCCAAAAGTGCTATTATAGTTGAGTTAGGGCCTGTCCTAACATTTAGGTCTGAACCTGTAACTATCCCAGTCCCACTGGCTGCAAATACATTCTTTATGTTGAAATTAAAACCCAATATCAACACTGAACAAAATATAAAAACAGCTATTAAATTTTTAAATTTTCTTGTTTCTTTCACGCATCATTACCCCCCATTAAAAACCTTCATAAGTTAAAAAATATTTATTCTGCTTGAAACATTATAGCAACACATTTGGCAAAATAATGCTATATAAGTAATTTGCTGCTTTAGCCTGAAACTAATTTGCCATTAAATGATTTATAAAAATCAAAGTTTGTCCTACTGCTAATTATATCATATTCTCTATATAAAATTAAGTTTTATTCAAATTTAAATTAAAGCTGTTTCAATAATTATATCGTAAGATTTTAAATAACCTTTATAAGCTATGAAGTGTTTATTACTAGCTTATCCCAAATCCACTAACAGTAATGTTTCCACTGAAAATCAAATAAAATCATAAAATCTTACAAAAATAATTCTACATTATATACCTATATAATACAATAAGAAACATTAACCAAATGCTTTATCAGCAGCATTTACATTTTGTTTTTATCAAAGGTTTCAAGACAGCCACCTCTAAAGTTAGTGATCCTATAATTCTGCTTCAGGTGGGGCAGACTCCCCATCTGAAAAGCTGATGCTTAGCTTTAACTAAGCGAGTTCACTTCCAGGTATTGTTAATTCTTCCCCAGCCCGGGGTTATTTTCCCGGTGGCGAACTTTAGCTTCCATATATTGACATCGAACATTGGTTCGCAGTATAATTGCCATATAGGGGGAGATGATATGAGTATAGAATATTTAAACTTACTTAAATCTTTAACAGCCATAGTTCCGGTTTACATTGAAAATCATGGCAAAACAACTAGATTATATTTAAACAGCGGCCAAGTTAAAGAGGTTGATTATTCATTTTACAAGGTACTTAAAGATTACTGCCTGATTCATTATCTGAATATGAATGAAATAAGAAAATTATCTGTAAACATAACTGGCAGCAGAGGGATGGTACCTCTTTACATAAGAAAAGATAAAATACTGATTCCATTTAAAATATACGAAAAGAAGGGGGAAGAAGAAAAATCTTTTGGTTATATTAATATTAAAGAAGCAGAAGTGAATCTGGATGAAAGGTTTATTTTATGCAAAGGCGGGCAAAAGATATTTTTTTACGACAAAAAACCAAATGTACTTAAAAAAATAGGACAAAGTGAATTGCTGTCAAAGAAAATTCCTGTCTTGGAACAATGGTATGGATACTAGAAATATTTACGAAATTTATGGCTGCAGGTTTTTGAATATTGATCTTTTTTAAGGTTACTTATTTTCTAAAGGCTATAAGCTTAAATAATGTGCAGCAATACTAAATACGTCAAAATCAACTATAAGCAGAAGAAGAATACCGGAAAAACTTAAAAAATTTTGAAGAAATAAGTAAAGCGGTATCATCATATTTAGTTTCAGCATAGATTAAATAGCAAAGAGAGTTCTAAAATCTGAACTCTCTTTTAGTATTTTATTGAATTTCACAAGTTTGCCCTGTTCTGTCCTTCCAAAGCCCTGATCAAAATTTCAGGGCGCCCGCTTTTAAAGTTAGTGATTCTATAATTTTGCTTCAGGTGGAGTGGCTCCCCATCTAAAGACCTGATGCTTAGCTTTAGCTAAGCGAGTTCACTTTATATTTTCTAATTGACCCCTGGCCCGGAGTCAATTAATTTCTTTATAAATTTTTCTGCTGATTTAGCAGACTCCTCTTGATCTTCACCTTCAAAAGTTATAGTAATTGTATCACCTTGTTTAATGCTGAGACTCATTAAAGAAAATATTTCTTTTGCATTTACTGATTTTTCACCTTTTTTAATGATTATGTTGCATTTAAATTTGTTAAACTCACTGACTAACAGTCCTGCCGGTCTAGCATGAATTCCCTGTGGATTTTTAACCTTATATTCAATTTTTTTCACCATATACCTCCTTCCATTATTATCCAAGGTATCAAACTAAGCCATAAAATACTTCTGCACTTTATCATCTATATTCTCTTATTTCCCATTCTAATCAGTTAATAAAATTATCCCATTTTAACGAAACCAAATAGGTATTCCGGTTTTAATAGATCCAATAGAATTAATTCCTCTTCCGGTATTCTGGCCACGAAATTTCTTTCACCATCATTAGGTAAATCTTTTGTAATAATTTCTAGTTCGCCACGATAATGAGATAAATTATCATTAACTATTACTATATCTCCCCTATGGAATAATTCTTTATCATATTTGCGGTATGGAATTGTTTTATTTTTGTAATCTTCCCGTGATATACTGCTGCGTATTAAATAATCAGAGGCATCACCTCTCCCGAAATGGGGATAATTATATATGATATTTTTCTCTTCATTTGTAATATTATCTGCAAGCTCCAATTTGAATGTGATTTTTGTTTTATCAACTTCAGATATTGATTTTAGCTCATCCTCTGTGGCGTAGGCATTTCCAATCAGGATGTCATCAATTTTGTTAGTTGCAAGTAAATGTCTTACCTGCAAATCTATCGGTAATTTTCTATGCATTTCGCAGGTAGGTAATCCTTCATATACCGGCCAAGGCCCGAAGGTATTCTTATTATTACTGGAAACAAATGCAGCAACAGGAAGGCCTAATGTTTTATATTTATTAGTAAATTCCATAAACTTATTCCAGCCAAGTCCTGTATATTTCTGCGGATAGAAGTTATGACAAACCACCATATTGTGCGTATTTGCACCTCTTTCAATCATTAGATCCAAAGCTGTATTTGAACTTCCATTAAATTCAATAGGGATCCCATATGGATTATGGGTGATTGCTATATCATCTCTATCGCTAAAATGGCCATCGAGACGAACAATATCCACCTTCATATCGGAAAATGGTTTTAAATCATAGGGAGTTGCTCCCAAATGAGAGAACACATCAGGATTTGTATCTACACCCACGATAAATCCAAGTTTATGAGCTTTGCGCATAAATTCGGTGAATTTATTCATGATAATCTCTTTTGGTTCATTTACTGACAATAAGCAGGTGAAAATTCGAGTAAATCCATATTTTGCAGCAAGTTTCATATAAGCGTAATCTTTTTCTTCTGTTGAATGTTCCGGATAAACAGATATGCCCATTCTATGCATTATAACATCCCTGCCTTTCAATTTTTAAATTTTATTTAGAAATAGCAGAAACCTGCTGGAATCTGCTATTTCTAATTTTCACTTTTTGTCAGCATCACATACGTAAAGCATATAAAATGCGGTGCTGACTTCACTCCATATTTTTAGAAGCAATATTCTTTAATATTTGCGGTATTGTCATCGTGACATGCAAGTAATTTTGCAGCCTGACAAAGATTTTTCAGTGCGTTATTTAAACCAACATCACCTTTTTTCGGGCATTTCACAATGTATATCAGGTCTTTGAACTTCTTTATTACTTCTTCGTTTTCAGCAGACATAGCTGCTATTGCAGGTACATCAGTGGAATTATTTATGTCTTCTGTAATTTCGCCACACATTTGTGCATAGTCCTTAAAATTAAATGCCGGTCCGCAAATCACTATATCCGGATGCAGTTTTTTCACCATATCACATAGTTTTTTACTTACTGTTTCTTTATCATTTAAATAGGTTCCATTCCCACAATACAAGCAGGCTGCAACT
The DNA here is from genome assembly GCA_041670885.1 of Clostridiaceae bacterium. Lineage (GTDB taxonomy): Bacteria > Bacillota > Clostridia > Clostridiales > Clostridiaceae > JAJBWD01. Next base: position 4,810 of record JBAXYJ010000060.1, read on the forward strand.
TTGGCATCAATCTGTTTTAGAAAAGGTTCCATCATGATGCTGGGGCCGATAGGAACATTTTTCCCGCCCAGCGGCAGCATTTTATCATCTTTGGTTCCCATTCCGGATTGAATCTGATCATAAATTGCTATTATCTTCAACATAGCATATTCTCCCAAGTTTTAAAATTTTAAATCATCTAAAGAAATGTTATCATCCTCTGGATTGTCTTTAGCTTCTGCTTCATCTTTTATATATTGTTTATCCATAGTTTTGATAAACGGATAATAGATAACTACTCCAAGAGCAATCAGGAATATCTGAAGAAGAGCTCCCTGCCATCCGGAGGATAAGAAACCTGAAATAATTGGAGGTGTTGTCCATGGCATAATAACACCATTACAAATTGGAACCATTCCAATATACATAGTTATATAGGAAATAATGATATTAATCATTGGTACAAGAATAAATGGTATAGCTATCAAAGGATTTAATACAACCGGCAAGCCAAAAATAATTGGCTCGTTGATACCGAAGATACCGGGGATAATCGATAATTTTCCCAGCTCTTTGACTCTTTTTGATTTACAGAATGCAAACATGGCAACCAACAGAGAAAGTGTTGATCCTGCACCTCCATAGGTAGCAAACAAGTCTTGGAACTGTTGATTTATAATATGCGGCAAAGTTGTCCCTGCTTGCAGCGCTTGTAAATTTTCTGCAGATAATGCGTAAAGTATTGGTCTGAAAACTGAATCTGTAATATTTGTCCCGTGAATACCAAAGAGCCATAAAACATGTGCAAAGAAATAAACTCCAATCATTGCACCAAGAGAATCTCCAACTCTTTGCAGAGGTAATTGTAAAATTTTATAAATAAAGTCAAAGGCATTTCCCCATGGTGTCAATGAGAAAAGAATTCGAATAAAGAAGAATACAACAATCACTGCGCCAATTGGGAATAATGCTGCGAATGATTGTCCAACTGTAGGCGGAACACCTTTTGGCATCTTAATTGTCCAGCCCTTATTTTCCACCCATTTGTAAATCTTAACGGATACAAACGCACATATAATTCCTATAAATATACCTTTTGATCCAACCCAGTCTAAAGGAATGCTGGCAACCTGAACTGCCTTTGCTGCACCATCCGGTGTAAAAGCTGTTGTAAACGGCATAAGGAGAAACCAGCTTAAAACAGCAACAGCAGCTCCAAATATCATATTTACTTTTTCATGTTTTGCATAACTATAGCCAATACCAATTACAATGAATATTGCCATAATTGAAAAGGTTGCACTGGTTACATTTGAAAAATAGGATGCAATTGACGCTCCATTTAATTTTGTGTTTTGTAATAAGTCAATCCAGGACTGAACCGGGAAATTTGAAACAAGCATAAACATGGAACCAACTACTAAAAGCGGCATACTGATTAAAAAGCCATCACGAATTGAAATAAGATATTTATTTTTGCTTATAATCTGAGCAACCGGCATAAGCTTTGATTCCAGCTTTTCCATAAAACTTTTTTTCATTTTTATACCTTCCTTCATTTATTTTAATAACTTTAAATTTAACATTAGAAATTAAGATAATTTCTTAAACGCCTTGATTTATCAATTTTGACGCTAATTTTAAAACATTACCTCCTTTGATATTGCCATAATCACTGACATCGATTAACCCCACCGGAGTATTTAGTTTTTCATATTTCTTTTTAGTTTCCTCATAGGCAAATCTCACCTGGGGACCTAGCAAAATGCAGTCCGGATGCTCTTTTTCATAGATATCATCAATACTTGCAAGTGAAAACGCTTTCACTTCAACCTGAAGATTATGATCATCAGCTACCTTCTGCATATTACTTGCAAGTAAGCTGGTGGACATTCCCGCACTGCAAAACAAATAAATCTTCTTCATTAATATCACCTCCTTTTAATTAATGAAATTGCATAATAACCTTTTAGCTGATTTCTCAGCTTAAAAATAGCGAATTTAGAGGGTTTTTTAAGCTTAAAAAGTTAATTTATGAATTATACAATTTCCCCGGTTAGGAAATTAAATTTTTTATTTAGAACATAAATCTTCAATTAACTTTATGTTCTAAGTCAAGCATTCTTTGATAGGTATAAATAAATTCTTTAGCTAATATTTGAAACATTTCCGCGCTCATAAGCTGATCTTCCGCATGCATCACTAATATTGAGCCACTCATATTTCCTTCACTTGTTTTCTGCTGAAGCAATTTATTATGTACATCATGAGCATTTAAAAACTGGCTCTTGCCTTCTTTCATCAGCTCTTCTGCTTTTTCAAAATTTCCTTTTTTAGCTTCTTGTATGGCTTCAATATTGCAGGATCGTGCTGTTCCGGCAGCTGAAATAAGCTGAAAGCATAACAATTCTAATCCTTCCATTTTGCCTCCTTGTAGTTCAAAATATATTATCTATACTTTTATTATACATAGATTTATATTAGGTACCTCCAATGTTTCTTCCTAATGCTAGGAAATATTTTACACGAATGTGAAAATCCATATACAAAAAAGCGGTTAATAACTTGCTGTCATGCAGCTGTTAACCGCTTATCCATCAATTCTATGCAGATTTTCTTTATTCAAATTATAGATTGCCCTCTTCTATAAGTTGGCGGTCCTATAATTTTACTTCAGGTGGGTAGACTCCCCATCTGAAGACCTGATGCTTAGCTTTAGCTAAGAGAGTTCACTCAATAATATTATTAATAAATTCATCATAACTTTTTGTTTTCATTAGAGAAGATAGTTTTTTAGAATCACTTATTATATTACTTAACCAATCGAAAAAAGCTCGAATTATTTTCTGATTATCCTTTTGGATGGCTAAAAGAAGAACTAGCTTTACTTGAAATTCTCCCCATTGCATTGGTTTTTTAAGAATTGCCACTGAGATTTTTGATTCCTTACTGATTGCTGTAAGCGGGTGAGGTATTGCAAAAGAATAGATAAATGATGTAGGAGAAAGCTCCTCACGTTTTAATACTGATTTTTTGAATTCTTCTTCCACCAAACCGGCATTATAAAGCTGATCACTCATAAAGTTTAAAACTTCTTTGGGAGTATCCAAATCAAGGTCAAAATAAAAGAAGCCGGGTTCCATCATAGTTCTGAAACTTGTAATGAATTTTTTTCTAAGTCTATTACTATCCAGTAAATTTAAAGCTTTAAAAATTTTAATTTCATCTTCGGAGTTGACAAAAATCGAAATCTGCACTGTTAAAATATTCAGGTTATGTTCTAAAGGCAGAGTAGTTAGAATTAAATCAGGGTTTATTTTAAGTACTTCCTTTTTTTCAAAATAATTAATAGACTGAGAAATTTTTATACGCTCATGGAATATACTCTCTATTTTTTTTATGCATAAACTTGATAAGGCTTGATTATTAGGATTTATCATGATTACTCTATATTTATTTTTAGAATTCATCCTTTCAAGAGCACCGCCTAAATGTTGTTCAATAAAGCTGATATCATTTTCATCGATTGTTACATTTAGCTTGTCCTCAATTAATTTACCCACCCGAATAGCCATTTCAAAAAAGAAGGGATATTTGTACTTTAATTCATCTAAATACAAGTTTGAAATATGAATATTATTCTTTTTTCGTTCAAGAAGCAGCTGAATATGAGTAGATAATCCTTTTTTTAAATCTTCATCCTCCCTCAAATCAACATCAAACTCAGTATATATGTCTAGTAATATGTCGCTTACCAATTGATTCACCGTATAATCCAAATTTAATAAAAGTACTCTGTCCTTATCATCAGTTTGTGTTTTCCCAAGTAATATCAAAGCCAAAAAGGTAATTTCATCTTTTTTAATTTCAATATGCAATTTTTCTGATACATTTTCATAAAATTCCCGGGCTATAGAAAACTCTATACTGCTGCTGACGATTTCATTTATCTCATATATTTGCATGTAATTATAGCAAAGCATTCGTTCAATTGCAGTACCAATATAAGCCATGATTACCGGAAGCTCCATTTCTCTCATACAGTAATTATATTTTTTAAATATCCTTTCCAGTAATTCTTTTACTATAAGCAAATCAAAATTTGGGAACAGACCGGCCAAAAGATCAAGATTTAAAAAGTTCCCTTTTATTTTTTTTACCAGTAAATTTACATAAAGTTCTCTTTTATTCTCCTCATTTCCTTCTAAAGATATATGATTTTTACACCTGATAAGCTTAAGTGTGGTATAAGGTACTAAGATTTTTTTTATTTCTTTTAAATCATTTTCCATGGAAGAATCACTAATAAACACTTTGTCCATTACATAAATCAGACTAAGTTCATTCTTTTTAAATAGTAATTCATGAATAATATAAAAACATCTTTGAAAAGATGTTTGAGGAATTACGTTTTGTGAATGAATATTCAAATTAGATGACACTTCTCCATTCAAATGATAGCCATTTCGAATATTTGACTCAATTAGTATATCATCCTGGTACAGATTTATGTATGCAATATCAGACCTTATGGTACGACCTGAAACATTTAAAAATTCAGAAAGCTGTTTACCTGTCATCCAGTTCTTATTATCCTTTAGCAGCGTTATGATTTTTTCTTGTCGTTCATTCAGCAATTTATTCACCTCTGTTCATATATTGCTTTCACCTTAAAATTTCTTACTTAGTTTGGTATTATTGCTATTTTTTGTACTTATATTTTATATATTATATCATATTTTAAGTTAATGATATAGTATAATAACCTACATTCGACAATATGTTCCAATAACTACAAATATTCTAAAACTTATAGCATTAGGAGTACATACATCGAAATCCAACTGCATACAGGTGGTATCTTAACTAAATATTCCTAGTTGGGGGTCCTGCCAAAACCTCCTGACTAGGGATTCCTGCCGATAATGGTAATCTAGTGTTTCAATCAACCACACTTTCCCTTATATAGAGCGTTCATAAAACAAATTTATTTAAAAATATAATATATAAGTTGTTTTTTTAAACGTTATTGTTTATAATAAAAGTAATGAAGGGAGTGACTTATATGTCAGTATCTGAACAACTTAAAATTCTGTGTATAAAGCTGGGTGTAAGTGTCTCCGAGCTGGGGCGTATGTCAGGGAAAAGTCCTCAGGCCTTCAGCCAGAAGATAAAAAGAGAGAGCTTTACCGTTGATGAATTAAAGCATATAGCAGAAGCAGCAGGCTGCATATACGAGGGTACCTTTATCATGCCCAGCGGTGATAAGGTTACCTATTAACCAGAAGAAGGAAGGTATCATATGAATATCTATGAAAAAATTGATCTTTATAAAGCCGCAATTGATAAGCTGCGCCCCTTCCAGGGAAGACTGCTAAATGAGATTAAAAATTATTACCGTATCGGTCTTACATGGTCAAGTAATGCCATTGAAGGGAACACTCTCACTGAAAGTGAGACTAAAGTACTGCTGGAGGATGGGCTGACTATAGGTGGAAAGCCGCTTCGGGATACCTTTGAGGCACTAGGTCACGCTGAGGCTTATGATTTTATGTTTACACTGCTTAATTGCAGCACAATTACCGAGACCGATGCATTAAAAATGCACTATATGTTCTACAGGGAGATTGATGCCGAATCTGCAGGGAAGTACCGCAGGGAACCGGTCATTATAACGGGTTCCAAGTATTGGGTATGTCAGCCAGAGATGATACAATCTGAAATGGATCATCTATTCCAGTGGATTTGTAAAGAACGGGATAAATACCATCCGGCAGAGTTTGCAGCACAGCTGCATAAACGTTTTGTATTCATACATCCATTTATAGATGGTAATGGGCGTATATCTCGTTTACTTATGAATACAGCACTGATACAGGATGGATATTTGCTTACTATTATCCCGCCAATTTTAAGGCATGAGTATATAGAGCTTCTGGAGAAGGCACATGAAGACGACAAACCATTCATGGATTTTATAGCAGAACGTATATTGGAATCACAGATGGAGATTATGCGGCTGCTTCACATTCCGTTTCCTAACATTGGATAATAGATATACCCCCCTGGCTGCTAACTGCTAACAGTAAAAATATTTTTAAAATACTATAATAAATTAGAGTTTAGCACTATGGATGAACATTTTTAGAAGACATTAAGTAATTATTTAATGATAACCCTATCATAGATTGCCAGTAAAGAATACTAGATTCTATTAAGACTAAACAGTTGATTTAACTGAGTTAGCAGTGAAATGAAAGAGAAGCTTTCTAAGCCCAATTGCAATATTAATGACCTTAGAAAAGACATAACAAAGGTTCAAATAATTATACGCTGTAATTGAAAGGATAGTACAAGAGGTTAAAAGCCATAAAATAATATGCTATATTTAAAAGTAAAGAGCTTAATGCTCTTTTTCTTTTACTAAATTTCACTAAAGATACCAAAAATAAAATAAGTTTTCCCTCTGCTTCTGGATTTAACTTGTTTTCACAATATACCGTTAGCATAGCATTAGCCATATGCGGCATCATTACAGTAGAAAGAGATGTAAGTATTATGTATTAGCATTTATATTCTCTGACCAAAAGCAAAAATGGACCCAAAAACAATGCCATATGAAGTGTGGTAGTATATGCCTTTATTATTAGGAGAAGGTGAAACTATACAGTAAAATATCATTATAAGTATAAATTCAAATATCCAAAACCTAAGTTTACACTAATTTTTAATTTAGTATTAACGATTTTAACCAATCCAACTCTTTCATTTAATTTTACAAACAGCAGATAAGCAATAACAGAAGTTACCCCACTAATAAGAGCCCCTAACCAATTAGCCAAACTAACACCACCATATTTTTATTACTCATTTAATACTATTTTCAATTATTGTAGTTTTAGGGTTGATGATTTTTTTACAATTGTTTATTAATATTACTATATCGATAAATTTCATCTATTTGTTAATATATTCAAATTAATTTAATATATTTTATGATTTTTATATTAAAATTTTTACTTTTTATTAATAAAGTATAAATTAATTTTCATATTTCATATAATATGATTTTTTATTTTAATTTCTTTATGCTGTACCCTTATCTTGTGCACAATAAAAAGAGTACTCGGAAAGGATATACATGGATAAGGAATTACTAATAAAAGCAAAAGAGGGGGATAAAGCTTCCAAGGAGGAAATAATTAAAATGTTTCAGCCGCTGATTTTAAGCTGCGTCAGCAGAATCTATGTAAACGGCTTGGATAAATCAGACTTAATCCAGATAGGATACGTAAGTATATTAAAGGCAATTGACAGCTTTGATATTTCGTCTGATTCTTTTACAGCCTATGTGAATAATTCTGTAAAAAATAATTTCTATTATCTGATAAGGGGGACAGTAAAACTAAAATATGATACAGCTTTAGATGAGGAAATTATATCTGAGGATAATACTGAAGATAAAGCCATGGTAAGTCTTGACACAGAAGAGCTGAAGAATGCCATAGATAAACTTTCTGATTATGATAAAACCCTGATAGACTGCCTATTTTTTAAAGGTTATAAGCTTAAAGAATGTGCAGCAATGCTCAATACATCAAAATCAACAATCTGCAGAAGAAAAGAAAGAATACTTAAAAAACTTAAAGTAATATTGAAAGAATAAGTATAGCAAGGCTGTTTAATTAGTTTTAAAATCCGGATTAAATTGCAAAGAGAGTTCCAAATTGAAACTCTCTTTTAGTGTTTTACTTTATATCAGGTACATAAAATCTCATATTTAATATTTTCTCTTCACTGCACTCTGTTTCTTTAGATTCTTCTTCTTCTTTCTTTTTTAGAATTACTACTTCTTTTCTGCCGCTTTTTTCACCCGGGTCCGGCAGATTATAGTAGTAAGCTTTTTCATCTTCTTTGTAATATATTACAGGAATTTCTTTTCTCATAACAGTACCCCCATAATTTTATTTTTACTATATATACTTCTATATATTTTAATAAATTCCTTCTATTTTTTGAAATATTTCCCATTTATTTTTTATTATATAAAAATACAGTTATAAATTAAGGTGAAAGGAAAGCTTATTTACCTAACAGCCGGGCTCCTACTAAATTTTATTGTAAATTCCGTATATAATGATAAATCTGCTCTTCCAAATACCACTTATATATAAGGCGCGGGCAGGAAATACGGTGGTATTATTCTATAATTCACAGCTGCCCGGCCTGCTGAATATAATAAAATTGTATAGAAAATAA
>JBAXYJ010000061.1:0-12821 GCA_041670885.1 Clostridiaceae bacterium
AATATTTTCAAATGTATCAAAAATGAAAGAAATGGGACTGGATGTTCCCCAAGTTACAGAGCTTTCCTATGAGCTTAATAAAAGTGGTTTTAATATTAAAAATGATATTCTAACTATAAATGAAATGGTGGAAGAACTATGCCGATTGAAATAAAAAACTTAACCCATACATACATGGCCGGAACACCTTTTGAAATGAAAGCTTTAGACAATGTGTCTATTAATATAGAAGATGGTGAATTTATTGCTTTAATAGGGCATACCGGATCTGGTAAGTCTACTTTGATTCAGCATATTAATGGACTTTTAAAACCTAGCTCAGGTCAGATTATAATAGATGGTACTGATATTACAGAAAAAAAAGTTAAATTAAGTGGAATAAGAAAAAAAGTAGGGCTCGTATTTCAGTACTCTGAATACCAGCTATTTGAAGAGACAATAGAAAAAGATATTGCTTTTGGACCTAAGAATTTAGGCATATCTTTGGAGCAGGTGGATAAAAGGGTAAAAAGAGCAATGAATATGGTAGGCCTTGATTATGAAAAGTATAAAGATATATCACCCTTTGATATCAGCGGGGGACAAAAGAGAAGAGTTGCCATTGCCGGTGTGGTCGCCATGGAGCCTAAGGTTCTTATACTGGATGAACCAACAGCAGGTCTCGATCCAAAAGGAAGAGACGAGATATTAAATAATATAAAAGAACTTAAAAAAGAGTACAACATGACAATTATTCTTGTATCTCATTCCATGGAGGATGTGGCTAAGCTGGCAGGCAGAATAATAGTAATGAGTAGTGGAAAGATTATATTAGATGGAGAGCCGAAAGAAGTGTTTAAGCAGGTAGATTTATTGGAAAACGTTGGGCTGGCAGTACCTCAGGTAACTTATCTTATAAGGGAGCTAAGAAAAAAAGGCTTTGATGTATCTGATGAAATATATACAATAGATGAGGCTAAACGTCAGCTTCTGAAAATATTAAGGAGACAGTCATGATTAAGGATATAACTATAGGTCAATATATCCCTGGTGAATCGCCGGTTCACCATCTTGACCCCAGATTAAAAATCTTAATATCTCTTATATTTATTATTGATTTGTTTGTTATTAATAATTTTAAAGGATATATATTTGTTTTTGTATTTATATTATCCTGTATTCTTATTGCAGGTATAAAACTAAAATATATTTTTAAGGGATTAAAGCCTATTCTTTTATTGATATTAATAACAGCTGTGTTTAATTTATTTCTTACTCCTGGGAAAGAACAAATTTTTTCTTATGGAAGGATTATCATATATAAAGAAGGCTTTTATCTTGCATCTTTTATGGTAATAAGGTTAATATTCTTAATCACAGGAACATCAATACTTACGCTGACCACATCGCCAATAGAGCTTACAGACGGTTTAGAAAGCCTTTTAAATCCCTTTAAGAAAATAGGCCTTCCAGCCCATGAGCTGGCAATGATGATGACAATAGCCCTAAGATTTATACCTACATTAATGGATGAAACAGACAAGATAATGAAGGCTCAGATGGCAAGAGGAGCCAGTTTTGACGAGGGGAACTTAGTTAAAAGGGCAAAGGCTCTTATACCAATTCTTGTACCGCTTTTCATAAGCTCCTTCAGAAGAGCAGATGAACTCGCTATGGCAATGGAAAGCAGGTGCTACAGAGGAGGAGAGGGAAGGACCAGGATGAAGATCCTAAGATATACCGCCTGTGACCTTATAGCAGCTTTTATATTTATAGTTTATGTTGCCCTTACAATATGGAGCAGGTGGCTATGAGAAACATAAAGCTTACTCTATCCTATGATGGGACTGAGTATTCAGGCTTTCAAAGGCAAGCTTTTGGCAGGACAATTCAAGGAACTATTGAGCTTGCTCTAAAAAGACTGCTTAATGAAGAAGTGAATTTAATTGGCTGTTCAAGGACAGATGCTAAGGTTCATGCTAAAGAATATATAGCTAATTTTATAACAGAGAGCAGCATACCTGAAGACAGATTCTGTTATGCAATAAATACTAAGCTCCCTGATGATATAGTAATTTGTAAATCAGAGGAAGTTTCCCTTAACTTTCACAGCAGATACGGCTGCAGAGGGAAAACATATATTTATACCATACTAAATGCTGAAATGCCAAGGCCAATATTTAGAAATTACCACTATTACCACAAGAATAAGCTGGATGTATCACTTATGGAGTCAGCTGCCGGATTTTTTATAGGTGAAAAAGATTTTTCAGCATTTAAATCAGCAGGAAGCGCTGCTAAGTCTAATGTAAGAGATGTTAAAGAGCTAAAAGTATATAAAGCTGGAGATTACATAAAGGTACAGGTCACAGCTAATGGCTTTCTCTATAACATGGTAAGGATTATATGCGGAACCTTAGTCTTAGCAGGTGAGAAGAAAATAAGCCCTGAATATATAAAAACTATAATCCGGGATAAGGATAGAAAAATGGCAGGGATGGTTTTACCGCCTCAAGGCTTATGCTTAGATAAAGTTTATTATTAATGGTTGACAACAGCCAGTTAATATAATATAATTTATATGCTTGTATGTAATAAAAAACCCACTAGCCCCGGGTTGTTTAGATAAACCGTACAGTCAAATTTGGGAGGGAAAATGATGAAGGACTCATATATCGCTAAACCACAAGAAATCGAAAGAAAATGGTATATAGTAGATGCAGCAGATCAAGCTCTTGGAAGAACAGCCAGTCAGGTTGCTTCCATATTAAGAGGAAAAAACAAACCAACATTTACACCTAATATTGATACTGGTGATTATGTAATAGTAATAAATGCTGAAAAAGCAGTATTAACCGGGAAAAAATTAGACCAGAAATTATATAGACACCACTCTTTTTATCCAGGTGGATTAAAAGAGACACCATATAGAGAAGTAATGGCTAAAAAGCCGGAATTTGCTTTCACTGAAGCAGTTAGAAGAATGCTTCCAAAGGGACCTTTAGGAAGACAGATGTTTAAAAAATTAAAGGTTTATAGAGGAGCTGAGCATGAAAATGAGGCTCAAAAACCTGAAGTTTTAGAATTAAAATACTAAAGGAATTGGAAGGAGGATTATAAATGGCAAAGGTTCAGTATATAGCAACAGGAAGAAGAAAGAAGTCAATAGCCAGAGTTAGACTTGTACCTGGTGAAGGTAAAGTAACAATAAATAAAAAAGATATAGACACATATTTTGGATTAGATACTCTTAAGGTTATAGTAAATCAGCCTTTAAACTTAACAAGCATGAAGGATAAATTCGATGTACTAGTTAACGTTAACGGCGGAGGTTTTACTGGCCAGGCAGGAGCTATAAGACATGGTATAACAAGAGCACTTGTTAAATCAGATGAAAATCTTAGGAAAGATCTTAAAAAGGCAGGTTTCTTAACAAGAGATCCAAGAATGAAGGAAAGAAAGAAATACGGTCTTAAAAAAGCAAGAAAAGCACCACAGTTTTCAAAGAGATAATAATCCAGCCAAACGGAATACAACTCAAAACAATTCAAAACCTCTCAGGACTTATCCTGGGAGGTTTTTGTATGGAATGATGACAAAATACAAATAATATGATAATATTATATCAGTAAAAAGATATGAAAGGAGCACTTGATATGATTATTAAAGCATCCGCAGCTCTGCGTAATGATTATTTATCAATTTCTAATCTTGCAAAGAATACAAAGGAACCAATTTATATAACAAAGAATGGAGAAGGCGACGGTGTATTTATGAGTCTGGAAGCTTTTGAAAAGCGAGAACAGATATTGCAACTTCGAGCAAAAGTATTACAGGCTGAACAGGAGAGATTAGAGGGAGCAAAGATGAGAAGTATTGCAGAAGCAAGAAAGGAACTAAGAGAAAGATATAATGAAGTGTAATATAGAAATATTACCTACTGCATGGGAAGATTTAAAGAGTATAGAAGATTATTATGTAGTCCAATTTGATGTAGATACTGCATTGAAGGTTAGTGATAGCATATTAGATGTAATTGAAAGATTAGAGATTCATCCTGATTCAGGTTCATTAACACCTGATCCCTGGTTGAATAGTTTCGGGTATCGGATGGTTATTAGTGAAAAATATGTGGCTATCTATAAATATATAGATGGTTGTGTATTTGTATACCATATTGCCAATACACAGACAGAGTATACAAAACTTTTTTATTGAAATCTGTAATTAGTATTTGCACTAAGAAGAAGCACAGCGAACTCCAGGTTTGCTGTTGGATTTGCAGTAATCCCTGGGCAAGGGAAGCAAGGCTTTGGAGAATTTATACTCCAGGAACTTTTTGTGTTTTAGCAGGAAAATCTAAAAATATCCTGTTGCGATGTGATTAGGTGCTTTACTTAGTCTTGCTTTTTATGGGGTATTATATATTTTTCTAGTATTGGGTAAAATATATGTAACAATAGACTTCAAAAATTGAGTATTTATGCGGCCTGCACATTCTCAAAACCTTCTCAAAGAGATAGAAAAGAGAGTTAACTCTCTTTTTTTATTTTGCTAAAAAATATATAATATTAATAATTGGAGGTATGCTCATGATATATAAGAACTTGTTTGAAGTAATAGGTGGTCTTTCTTTTATTATATACGGAATTAAGTTAATGGGAGAGGGAACTGAAAATGTTGTATCGGAAAAGATAAAGTCTATATATAATAGTATCTCAAATAGCAGCTTTAAAAATATGCTGATAGGAACGATTGTTACTGCTATTTTGCAGAGCAGCAGTGCAACTACAGTTATGATTATTGCTTTAGTTAATTCCTATACGATAGATATTTATCAGGCAGCAGGCTTTATATTTGGAGCAAATATTGGAACCACAATAACTGCTCAGTTTATGGCAATTAATTATAATGTCCTAAATCCTCTTATTCTTTCATTGGGAATACTTTTGCTGCTTATAAGCAGAGGAAAATATAAGGAATATGGAAATATTTTATTTGGGTTTTCTTTAATTATATTTGGAATGAATATTATGCAGCAGGGATTTTTTAACCTTCACAGCTATTTTTGGTTTAAATCAATTATTGAAACCCTGACCTCAAGTGTAGTTATCAGCATCTCAGTGGGGGCTGTTACATCTGCTCTTCTTCAGAATTCTTCAGCTTCTATTGGTCTTTTAATGGTTTTATCCGCAGTTTCCAATATTCCAATAGCATCTGCTCTTCCCATACTTTTTGGAAGTAATATAGGAAGCTGCATTTCGGTGCTGCTGGCCAGTATAGGAACCTCTAAAGCATCAAAAAAAGCGGCACTTATCCATTTATTTTTTAATATATTTGGAACAATGATATTTTTAATATTCATTAAGCCATTCAGTATATTTATAGCTTATTTATTACCTAACAACATTAAGTTTCAGATTGCCATCTCACATATAATGTTCAATTTAATTAATGCACTTATTTTACTTTTGTTTATTCCCTATATTGTTAAGTTCGTTAATCTTTTAGTAAGAGGGGAGGATAAATATATAGAGAGAAGCGGCATAGATGACAGACTTCTGGAGACACCGATAATTGCAGTAGCTCAAACTCAGAAGGAAATATTAAAAATGGCAATGCTGGTTCGTGATAACCTGGAAATGGCTTTTAGTTCTTTTTATAATGACACACAGGAATTTATAGAATTAATAGAAGAGAGAGAAATTATAATAAACAGATACGAAAAGGATATTACACTATTTTTGGTGAAGATATCCAACTCTAAAGTAAGCAAGGATGAAATAGAAATAATAAATAGATTTTTTAATCAGGTAAAGGATATTGAAAGAATTGGAGATTTTTCAGAAACTATAGCATCTTTTATAAAGGAAAAAGCAAGAAAAAAACTGAAACTGTCAGAAGGGGCAAAGCAGGAGCTGATGGAAATGTATAAGCTGGTTATAGAATCATTTAACCTCTGCATAGAAGTACTGAAAAATAAAGATATAAAAAAATGCAGCAGGGTAATAGAAATCGAAAAAACTGCAGATGAGCTGGAAGACCACTTCCGATCCAGCAATATTAAAAGGCTTAACGAAGGAAAATGTAACGCTGAAAATAGTGCTCTGTTTCTTGATATGGTAAATAATCTGGAAAGAATAACAGATCATTCGAAAAATTTAGTCCAGGTTATGTTAAATTAAGCTATGTTCGCATAGAATATATAGAATTAATGTTATTAAGGAAGTTTCATGAAAAATAAAAGACTGATTTTAAGCCTGCTTACTATTATATGCTGCTCTGGTTCAATTTTATTTGTCAATTATAAAATATCAACAAGTATTTTTAGCTTCCAAAAGGAAAACAAACTAATCCTGATAGATCCGGGGCATGGTGGTATAGATGGAGGAGCGGTTTCTAAAAGAGGGACTGTAGAAAAGGATTTAAATCTTCAAATATCAAAAAAAGTTAAAACAGCATTAACTAATTTAGGCTACCAGGTAATAATGACAAGAGAAGATGATTCAGGACTTTATGAAAACAGCGGGACTATCAGAAATAAAAAAATTCAGGATTTAAATAACAGGATTAAAATGATAAATTCATCTGGAGCAAATATTTTTATATCAATTCATATGAATATGTTTACAGAGAGTAAGTACTATGGAGCTCAGGTATGGTATTCTGATAAGTATGAAAGTAAAGTTTTGGCCCATATGATTCAGGCAGGATTAAAAGCAGACATTGATAATGGAAACAAAAGAAATGAAAAGGCAGCAAATAATAGTTATAAGATTCTTAGAGAATCTGAGATAGTATCTGTACTTGTAGAGTGCGGTTTTCTATCAAACTATAGTGAGGAACAGCAGCTTTTAAATGAAGATTATCAGAATAAAACAGCCATATCCATAGCAGCCTCGGTAGATAAATTTTATAAAGCTAATTAATCTCATAAATCAGCAAAAAATTGTTGAATTGTGAGAATTTTTTTGGTATATTATAGATGACTAATGGATTAGTCCATTAGTCCAATTACGGAGGTGTGTAATGGATTTTTTTATTGATAGGGACAACGGAGTTCCAATATATCTGCAGGTTAAAAATCAAATAAAGGCTGAAGTTAGAAAGGGAAGCCTAAAGTCAGGTACCAAAATGCCTACAGAAAGGGAACTTTCTATAGAGCTTAATACAAGCAGAAATACAATAAGTACTGCTTATCATGAGTTGGAGAAAGACGGAATATTAAGATCATATCAGGGGAAAGGGACCTTCGTAGCTGAAGAAGGAGAATTATATAGGGATCAGAATGTTAAAGATAAGATATTAAAATTTGTAGATTTGGGATTTGAAACAGCATTGGAAGACGGCATAAGCTCTGAGGAATTTATTCAGATAGTAAACAAAAGGGTAAAAGAAAAGCTGGAACTTATGCAAAAAATATCTGCAGTTTATGTAGAGTGCAATATTGAACAATCTAAAATGTTTTCAGAACAGCTTTCAGAAAAAACAAATATGGACATTAAGCCGCTTACTATAAATCAACTTAATAAAATGAATAGTGAAACAAAAAGTACACTGGATAAAAGTCAGGTTATTATCACTACCTTCAATCATATAAATGAAGTTGCAAAGCTTACAAGTAAATATTCAAAGGATGTTTTAGGAGTGGCAATAAATCCTGATTTGGGAACAATAGTAAAGATTGCAAGATTTCCTAAAGGAACTAGATTTGGATTTATCTGTATATCAGAGGAATTTAAATATAAAATAAAGGGAGCCCTGGAAAAATCAGGTTTAGGAAATAGCAATATCAAGTACTCAAATAGTAAGGACCCGGATATATTAAAAAAGATAGTAGATGACAGCGATGCATTAATAGTATCTCCGGGAAGATATAAAGATATTGAAAAACTAAATAAGGATAATAAAGAGATAATAAAGTTTGTATTCAATTTAGACGAGGGATCAGTTAAAGCTCTTAAATCCAAGTTCATAGAATTAGAATATAAATAAGGAAATTACATAATTGAAAAATTAGCCGAAAGATAATTAATCAATTTCCTAAAATAATTGTGGGGTGTAATTATGAAAACTATAGTAATTGGAGTCATCGGTTCTGATTGTCATGCGGTGGGGAACAAAATTTTAAACCATGTTTTTACTAAAGAAGGCTTTAACGTAATAAATATTGGAGTCTTGTCTCCCCAGGAGGATTTTATCAATGCCGCAATTGAAACTAAAGCAGATGCTATTTTAGTTTCTTCTTTATATGGGCATGGAGAGATAGACTGCAGAGGATTAAGACAAAAATGCGATGAATCAGGACTTAAAGGCATACTTCTTTATGTAGGAGGAAACCTGGTAGTTGGAAAGCAAAATTGGGAGGAAACTAAAGCTAAATTTATTAAAATGGGTTTTGATAGGGTATACCCGCCAGGATCAGATCCTATGATAGGGGTAGCAGATTTAAGAAAAGACTTAAATATAGAAGAGCCTTGGGAGTGATTTAATTGAAAGGTTACTTATTAATAGATTTTGGCAGTACCTATACAAAGCTTACTGCCGTAGACATTGAAAATGAGGAAATAGCAGCCACTGCTAAGGATATAACAACTGTTGATACTGACATAATGATAGGATTTAATAAAGCCTGTGATAAGATAAATAGTATTTTAAAAGAGAAAAATATTGAAATCGATTATATTAAAAAGCTGGCCTGTTCTTCTGCGGCAGGGGGACTTAAAATGGTGGCCATAGGACTGGTTCCGGATTTAACTTCCGAAGCTGCTAAGAGAGCAGCCTTAGGTGCAGGAGCCAGAGTCCTTAAGGTATATTCCTTCCAGCTCTCACAAAGAGAAGTTGAAGAGATTAAAAATTCAAATTTGGATATAATTCTTTTGGCTGGAGGAACAGACGGAGGGAATCAGGAATGCATTATTCACAATGCAAAAATGCTGCGTGATGCAGGCATTGAACTTCCTGTCGTAGTAGCAGGAAACAAATCAGCAGCAGATCAGGTAGAGGATATATTAAAGGACGGAAATATATACTATCGTGTATGTGATAATGTTATGCCAAGCCTTAACCATTTAAATGTAGAGCCTGCCAGGGAGATCATAAGAGATATTTTCATGGAGAAGATAGTTGAAGCTAAGGGAATGAGTACAGCAGAAAGCTATATAAATGGAATTTTAATGCCAACTCCTGCAGCAGTTTTAAACGCCGGTAAGGCACTCTCTGAAGGAAGCGAAGAGGAAGACGGTATATCAGATCTTATAATTTTAGATATTGGAGGAGCGACAACAGATGTGCACTCCTTAGCTTATGGTGAGCCAAGCAGGTCCGGAGTTACCTTAAGAGGCTTAGAGGAACCCTATGCTAAAAGGACAGTAGAGGGAGATTTGGGAATGAGATATTCTACACTTTCTCTTCTTGAGGCCTGTGGAAAGAGAAAAATTAAAAAGTACTTAAGTAAAAAGGAAAGAGATATAGAAAAAGAGTGTGAGAGACGCCATCGGGATATAAGAATGGTGCCTCAAAACGAGGAAGATACAGATTTTGATGAAGCTATGGCAAAAGCGGCAACTGAGGTCTCCATGGAGAGACATGTAGGCTTCATTGAAAACACATATACTCCAACGGGGGTATTATTTACCCAGACAGGAAAGGACCTTACAAAGGTGAAATACCTTATAGGAACGGGAGGAGTTCTTGTACATTCAGATAATCCGAAAGCAATACTAAAGGCCGGTCTTTTCAATATAGAACAGCCAAACTATTTAAAGCCTGAACAGCCAAAGCTGCTTCTTGATAAATATTATATATTATCTGCTATGGGACTTTTAGCAGAGGAAGATAAAAATCTAGCCATCAGACTTATGAAAAAATACCTTGTAGAGGTTTAGGAGGAAATGAAATGAAGCTGGAAAATAAAAAGTGGTCCATAGATGATTTTATGAAAACCAGAGAAGAGGTTTTATCTTCCTGGAATACAGGAAAAGAAGTTGATTTAGATGATAGTATTAAATATCTTCAGAAAGTCCCAAAGGAAAAAAACTTCTGCAGTAAGCTTGTATATGCTAAAAAAAATGGAATTACACTGGCACAGCCAAGAGCCGGTGTGGCACTTATAGATGATCATATTGATTTATTAACTTATCTTCAGGACGTTGGAGGAGCAGACCTTCTCCCTACTACCATAGACAGTTATACAAGGCAGAACAGGTATGATGAGTGTGAAGTTGGAATGGTAGAGAGCAGGAAGGCAGGAAGATCTCTTCTTAATGGCTTTCCTGCAGTAAATCATGGAGTATCAGGCTGCAGAAGGGTGTTTGAAGCAGTTGATGTTCCCCTTCAGGCAAGGCATGGTACACCAGACGCCAGATTACTGGCTGAAATAATTCATGCTTCAGGATGGACTTCCAATGAAGGTGGAGGAATATCCTACAATATTCCTTATGCAAAATCAGTATCCCTTGAAAAATCACTTCTGGACTGGCAGTATTGTGACAGATTAGTTGGCTTCTATGGAGAAATGGGGCTATGCATTAACAGGGAACCCTTTGGCCCTTTAACTGGAACACTGGTCCCTCCAAGTACTTCAAATTCAGTGTCAATAATTGAAGCTCTGCTGGCAGCAGAACAGGGAGTCAAAAATATTACTGTAGGCTATGGCCAATGCGGTAATCTGGTTCAGGATGTGGCAGCCATAAGATCCTTAGAAGAGCAGCTTAAGGAATTTTTAGAAGAGCAGGGATATGGAGATGTTTATATAACAACTGTATTTCATCAGTGGATGGGAGGCTTTCCTCATGATGAGGCAAAGGCATTTGGAGTAATAGGAACAGGAGCGGCAGCTGCTGCCTTAGCAGGAGCTACAAAGGTAATAGTAAAGACTCCCCATGAAGCATTCGGTATTCCTACAAAAGAAGCAAATGCTCAGGGAATAAAGGCAACAAAGATGACACTTAATATGCTGCAGGGTCAGAGAATGCTTATGTCTAAAGAATTAGAAACTGAAATTGCAGTAATTAAAGCAGAAACAAGATGTATTATAGATAAAGTTTATGAGATGGGAAATGGAGATATAGCGATAGGCACAGTAAGAGCATTTCAGGCAGGAGTTATAGACATTCCTTTTGCTCCATCTAAATATAATATGGGCAAGATGCTGCCGGCTCGTGACAACTTGGGAGCTGTAAGATACTTAGAATGTGGAAATGTTCCATTTTGCAGGGAGCTTAAGAATTTTAACAGTAAAAAGTTAAAAGACAGAGCAGCTTATGAAAAGAGAGAAGTAAGTTTTCAGATGACAATAGATGATATATATGCGGTTGAAAAAGGTGTTCTTATAGGAAGACCAGGAATTTAAGGAGGAAAAGTTATGAAAATAAAAGATGTGGTACTAAGCAGCGGAAGAACAGGATTTTATTTTGATGATCAGAGAGCTATAAAGTGCGGTGCTGCCCATGATGGGTTTACTTATCTGAGAAAGCCGGTAACAGATGGCTTTACATCTGTCAGGATGGCAGGAGAATCAATATCTGTTATGCTTATTCTGGAGGACGGCCAGGTAGCTTATGGAGACTGTGCTGCTGTTCAGTATTCAGGAGCCGGCGGAAGAGATCCTCTATTTTTGGCAAAGGATTTCATACCATTTATAGAAAAGAACCTGACTCCAAAACTTATAGGGCGGGAACTGAATTCCTTTAAAGAGCTTTCAGAGGAGTTTGATTCTATGATTATAGATGGGAAGAGACTTCATACAGCCATAAGATATGGCATAACTCAGGCATTACTTGATGGTGTTTCAAAAGCTAAAAAGAAAACAATGGCAGAGGTAGTAAAGGAAGAGTATGATATAGATACAGATATAAAAAGGGTCCCTATATTTACTCAGTCCGGTGATTTAAGATATGAAAATGCAGACAAGATGATTATAAAGGGAGCAGATGTACTTCCTCATGCCCTTATTAATAATGTGGAGGAAAAGCTGGGGTCAAAAGGAGAAAAGCTTTTGGAATATGCAGCCTGGCTTAGAGACAGAGTGATAAAATTAAGAAGTTCAAAAGGATATAATCCTGTATTTCACATCGATGTATATGGAACCATTGGAATCGCTTTTAATAATGACATAAATAAAATGGCAGATTACTTAAAAGAATTAGAAAAAGCAGCAGCTCCATTTCATCTCAGGATAGAAGGACCTATGGATATGGAAGAAAGAGAAGCTCAGATGAAAGCCCTTAAAAATCTTACTGCAGAGCTTGATAGAAGAAATATTAATGTTGAGCTGGTAGCAGATGAATGGTGTAATACCTATGAGGATATAAAGTATTTTGCAGATAATAAGGCAGGACATATGCTTCAGATAAAAACACCTGATTTAGGCGGTATAAATAATGTAATAAAGTCAATAATTTATTGTAAGAAGAAAAATATTGGAGCATACTGCGGAGGTACCTGTAATGAAACAAACCGCTCAGCAGAGGTTTGTACAAATATAGCTATGGCCTGCAGCGCTGATCAGTGTCTTGCAAAACCAGGAATGGGAGTAGATGAAGGCTTCATGATAGTAAATAATGAAATGAATAGAGTCTTAGCTCTAATCAATAGATGAGAAATTGCATAATTCAAAAATTTAAATTTCCATCTTGAAAAAACGCTGAAAATCAGCCAAAAGGGAATTATACAATTCCCTTAGATAAGGAAAATATAAGGTGGCAAAGGCTGCCTTATTATTTTAAGGAGGTAAAAATGAGGGAAATCGATTCAAAAAAAATAGAGGAAGCAGTAAGTGATCTATGTATTAAGGCTAATTATTTTCTTTCAGAGGATGTAAAGGAAAGGCTTAATAAGGC
>JBAXYJ010000062.1:0-12773 GCA_041670885.1 Clostridiaceae bacterium
AAGGATATGGTAATGGCAGCAGATAAGATGATAACAGAAAAGAGTGGGCTTGGCTCAGACTTTTTAGGCTGGGCACAGCTTCCTGAAAACTACGATAAGGAAGAGTTTGGAAGAATAAAAGCAGCAGCAAAAAGGATAAGGAAAAATTCTGATGTACTTATAGTAATAGGAATTGGAGGCTCATACCTGGGAGCAAGAGCAGCAATAGATATGCTGAGCCATAATTTCAGAAATAATGTAAAAGATAGCCTGCAGATTTTCTACTGCGGAAACAATATAAGCTCATCATATTTAGCAGAGCTTTTAGAAATAATAGAAGGAAAAGATATATCTGTAAATGTTATTTCAAAATCAGGAACAACCACTGAGCCGGCTTTAGCATTTAGAGTATTTAAAGAACTTTTAGAGTCAAAGTATGGTAAAGCTGAAGCATTAACTCGAATATATGCAACTACTGACAAGAAAAGAGGAGCATTAAAAACATTATCAGATAATGAAGGTTATGAAACCTTTGTTATTGCAGATGACATAGGGGGCAGATATTCAGTTCTTACAGCAGTAGGACTTCTTCCAATAGCTGCCAGCGGACTTGATATTGATAAAATGATGCAGGGAGCATTTGATGCGGTTTCAGATACTTCCATAGAGGATTTGGAGAAAAATGACTGCTATAAATATGCAGCAGCAAGAAATGCCCTTTATCGAAAAGGAAAAGAAATAGAAATGATGGTTAATTTTGAGCCTGCAGTTCATTATTTTGGTGAATGGTGGAAGCAGCTTTATGGAGAGAGCGAAGGAAAAGACGGGAAGGGAATATTCCCGGCAGCAGCAGATTTTTCAACTGACCTTCATTCCATGGGACAGTACATTCAGGATGGAAGGAGATTTTTATTTGAGACATTTATAAATATTGAAAAGCCAAGAAAAGAATTCACAATTAAAGAAGAAAAGGAAGACCTGGATGGACTTAATTATCTGTCAGGAAAAACTCTTGATTTTGTAAATAAGATGGCATATAAGGGAACAGTTCTGGCTCACCATGACGGAGGAGTCCCGGTACTTACCATTGATGTTCCACAGCTTAATGAATATTATTTTGGATACCTGGTATACTTCTTTGAAAAGGCCTGTGCTGTAAGTGGATATCTTTTAGGAGTAAATCCATTTAATCAGCCCGGAGTTGAAGCCTACAAGAAAAACATGTTTGCACTTCTTGGCAAGAAAGGCTATGAGGATAGAAGAGCTAAGCTTAATGACAGGATATGATGAGGATAATAGTAGATGCTGATTCCTGCCCGGGACGAGATATAATTGAAAAAGCAGGAAAAAAGAAAAATATTGAGGTAATAATGTTCATCGATGTAAATCATATTATTGCCTCAGATTATGCCAGAATAATATACAAAGACAGCGGCTACCAGAGCGTTGATATGGCTGTGGCAAATGAAGCAAAAATAGGTGACATAGTAGTTACCGGAGACTTAGGGCTGTCCTCTATGGCTCTTTCCAAAAGGGCTTATGTCATAAATAATGAAGGTTATTATATTGATGAAAAAAACATAGATGAGCTGATGTTTAAAAGGCATATAGGCTCTGAACTGAGACGGATGGGTAAAAAATCTAATTGCCCAAAAAAAAGAAAACCTGAGGATAATGAAAGACTTTATAAAAATTTAATAAAATTAATAGAAAAGCAAAATCCACCAGCTTAAGCTGATGGATATTGCTTTATTTATTATGGAGATTTTCTCTTTTATTAAGGAGATAAAACTTTTCATCATAAGTCCTCCATACAAATATGCTGCCTGCTTTAAATGTTCTCATCATTTACCTGATCTATATCGAAGTCTTTTGGCCCTTCAGGGAAAATAAGGCCATTATTTGTTCTCTCAATAATAGGGTATCCTTCATTTGAGTACCCTGCTCCTAAAGGATGCTTCCTGTATGGATAATCCGGTTCATATAAATAATCTTTTTTCATTTTATCCCTCCATTAATATTTTTTCAAATATTAATGAAATTATGCTAGGAAATCAGCTCCAAAATACCAAAGTACTTATAGGAGGCAGAAATACGCTGCCGGAAGTAAATGTGCTTAAAGTTTCCTCTCCGGCTCTGTCCACATCTACTATTAAATTATATGTTCCATAGGGGATATTAACATCTATGGTAAACTTATTACTGTTTAGTATAACTATTATATTTTTATAAGAATCTTTATACCCCATATTAATCAGCATATATCCAACTGATCCGGTGGGAGTCCCAATAAAACGAAGGTGCTCTCTTATTTCCTCGGGTTTTTCCAATTTAAAAGAATTATGATCTTTTCTTAAATGAATAAGACCCTCAGCATATTTAAAAACATCTAAGAATTCCTTTTTTCTCATCCAGCTTATTTTATTAATATCATCATTGCTGTTATAAGAATCAAATACTCCCTGCTTTGTTCTGCAGAATTCTTCTCCACTGTGGATAAGAGGTATTCCCTGGCTTAAAAGTATTATAGAAAAAGCCAGCTTAACCATATTTTTTTTATCCTCTACATTATCATCTCTGTTTGATTCCTGAAGTTTATCCCATAATGTAAAATTATCGTGAACTGCAAAGTAATTTATGCTCTGAAGAGGATTTTTATAGGGTCCATTTATTATATCATTATAATTTATTGAACCGGAGGCGGCTATTCTTATATTGTGTTCCAATCCTGCTTTGCCGCTGATAAAACCCTTATCGAGAGATGAAAATACGCTTCCCTTTATACTGTCCCTTATTAAATCATTGAAAAAACTGTAGCCCAAAAGCCTATCGGAATTTTGCTGGATAGGTCTTTCCCATACCGGGATTTTAGTTTCTATATTCCAGCCTTCACCATAAAGAAGAATGCTGCTTTTAGCTTTTTTAAGATTATTCTCTATTTCTTTCATAGTTTCAATATCATGAAGTCCCATCAGGTCAAATCTGAAACCGTCAAAATCGAACTCTTTAAGAAAATAGTCAAGAGAATCTAATATAAGCCTTCTTACCATATATCTTTCAGTTGCCATATCGCAGCTGCAGCCGCTTCCATTTTCCAAAACTCCTGATTCGTTTTCCCTAAAATAGAAATCAGGAAATATTTTCCCGTACACAGAGCTGGGCGCGTAATAGGTATGGTTATAAACCACATCTAAAGTTACATAAAATCCTTCACTGTGAAGTACATTTATAAGCTCCTTCAGTTCCTTTATCCTTTCAATCATGGAAAATGGATTACGGGAATATACTCCATTGATTCCAAAGAAACTGTCTATATCATATCCCCAGTTGTATTTTTCTTCTGGAATTATCTCATTTATCTTTTCCTTTGAAAGGTGAAATAAGGGCATAAGCTGAATTACATTAACCCCTAGCTCCTTAAGATGGGAAAGCCCTGTTTTCAAACCATTGATGCTTGTATCTTTCTCAGTCAATCCCAAAAATCTTCCTCTGTTTTTAATGGATGAATCAGGGTCAGCTGAAATATCTCTTACATTAAGCTCATAAATTATTGCATCTCTTTTATTTAAAGGCTTGATTTCAGCTTTTGGAGTACTTACATCCTCAGGTGAGAAAATATAACCTTTATCTCCGTTTATGGAAATAGACTTGGAATAAGGGTCGCATACCTCTTCGAATTTCCCATAAACCTGAATTTTGTAATTATAGTAATATTTATTCAGGTCTTTTCCTATTTTAAGTTTAAATACACCATTTTCCTCTTTCATTAGGAAAGCTTCCATAGGCCCAAAGTCAGAGGTAAATAACTGGACAGAGCAGGAAGAAGCTGCAGGAGAATATAGGAAAAACTCAGTATATTCCTTTGAATATACACTGCCCAGAGGACCATCATAAGAAAATTTATTCTTAAAACTTTCGGAATCGTAAAAATTGTAATAAGATACTTTTATAATTTTATCATCTAGTTCAATAAAAGTCTGGTATTTTATGTTAACATTTTCTTTAAGAAATATGTCAATCTTTTCATGTGATATGGTATAATGTATAATATTAAGAAACGTGCTGTTTTGTATTTTTATTTTTTCTATGTTGCTTCCGTTTATATTCTTGCAATGTATAGTTATTTTATTAAAATCTTCTAAAAAAGCATTTATAATAATCAATATAATACCTCCTTGGTAGTACAGAAACATTATACTATATTTAAATTGTAAATTTAAAGTGGGTGGATAAGGTGAATGAAATTAAAATTTCAGCTAACGTAGAAAAATATGAAAATCAGCAGTACACAATTAAAATTGGTGTTGAGGAATCACCTTATGAAAATCTTTTATATAAATATATTATTGGGTTTACTGGAAAGTGGGAAACAATCAAAAATTTTACAAGTGAAAAAATTGTAAAACATAGTGTAAAGGATCAGGGAACTTACATAATAATGGTTCAGAGCAAAAAGGAAAACAGTACTAAATCCTTTGATTATGTCAGCAGATATGAATTTTATATTGGAGATATGAATAAAAGCCTTATTAAAAATATAGTTTATCAAGATAAAAAGTATAACGTGGGAGACAAGCTTAAAATAGAGGTAGAGACCAGTGATGATGATATTCTCCTTAGATATTGGGTAAATGAAAATAATAACTGGATGCTTATAAAGGACTACTCTAATTCAAAAATATTAAACTGGAATATTAGAATTCCGAAAGAACAGGAACTTTTAATAGAAGCAAAGGAAGTAAATTCAACTAAAAATTTTGAAGACAGCAAAAAGATAAAAATAAGTGTGGAGGATTTGGAAAATATTGAAATAACCAGCTTCAAATGCTTGACACCAGAACTTTTAAAGGAAAAAGAACTGATTTTTAAGGTATCTTCTAATTTAGATGAAAAAAGGACAATTCTTTATAAATTCACTAAAATAAAAGAAGACGGAGAGATCCAGCTTATCCAGGATTATTCCACAAAAAAGATGGCTTCATTTGTCGAAAATGACCAGGGAAAATACAAGCTTTTATGTTATGCAAAGGATATGTATTCACTATCTGACTATGACTCCAGAGCAGTAATAAATTATAGTGTATTGCCATATCCTTATATAAAAATATTAAGCTTTACCTCTGACTACAGTTCTCCATCCCCCTGTGGAAGGGTCATAAACTTAAAGACAATAGTTACTGGAGGAATTAATCTTTTATATAAATTTATTATAAATGGACCTGATACAAAAGAGTCTCCCTATGGTAAGGTTTCGAATTATGAATGGACTCCGGAAAAAAGCGGAGAATATGATTTAACTTTATATGTTAAGGATTCATCTTATCAGGGCGAATATGAAAGCAAAACAAGCATGAAATATGTAATAGATGAGAATAAAATGGAAAGCGCTGAGATGGAAAGCGTAGAAATTTCAAAGGAAGATGAAATAGTAATTGGCGAATGCGTAAATGTTAAAGCTTATGGAAAAGGCAGCAGCAATATAAGATATGCCTTTATAGTAAGAAAAAATAACCAGGAGATAGGTAAAATTCCCTATGGCACCTGCAGCTTCGCAGATTTTACACCAACTGAAAGCGGATTATACACCATTGATGTTCTTGCAAAAGATAAATATTCGGAAAAAGAGCAGGATTCCCATATTGAGAAGTTTATTAACGTTAAGGAATACAGGGAAGCCTACATAGATCACGTTTTAATTCCAGTTAAAGATAGATATCTTATTGGTGAAAGCTTAAAATTTAATATAGTAGTTAAAAACACAAAGGATGTTTTAATAAAATATATACTCAGAATAAACAAGCATAAGGTAGAAGAGATTGATTATAAAGAAACAAAAGTTTTTGATTTTGTACCTAAGATAAAAGGCGAGTATATTATTGAATTTTATGCTAAAAATAAGAAAAGCGATAAAAATTTTGATTCTAAAAAAGCGATAAAAATAAATGTGACAGAGGCTCTCCCAATTACTAATACAAAGCTTTATTGCGATAAGATTATTATTAAAAAGGGAGATTCTATTACGCTAAATGCCGGCTGTGATGGCGGCAAGAATGTTCTCTATGAGTTTTATACCATGGAGGACGAAGAGTGGAACATGGCTCAGAAGTACAGCAAGCTTAATTATTTCAGCCTGGTTACCTATAGAGAAGGCAAGTATCAGATACTGGTGCTTACAAAAAGTGAAGGAAATAATGCAAGCTATGAAGATTATGACATATTAGAAATTGAAATTAGTTAATTTTGGCTGCGCTGCAGCCTTTTTATTTGGGAATTTGCAAATTTACTTTCCACTACTTTTAAATACAGGAGGAAATATGGAAAGATTAGACAAGGTCTTATCAAATTTAGGTATTGGTTCAAGAAAAGAAGTTAAGGTCATTATAAAAAAGGGATTAGTCAAAATTGATGATGAAATAGTTAAAGACAGCAATAAGCAGATAGAACCGGAAAATTGCAGATTATTTGTAAATGATGAGGAAATCAGATATAGAAAATATATTTATCTTATGATGAATAAGCCAGATGGTGTTATATCAGCAACCTTTGATGACAAAGACAGTACTGTAATTGACCTTTTAGAAGATCAAGACAGGGCATTTGACCCTTTTCCTGTTGGAAGGCTGGATAAGGATACCGTTGGGCTTTTGCTTCTTACAAATGACGGAGAATTTAATCATAGGTTAATATCTCCTAAAAATCACGTACCAAAGGTGTATTATGCAGAGGTAAATATACCTTTAAGCGAAAAGGACATTGTATCTTTTAAGGAAGGAATTGTTTTAGATGACGGATATAAATCTCTTCCCGGGGAGCTTCAGATAATAGAGGGCGGAAGCAAAAGCATCTGCAAAGTTACTATTTATGAAGGAAAATATCATCAGGTCAAGAGAATGTTCAATTCTTTAGGAGGAGATGTGACCTATTTAAAGAGATTAAGCCTGGGAAAACTAGATTTAGATGAAAGCTTAGCTGAGGGAGAATACAGGGAATTAAAAGATGATGAATTGAATATGCTAAAAAATGAATATTAACATTCACTTTTAAAATAAAATAAAATAAATTTTGCAAAAAGGGTTGACCTTTTTTTCTGATTTGATATAATATACACGAAAAGAAAATAAAAAGCCCCCTTTTTATTTTGGCCAATCTTCCCCCAAGGATTGGCATTTTCATTTTTTTGAAAAGTAGAGTATAATTTAACCATGAATTCTAGGGGGTGCGCTATGGATAAGTATAACCCAAAAGTTAAAAGTGAAGGAATGGATCTTATTGCGGAAGGACTTTTAAAGCTGGAAACAAAAGAAGAAGTCTATAGATTTTTTGAAGATATATTTACTATGAATGAAATAAAATCCATTGAGCAGAGGATATTAGTTGCAAAGATGCTTAAGGAAAAGAAAATATATACTGATATTGAGATAACAACCGGAGCCAGCTCAGCTACAATAAGCCGTGTTAACAGATGCTTAAACTATGGCTCTGACGGATATAACATTGTGCTGGAGAGATTAAAGGAAAAATAGCTGTGATAAATTATTTTTGAAGCATATTGTTTTGTTAAAAAAACTGTTTAAAGGATACCGGAACTGGTTAAAAGCCAAAGACCCCCTTTGCGGCATACTGATTTATAAGGCTTTCATATTCCCGGAGGGAGCAAAGTATTATGCATTCCATGTTATTAAATATCATATGAGTCTTAAAGAAGGCTGCATATTTTGGTAAGTTTTTAGAAGACACTCCTCTAAACATTTTGATCCAGCATCTAAACTGACCTAAATATTTTCTCACACTATTTGTATTAAAATAATTAATCCTTTTGTATTTCTTTTTATCTGCCACTCTTATTTTTTTATATAAAAGGGGATACCTGAAAGGATAGTTAGAATATAGACATATTATACTGTTTTCATCTATATTATCAGAGAGCTCATCTATAAAGGGTTTTGGCCCTTTCCTTTCTTTATATATGTAAGAATTCAGCCTATTATCTCTTTGATATAAAAATGCGAATATAACATTTTGGTCTCCGCCCGCATTGAAATTCTCCTCTTCTTTTCTATTACGGTATTTATCTAAATATTTTAATTTCAAATCCATAAGTTCTAATGTTCCATGAAGCCTTGAATCAATTTCTTCATTTAATATACTCATTATCTTATGCCTCCAGTAAAATAAGGCCGAATAGCTTACACCTATCTGTTGCTCAGCCTGCCTTAAGGACATATCCTTACCCATAGTTTCTATAAAACTTTCCCATTTATCTTTATAGTGAGACCAGCTTAATAGGGTTTTTGTATATAAATTGAAGGTTTTTCTGCATTCCTTGCACCTGTATCTTTGCTTCCCATTAAAGAATCCGAATTTATTTATGTCTTTGCTGCCGCAGTGGGGACATACAGCGCCATTTCTAAATTTTGATTTAATTTCTTGCTGAATTGATATATCCATTTTATCCTCCTGGCAATTAAATGCATCTGTATTATTACCAAACAGGGCTTGTCCTATACTACCTTTAAACACTTTATTTAACAAAAACATATGGTCAATAAAATCAGCCACCCAGTTTTTTTGTTATAATATTCATTATATATGTCAAAAATTAAACCAGCTGTGATATACTATTAAAAGATAAAGAGTAGGTGATTTTAATGGAAAATATATTTAAAAGATTAAATAAAGAACAAATAGAAGCAGTTAAAACAGTTGAAGGTCCGGTTCTCATATTGGCAGGAGCAGGCTCAGGGAAAACTACGGTTCTTACCAGCAGAATAGCCTATATGATTCGGGAAAAAGGCATTTACCCTTCATCGATTTTAGCAATAACCTTTACAAATAAAGCAGCAGGTGAGATGAGGGATAGAGTTAAAAGGATAATAGGAGAAGAAGCAGACAGAATGTGGATATCTACCTTCCATTCGGCCTGTGTCCGGATTCTCCGAAGAGACATAGATAAAATAGGATATAATTCCAATTTTGCCATATATGACTCAGATGATCAGAGGGTTTTAATAAGAGACTGCATGAAAGAGCTGTCAATAAATGAAAAGGACCTGACAGACAGGGAAGTAATAGGCAAAATAGGTGAGTCTAAGGATAGGCTGATATCTGCAGAAGAATTTAAAAGAACAAATTCAGGAAACTTTCGCACAAATAAAATAGCTGATGTTTATTTGCTGTATGAAAAAAAGAAGAAGGGTTTCAACGCTTTGGACTTTGATGACCTTATAATAAAGACTGTTGACCTGTTTAATAAAAATAAAGAAGTTTTAGATTTTTATAGAAGAAAATTTAAATACGTAATGGTGGATGAGTACCAGGACACAAACCATGCCCAGTATAAGCTGGTAAATCTACTTTCAAGAGAACATAAGAATATCTGCGTTGTGGGAGATGATGACCAGTGTCTGCCGGAAGGAACTCTTCTTCAGGGGGAAGCGGGTCCTATTAAGGTTGAAGAAGTTAAAGAAGGAACCAATATCCTGTGTGCTTCGGGAAATGGAGAAACAGCTTTTGGGGAAATAGATATTATTAAAAAAAGAGAGTATTCTGGAAAATTAATAAAAGTTACCACAAAAAGTGGCAGGGTAATAAAGGGAACTCCAAATCATATAACTTTTTCCAGGATTAATGTTATTTTGGATGTATTTTACGTTTACCTGATGTATAAAAAAAATATGGGGTATAGAATTGGCCAAACTCAGGCAGTCAGAAGCAGAAATGGAGAACTTATAAATGGCATATCTGTAAGGCTGAATGGTGAACAAGGAGATAAAATATGGATATTAAGAGTATGCAGAAATAAGAACGATGCTGCATATTTTGAACAATATTATTCTGTTAAATATGGGATACCAACAGCAGTGTTTAATGTTAGAGGAAGAAGAATAAACCTGTCTCAGGAACAAATAATAAAATTATTTAAGGAAATTAATACCTATGAAGCTGCAGATAGGCTGATGGGAGATAATTTTTTGGATTTTAATTATCCGCATCATTTCAGCAGCAGTGTAATAAGAGGAGAAACCATAAGGAGAATAGTTAACCTCAGCTTTTTTTCAGGGAAAAAATCAGAGGAAAGAAAGTACTATTCTCATAGAATATCACTAAATACTTCAGGAGAGGAAAAACAGAATTTATTTAAAGATGAAGGGTTCCCGGTAAGAGATGGGCAAAGAAATACTGGTCGAATAGAAACTGAAAGAGTAAGCTATGATGAAACAGAAAAATACGCTAAAAATATTATTTCATTAGATGAAGATTTGGAAATAATAAGAAAAGCTAAGCTAACATCTGATAAAAACTTCTATTTTATGCCTTTGGGCAGTTTAAGAGAAGGAATGAGCATAGCAGTAAGAGATGGAAACCGGATAGCTGAAGAAATAATAGAAAAGGTAGAAACTGAAGATTATAGCGGCTTTGTTTATGATTTTTCAGTGCCTGATTTTAGACAATATATAGCAAATGACATAGTTATGCATAACTGTATCTATGAGTGGAGGGGCGCAGACATAAATAACATCCTGGACTTTGAGAAGGATTATAAGAATGCAAAGGTAATAAAGCTGGAAGAAAACTATAGGTCCTACGGCAACATTCTTAAAGCCGCAAACTCAGTAATACAGCATAACACCAACAGAAAAGGAAAGGCTCTCAGGACTGAAGCTGAAGATGGAGAAAAGTTAAGATATTTCAGGGCAGACAGTGATAAGGATGAAGCAAGATTTATTGCCTCTGAGATACTAAGGCTTAAAGATGAAGGAAGAAGCTTTGCAGATATCGCAGTTTTATATAGGACAAATGCCCAGTCCAGATTATTTGAGGAATGCTTTATAAATTCAATCCCCTATAAATTAATAGGTGGGACAAGGTTTTATGAAAGAAGAGAAATTAAGGATATTCTTTCATATCTGAAACTGATTAATAATCCGCTGGATGATATCAGCTTGAAGAGAATAATAAATGTACCTAAAAGAAACATAGGCGATACCACAGTGCAGAAAATTCAGGAATATGCAAATGAGCTGGAACTCAGCCTATATAATGCACTTTTAGATGTGGACAGCATACCAGGTCTTAGCGGAAGAAGTGTTACATCTGTTAATAAATTCTTAAGTCTTATAAATTCATTCATAAAGATTAAGGAAGATATGAAGGTGTCTGACCTGATAAAATCCATAATAAATGATTCAGGATACCTGAGCGGCTTACAAAAATCAACCCTGGTTGAGGACAGATCAAGAATAGAAAATATTGAAGAACTCGTAACATCAGCAGTACAGTTTGAGGAGAGCAGCGAGGATCAGTCCTTAGCTAAATATTTAGAGGATATAACTTTAGTTGCAGATGTGGATAAATATGATGAGGATGCAGATGCAGTAACCCTTATGACACTCCACAGTGCAAAAGGTCTTGAATTCCCTGTAGTATTTATGGCAGGAATGGAAAATGGGGTATTCCCGGGAAACAAATCCTTCGCTTTAAATAGTGAAATGGAAGAATCAAGAAGACTTTGCTACGTTGGAATAACCAGAGCAAAGGAAAGACTCTATCTTACAGGTGCTGAGATGAGAATGCAGTATGGAAGACATGAGTTTCATTCGGAGTCGGACTTTATTCTGGAGATTCCAAAAAATCTTATTGAACAGGCTCTGCAGAGAAAAATAGCTAAGCCTGAAATAAGCAGAAGAATAACCTTTGAGCCTGATTTTAAATCTTTCCTTAATAAAAATACTGAAAATAGGTTGGAGGAAAGTCAGGTAAAAATAGGATCAAGGGTTAAACATAAGCTGTTTGGAAAAGGTACTGTAATAACTATAGACAAATCATCAGGAACTACAAAGCTTAAAATAGCCTTTGAAAATATGGGCATAAAAGACTTGATTCTTGATATGGCTCCACTGGAGCTGATTTAGGAGGAGCTGCATGGATAAATTAAGTGAAATTAAAGACCTGATAAATAAATTGAATGACTATTCCTATAGATATTATGTTTTGGATGACCCTAAGATATCAGATATAGAGTATGACAAAATATATGATAATCTGGTAAATTTGGAGAAAGAAACAGGAATAGTGCTACCCTACTCGCCAACACAGAGGGTTGGGGATATAGTGCTGCCAAAGTTTAATAAGTATAAGCATAAGGCTAAACTTTGGTCTTTAGGCAAGGCCCAAAGTATTGGAGAACTTAAGGATTTTTGCGAAAGGTGTGAGAAATTCGTTCAGGATTATAACAGTAATAATGAGGATAAGCTGCCTAGGATAAGCTATATACTTACAAAAAAGTTTGATGGACTTACTATAAACCTGACCTATGACAATGAAGGAATTCTTATAACTGGCGCTACCAGAGGAACCGGCGTTATAGGGGAGGAGGTAACCCCTCAGATAAAAACAATAATGGCAATTCCGCTGAAGATAGATAATGACTTTTCATTTGAGATTCACGGGGAAGCGATAATGACAAAGGAAGCCTTTGAAAAATACAACAAAACCTCTGATACTCCTCTTAAAAATTTGAGAAACGGAGCAGCGGGGGCTCTTAGAAATTTAGATGTGAGAGAAACAGCAAAGAGAAATCTGTCATCATTTTTCTATGATATAGGGTATTTAGAAAATCATCAGTTTAAATCTTACAGAGAAATGATGAAGTTCATAAAGGACAAGGAATTTCCGGTAGATGATTATTTAAAAGAATGTAAATCCTTTGACGAAATTTTAAAGGAAATAGACTATATATCTAAAATAAGAGACACTTTAAACTATGACATAGATGGAGTTGTTATGGTAATTGA